>CANJQG010000019.1 GCA_947476405.1 Thiotrichales bacterium
AGAAAAAAACACCTCACGTGGAGTCTTGTAGCCTAGAATCTTTCGTGGTCTAGAATTAAGCGCATCCTCGACAACTTGGACCATGGCTGGGGTCAGTATATCAAAAGGCGTACTTTTAGGGAAATACTGTCTGACCAGTCCATTGGTATAATTTTAAAGCTGTTTGCGATACTGCACAATATCCTCAATCGTTAAGATAGGGAAATGGTGCAGCGCAGCAAAGGCCAAAACCTGTTCACCACGCATCATGGTGCCATCTGGATTCATTAATTCGCACAACACCGCAGCCGGCTTGAGTCCGGCTAATATTGCGAGATCCACTGAACCTTCAGTATGACCACGACGAACCAAAACGCCCCCTTGATTGGCGCGCAACGGAAACACATGGCCTGGACGGGCTAAATCTTCAGGTTTGGCGTCGCCTGCAATGGCAACCTGAACCGTAGTGAGGCGATCCTGCGCTGAAACCCCGGTCGTCACGCCCACCCGCGCTTCAATGGAGACCGTAAATGCAGTGCCATAACGACTTTCATTAACAGGCACCATTTGAGCCAAATTTAATTTTTGAAGCGCTGCATCCGGCATGCAAAGGCACACAATCCCACTGCATTCACGAATCAAAAGTGCCATCGTGGCTTCCGTCAATTTTTCAGCTGAAACGACGAGATCGGCTTCATTTTCACGATCTAAATCATCCATCATGATGACAGGACAACCGATTTTCATTGCTTCAATGGCTGCGATAATGCGGGTCTGCTCGCTAAATAGATCTTGATTGATCACCAACATTCTCTTAAACTAAAAACTTCTGCAAAGCATATCACAAAGCACGCAAGGGATCTACTCACCAATGCCAACCCGAATTTACTGCCCTCTTCTCACAGAAAGCCCAACCCGACTTGAATGCCCTGCCAAACAAGCACAACACCTGCGTGTGCTGCGTTTTCAGCTGGGAGACGCTCTACAATTATTCAATGGAAAAGGCGATTTTGCAGAAGCGACGATTATTCACTTGGATAAAAAATCCATTCAACTTGAAATCGCGGCCTTGCAAATGGCGTCTCCCTCCGAAACTTATCCCATTCACCTAATCCAAGCATTAACGCGCAATGAAACAATGGATTGGATCATTCAGAAAGCAACCGAACTCGGCGTCAAAAGCATCACCCCGATCATCAGTGAACGCACCCAGGGCCGCCTCAAAGGCAGTCAGCTGGATAAAAAAATGACGCATTGGCAAGAAATCATGATCAGTGCCGCTGAACAATCGGGCTTCAATTTTTTACCCACTTTGCATTCTCCCCTTTTATTTTTAGATTTTCTAGCTGAATTAAACCCGGACTCACCCCCTCTTTTTATTTTTGATCCTGAAGCAAAACAGGCTTTTTATGATCTCCATATCCACCCCACGAGCAGTCAATTATTGATTGGCCCCGAGGGCGGATTTACAAAGGAAGAAGTCAACGCAGCCGTCAGAGATCACGCCACCCCATTACGCTTACATCACAATATTCTCCGTGCAGAAACCGCCGCCATCGCAGCGCTTAGCATGACTCAGCTTCATTTTGGCAGGCATTCGCACGACTGACTAAACTCGGCGTCACAAAAATCAAGAGATCCGTATATTTTTCGCTGTCCGTGGTACTGCGAAATAACCAGCCGATCCCTGGAATCCCGCCTAAAACAGGCACTTCATTCAAAGAATGCACTTTTTCTTCGCCATAAATTCCGCCCAGCACAATGGTTTCACCACTCGAAATCAAGACATTGGTATTGACCTGAGAAGTATTAATAATAGGAATATCCCCTGCGGGACTGGGCTGATGGGAAATGGAATCTTTATTGACTTGTAAAATCAAATTAATTTTTCCATTTTCAGTTAATTGAGGAATCACGCGCAAGCCCAACACTGCTTTTTTAAATTCAATTTGCGTCGCACCGCTGGAGGTGGAGGTCTGAAAAGGAATCTCACTGCCTTGTTCAATATACGCTTCTTGATGATTGGAAACCGTTAATTCAGGCGCAGAAATTACTTTTCCATCGCCTGATGCTTCTACGGCCTGCAACTCTAAATTCAGTTCCGCACCGGCAAGCTTACCTAATCCAAAACCAATCGTTCCCGCCGGATTTAAAATGGGCAAATTAATCGATGCTTGATTGACAGAGCCCAATAAATTCATTGCATTCGTTGCGGATGGGTCCAAAACAATACCCAAGGATTCCAAGGCTGACTTATCAACAATGACAATCCGTGCCTCAATATGAATTTGCTGCACGGGAATATCCAAATGCGAAATCACTGTGGCAACCATTTTTAAATGATCAGGCGTATCACTCACAATCAAGGTCCCGGTACGTCGATCCATGACAATCTGTCCAGCCGGACTTAAGAGTGCTTTATCCTGTAAAATCAGGTCCTGCAGTTCTTTGATATTTGCGTAATGCACCTGAATAAAATCAGTTTGCAACGGAATAGCTTCTGCTTGGGGATCAACCGTGATCTGTGAGGAAGGGTTCTGACTCAAGGCGGATCCCACAGGCCCGATATACCAGGTCTGGCCTACATTTTTAAGACTCAGATTTTGATCCTGTAAAACCAGATTCAATGCCTTGGGCCAATTCATATGATTCACATGCAAACTCATGGAGCCGGTCACCGCATCTGCAATCACGACATTTTTCCCTGCTAATTGCGCAATTGTCTGAATAATTGATGTCACGGGCGCATTCGTGAAATCCAGATCCAAGGTTTGATCTTCCGCATGCAGCGGCCTCATGCCTAAAATAAAAAAGATGATTATTAAAAAGTGTTTCAACATTGCGGTCCCTTTTTTATCATTTTGATTTTCCCCCCAGCCTGATAAATACAATAACGTTGCTGTTGCGAACCGGCCTCCCCAATCAATTGATGGCTTGTAGGGGGTTCAGGCATTGGACTTTCCTGCATTGATACTGCATTCAACAGTAATTCTATCTGCACAGGATCATGCTGCCAGAACAATGATTTTAAATTGCTTTGAGCGAGCGGCCTCAAAACAAAGCAAATATTTTTAAGAGGCCCCTCTAAAACCAGCTGAATGCCTTCATGCTCCGCACCCACTGCGACAACATGAATGCCAAAAGCACGCTGATTGGCATTCAACCAATGATACAGCTGAGGTGCTGACCAAAACGTACCGTTTCCATTTTTCCGCAAGCTTTTCAATTTTTGACTGATATGATGATTATTTTGAGTCAGGACATTAATCTGCTCAATCACCGGCTGCAAGAAGATTTCCCACATCAAAAGACCGACGATCACACTGAAGAAAAAACTCATCAACCATTGCCCTAAAAGGCTTTGCAAAACTTGCTTCATGAATGAACCCTCGACAATTGAAAACTCGCCTGCCACACCGCCTTTCCTTTCTCTTCACGAATCTTCACATCATGCAGGGAATTTTTTTCAAGCGCCGCATTGTCAGATAAAGCCTGAATCTGAGGTGAAACTGCTTCTGACTTTAAAGCCATACCTGACACATTCACCTCCCCCTCTACATCAATTTTCAATTGATCCACTTCGTTGAGATGATGGAGCAATGGCAAAGCATCGCCGAGATTGAATGCATTTGGGTTTTCCTCAGTATATTTTTCCGCTTGTTTTTGTAAGCGAAGCGCAATTTTTTGCTGATGAACTAAAATTCCATTTTCATAATATAGGCCCAAAAAAGCAATCAGAAAAACCAAAGCCGGCAAGAGGAAAATCCGAAAATAAAAAGCCTGCTGATGATCCTGAAGCTGTTTCTCTCTCCAGGGAAATAGATTCAACCCTGACGCCATTTCATCTTCGATATAAATCGCTTTAAGTCGCAAATGTTTGGCCTGACACGCTTTTAAATACGCATTGATTTTTAATTTTGATACGAGCAGAACCTCCACCTCCAGCCCCTCTGGACCGCTCTGCAAGGGATGAGCATCAATAAAATAATCTTCAGGTGCTTCGATTTCATGCGTGATTTCTGCACGTACTTCATCCATAAATGCGAGTGTTTTCACGCGATGCTGCCACTCAGCATCCAACATGATGGTCATGACCGTGCAAAAATCGCGCGTTAAAATCAATTCATAGGCCTGAAACCGCTTGACTTTGACTTGCCCCAAAGCCTGAGAGAACGCCGTCACATCAAATGTCTCAAAATAATTTTCAACTTCCTGACAAAGCAGTATTTTTTGCCATTGTGTCACCCGCCACACATCATATCCAATGGCGATGCGCAAATGATATCCAAACTTTACTTTCACCATAATATATTCAGATTACTTTAAGATCTTTAATTGTATAAAAGAAAAACAAACAAAGCAAGCTTATTTAAATATTCGGTCTAGATCTCTTTGATCAAACCGATGAATTTGATTGCAAAACTCACAGGTTACTTCCACAAACGAATGCGCTGATAAAATCGCTTCTGCCTCAGAAAGACCCAGACTTTTCACAACCTGTTCCATTTTTTCAAGCGTACAATTGCAGCCAAAATGCAGGGAGATTTCAGGGAAAATCTCAATATCTTCTTCATGATAGAGGCGCGTCAGAATTTCTTCAAAACTGAGGGTCAGCAATTCACTATCCTTCAATGTATCCGCTAAAACAGTGAGATGTTGAAAATCATCTCGCGCGATTAGGGGGTCCTTTGAAGGCATGATCTGCAACAAAAGGCCGACCGCCGTTTTCTCCGTACTGGCTAGAAAAAACCGCGTCGGGACTTGCTCAGAGCGCACAAAATAATGCGCCAAAGCGTCCGCAATAGACGGTGCCTCAACGGGAATAATACTTTGATAATTCTGCCCAGACTGTAAATCCTCATAACTCAGTGTCAATTGCCCCTGATGCAACGCCTGGATCAGGTTTTGATTTGAAATTAAATCAGGCTCCGCACGTACCAACCCCCTGATCGCATGGTCAGCGGTCACACGCGCTGACAGCAGCTTTAAAGCGCCATCCCCTTGAAATTGAAGGGTCGCCTGCCCACGCTGTTTAAAATGACTAGACATCAACACTACACCCAGCAAAGTCTCACCTAATAATTTAGACAAAACAGCTGGATAATGATGCTGAAGCGTAATCGTTTGATAACTTTCATTCAAACGCACTAAACAACCACGGACGGCACGATTTTTAAAAATAAACCGCTGAAGACTATCTTTTTGCATCAATTTCCCACAAATAATTCCAATTAAAATAAGGCCCTGGATCTGTTTTACGCCCGGGAGGCAATGCAATTTCGGCATGACTGACCACACGCTCTTTCACAATCCCCGGATAAGCCTCAAACAAAACAGACATTAAGCCCGCCAATGCATGATATTGCGCCTCATCAAAGGGCTGCGTATCACAGCCTTCCAGCTCAATACCAATCGAATAATCATTACAATTTTCACGCCCCTGAAACGCAGACACCCCAGCATGCCAGGCCCGATCTAAAGTGGAGACAAACTGAATAATGTCACCCCTCCGTTTAATCAAAAAATGAGCCGAAACCTGCACTCCTTGCAAATGCGCATAATACTCATGCTTTGAACAATCCAATTTATTCTGAAAAAAATCAATCACATCATCCGAAGAAAATTGATCTGGCGGCAAACTAATCGAATGAATCACCAACAAATCAATCGCCATCCCAATCGGGCGCCTATTAAAATTAGGACTGGGATGATGAGCAACGCCCTCCAGCCAGGCTTGATGATTTCGTTTTTTTGGCATGGTGCTTTAACCGTAGACAATTCACAAATTAGATTGTAATGGCAGAAGGTGCTTTTGTAAATCTAATTCAATTTTTATAATGGAATCGCACTGAAATGACTCGCAATACTTGATTTTCAGCTTGATACACTAGGCGATGCTCTTGGTTAATCCGTCTGGACCAACACCCCTGAACGTCGAATTACAACAGGTTCATGTTGATCACTGGGAAGATCCATTACTTCTTTTAAATTATTACGCAATTCACTAAAGGTCACGACATTCATTTTGCTCTCTTTCAGTACTTTTATAAGTAATTGAATAGCAACATATTATAACCCAGCCTTCAAGCTTGCCTGAATAAAATAGCTCAAATCACCATCTAAGACTTTCTGCGTATCGGTACGCTCTAGGTTGGTACGCAGATCTTTAATTCTCGATTGATCCAGAACATACGAGCGAATCTGGCTGCCCCAGCCGATATCCATTTTACTGTCTTCCATGGCTTGCTCAGCTTCTTTGCGCTTTTGCACTTCCAGCTCATAAAGACGCGCTTTCAGCATTTTCATCGCTTGATCCCGATTTTGATGCTGAGAGCGCTGATTTTGACATTGGACCACGACACCGGTTGGAATATGCGTAATCCGAATCGCAGAATCCGTTTTATTCACATGCTGGCCTCCGGCGCCACTCGCACGATAGGTATCCGTTCGCAAATCAGCAGGATTAATCGCGACTTCAATATCATCATTAATTTCGGGTGAAACAAATACGGATGCAAACGAGGTATGGCGTTTGCTATTGGCGTCAAAAGGGGATTTCCGAACCAGACGATGCACGCCGGTTTCAGTTCGCAACCAGCCGTAGGCATAGGGGCCTTCGACATAAATCGTCGCCCCTTTCACCCCAGCCACATCCCCACCAGATACTTCCATTAATTGCGCCTTAAAACCCTGCGCTTCACAAAATCTCAAGTACATGCGCAACAACATTTCCGCCCAATCTTGCGCTTCCGTTCCGCCCGAACCGGACTGAATATCCAAAAATGCGGCATTGGGGTCCATTTCACCGCGAAACATACGCGTAAACTCCAAGTGCTCCATTTCTTTCACCAGAGACTCGGTTTCAGCGCGGAGATCCTCAGCCAAGCCAGTATCGGGCTCTTCTCGCAACAAATCGATCATTTCTTCACTGTCACTAATTTTTCGATCTAAACTCGTGATGACCTGAACAACACGCTCTAGCTGGATTTTTTCTTTATTTAGCGCTTTCGCACACTCTGGTTTCTTCCAGATATCCGGCTCAGCCAGCTCAAACTCAACTTCCGTCAGACGTTCTTGTTTGTTTTCGAAGTCAAAGTGACCTCCGAAGATCTTGCAGACGACTGCGCAGATCTTTTAAACTTTCGATTATTCCGTTAAGCTCCATCATGACTCCAATTTTCTAATTTTATTCCAGGTATTCTTGAAAAATGCATATGATTATTCGTCACTAAAATTAAATCATTTCGCAGGGAAATGGCTGCAATCATTAAATCAAAATCCATCAGCATCGCACCCTGTTTTCGCAAATCTGCTTTTAATTTAGCAAATATTTCATAAAATCTCTGCCAGTTCCTTACGGGTTTTTCCCTGCTGAACAATAGAAAGCATTAAATCTGCATCAGACTCAGATAGACTACCCGCAAGGGAAAATAAACCCCCACGCCGAACCTGATTTTTTTCTGCATAGTCTAAAATTGCCTCTTCAACAATCCGTGTTTTTGAACGATGTAAGAGCCCCCCCCAGAGCAGCAAGAGAAGCAAAAATACTACTCTTCAATCTCAATCAATTCAAAATCCAACTTCCCGGCACCGCATTCAGGGCAGGTCCAATTGACAGGAACCTCTTCCCAACGGGTCCCTGGCGCAAGCCCTTCTTCAGGTGCACCTAATTCTTCATCATAAATCCAGCCGCAGAGCAGACACATATATTTTTTAAATTCGCTATTTTCCATGATTAAAAAAACCTTTTTATTTGATCGGGGCGCTATTTTAGCGCGATTTTTCCACTGGGTAAAGCCGCCACGCCGGCTTTGATGGCCGCAGCAGAAACACGACTCGAGACCATCTCACGCAAACGCGGATCAAAGGGTTTGGGAATAATATAATCAGGACCATATTTTAAATCCTCTGCGGGATAAATCGCAGCGACTTCTGATATCACAGGCAATTTCACCAAATCACGCAAAGCTTCCATCGCGGCAATACACATCGACGTCGTAATCACACGCGCCTGCACATCTAATGCCCCCCTGAAAATATAAGGGAAACACAATGCATTATTGACTTGATTCGGCAAATCAGAACGCCCCGTTGCGATAATCGCATCTGAACGGACTTGACGCACGAGATTAGGATGAATTTCTGGAACAGGATTAGAAAGTGCAAAAACAATCGGTTTATCTGCCATCAAGGCAATTTCTTCAGGTTTCACTAAATCAGGGCCTGATACGCCAATAAACACATCTGCGCCCGCCAATGCCTCTGCGAGCGTCCGCTTATCTGTATGTCGCGCAAAAGCAAATTTATGCGGACCCAAGCCGTGCCGCTCAATATGGATCACGCCCTCTCGATCCAACATAAAAATATTTTCACGCAGCGCACCCAGGCGCACTAAAAATTGCATTCCCGCAATTCCTGCAGCACCTGCACCCAAACAGACAATCTTCGCTGTATTCAGATTTTTACCCTGTAACTCCAAAGCATTCAACAAGCCTGCAGCAATAATAATCGCAGTCCCATGTTGATCATCATGAAAAACCGGAATATTTAGACGCTGCTTCAATTCCTGTTCAATTCCAAAACACTCAGGCGCTTTGATATCTTCCAGATTAATCCCACCAAAGGTTGGGGCAATGGCCACGACAGCTTCCACAAAAGCAGACTCTCTACTGGCATCGACTTCGATATCAAATACATCAATATCGGCAAATTTTTTGAAAAGTACGCCCTTGCCTTCCATCACAGGTTTGCTGGCCAAAGGCCCTAAATTCCCGAGGCCTAAAATCGCAGTGCCATTGGTAATCACAGCAACCAGATTACCTTTATTGGTATAGCGATAGGCATTTTGTGGGTCCCGATGAATCGCAAGAACAGGTTCTGCGACACCCGGCGTATAAGCCAGCGATAAATCTTCAACCGTATTGGTCGGTTTTGTGGGGGTAACCTCAACCTTTCCCGGCCTTGGAAACTCATGATAATCCAGTGCCGCTTGCTTTAATGCCTCTTGTTTTAATAGGGTCGTCATGTTTTCTCCTTGATGATATACAACGGGCGCTTTTTTACCTCATTGAAAATTCGGGCAATATATTCACCCAAAATGCCAATCGACAAAAGCTGCACCCCTCCAAAAAATAAAATACAAACGACAATCGTCGCATAACCCGGCAAATTAACCCCATAGTAAAGCGTATCAAAGACAATCCATAAGGCATAAATAAATGAAATACCCGAAATCAACATCCCCACTAAAGTCCAAACACGCAAAGGTAAATCAGAAAAAGAAATAATGCCCGTCAGCGCAAGCGAAAATAATTTCCGAAAATGAAATGAACTTTTACCCAAAGTCCGCTTTACCACGGCATAAGGTACTGCTTTTGACTTAAATCCCACGCAAGCATATAACCCCTTCATAAAACGCGCCTGCTCACCAAATTGATTTAGGGCTTCAACCACAGGGCGACCCAGCAATCTAAAATCACCCGCATCCGCTGGAATATCAATTTCACTCATTTTGCCAATCAAGTGATAAAAGAGACGCGTTATTTTTTGCTTGAGATAGCCCTCATCTTCTCGATTTTCGCGCACACCGTAAACCATATCATAGCCTTGACGCCAATACTCAAAAAAAGTTTTGGCCGTCTCAAAGGGATGTTGAAAATCGGCATCCATCAACAGCACCGCATCACCTTGCGCATGATGTAAGCCTGCCGTCAGCGCATTTTCTTTACCAAAATTACGCGAAAACTGAATCCAGCGTATTTTATCAGATAGAAGCTCATTTTTAATAATATCAGGCGTACGATCGGTACTGCCATCATCAATCAAAATAATTTCATAGACATCGGTAAACCCTTTTAAAAAAATGGAAAGCGCTTGCACAAAAGGGACAATCGCAGCTTCTTCATTCATCACCGGCACCACGCAGGAAACAAAAACAGCACGCGCCTGCCATTTAATCTGTCGTTCGTTCAGTTCAGTCATTTATTTTGCCCGCCTTTTGCACGCTATCTTTCTGGTCTCACACCCATTATAATTAATTTACATATTTTTTACACTACGAATACATGACACACCCCTCTTTTAAACGCGATCTTTTTATTCTGACTTTACTTTGCGTGGCTTTACTTTGCTTTCAGTTGGGTGTGCTGTACTACATGAACCCGGATGAGTCTCGTTATGTTGATGCTGCACGCGAAATGTTAGCCACAGGGCAATGGATTACCCCCACCCTGAATGGTACGACTTTTTTAGACAAACCTGCGCTATTTTACTGGATTGAAATCATCATTATGAAAACGCTGGGCCTGCACCCTTGGTCTGTTCGCCTCCTCCCCGTTGGTTTTGCGACTTTTGCCTGCGTGATGAATTATATTGCCGGCCGCCTCCTCTATGATCGAAAAACAGCATGGCTGGCCGCTTTGGTTTTACTGACCTCAACTTTATTTTTTATTGCTGCACATTATACCAACATGGATCTAATGGTTGCCTCACTCATTGATGCTTCGCTCTGGTTCTTTTTGTTTTGGCTGGAAAAAAAGCGCTCTGGCTTTTTGTATGCCTCCTATCTTTTTGCGGGCCTCGCTTTTTTAACAAAAGGCATGATTGCTATTGCCTTTCCTGCTTTGATTATTGGGTGCTTTATCTTGATTTATCGTCGCTGGGTGCTGCTCAAAAAAATGCACATCCTGCTGGGTATTTTAATCATTCTCGCCCTTAATTTACCCTGGTATGGAATGGTGCAGCATCGCAATCCGGAATTTGCCTATTACTTCTTTTACGTCCAACAGTTTCTTCGGTTTTCTGGCAATCACAGCTTCAATATGCGCAATCCTGCCTATTATTATATCATGATTATTGTCGCTGGAATGCTGCCCTGGAGCTTGTTTTTGGTGCAATCTTTATGGCAAAAAGCAACAGAGAAAGAAACCTTTATTTTACTCTGGATTGGCGTAATCACCCTGTTTTTCAGTATTCCTGCTTCTAAAACACCGGGCTATATTTTACCTGTTTTTCCGCCCATTGCCTTTATGATCGGGCGTTATATTGCCCTGTATTGGCAGACACCGCGCCAATTTAAAGAAATCAAAATAATTGCCATCGTCTATGCTTTGCTCTTTATCGGCGCCAGTTTTTTTATTAAAACAGATCTTAAGCTGACGGCCCATATCCCCGCCACAGCTTTATGGCCTTCACTCCTCATCATCAATGTCAGCTGGATTATTTTACTTGCGATCGCCTTTAAATGGTCGCGTAAATCAGTCAGCCAGGCTTTTTTTATTGCCTTTTTTATCCTGCAAAGTGCTTTTCTGATGAGCCTCATCAAGCCCATTGAAAGCGATCGCAATCAAAAAAGTATCGAACCCATCGCCCAGATCATCAATCAGAATGGCAATCCCAACGAAACCATTATTGAATATCAGCGTTATGATTATGATCTACTGCTCTATACTCAGCATGATGTCAAAGTTGTTTATCCCTGGAATGATCCCCATATCTGGAATGAAGATTCCTGGCGACGCGAACTCATGGAAGACGTGTATTACAAACACACTCCCCGCCAGCCAAACCTGGTGTTGCCTGAAGCCTTGCCCGCACTGTGGAAAACCGCATCTGCGCCTGTATTTTTAGTGGCTTCACCCCATGATTTACCGCAACTTCACTCTATTTTGGGCCCCTTCAAAATCTTATACCAAAACCAAAACCAGGTCTTGTTAGGACGTTAAATGCAAAAAAAATTAACCCTCTGCGCAGATGACTTTGGTTTCAATTCCAGCATTAATCAGGGCATTTTAAACCTGATTGACCGGGGTAAACTCAGCGCAACCAGCTGCATGACCACCCTGCCGCTCTGGCCGGAAGCTGGGGCTGAACTGAAAAAACGCCACTCAAAAGTAGAATGTGGCCTCCACTTTAACTTAACCGAAAATACAGGGGTCTCCCTTTCAACCCTGATGCGCAAAGCTTTTTTACATCAACTCAATCCAGCCGATTTAATCTCCGAACTCAAACATCAAATCGAAGCCTTTAAAACTGTCATGGGCCATGTGCCCGATTTTATTGATGGCCATCAACATGTCCATCAGCTTCCACAAATCCGCGATGCTTTGCTTAAAGTTTATGCCGAATATTATCCTGAAAAAACAGCCTGGATCCGCGTTTCATCTCAGCCTCAATTTTGGAAAAATTTTAAATCAATCAAACACCTTATCATTGCGATGAGCGGTGGACTTTCTTTACGAAAAGCATTATTGAAAAATAACATCCCCCATAATACCAGTTTTTCAGGCATCTATCCTTTCGATCCCAAAAGTGATTATGCCGCACTGCTCAAATCTTTCATAAAAGAAAGCCAAGATGGCGGCTTAATTATGTGCCATCCTGGCTTAGCATCAACCGACGTGACTGATCCTATTTATCAAACACGCGGGCTGGAATATCAGGTTTTATTGACTATCCACAGGTCCTATCTGGCAGTGCATCCACTAACACTTTTTTAGGCGCTGACAGTGTAGACACCACAACTGGGGGGGAAACAATGGCCGCTTGTGTAGCAGCGGACTTTGTTGCATTTTTTGCATTATCAGCCCTAGCAATTATAGCTGGATTAAATGACATTTTATTCTCCTTTTATTTAATGTTAACAAATCATTAACAATATAACAATATATTTTTAAACAACCCCTGTCAACCAAAATTTAATTAATAATTAACGCACCTGCACAAGAAGATTTTGACTCTCAGCCGAGATAGTGCTATAAAGAATTTACTGACGCTTTTTCATTTGTGGAATCATAAGCATGAAGGATATTCAAAAAGTCAAATGGTCTGATATACGGGAATCTGTTGTAGCTGCCAATCAAGGCCTTGCGGAAGCGATTGACGAGATTGCACCTGAAGATCAACCCACGCTTTATCTTGCTGAATACTTATTTGGTGAGCCCATCATTGACGCACGCGGCCTGAATATTCACTATAATGAAAATCTTCATTCCATTCACGATGAAATGCTCCCGACTGACTTGCGGAAAGACCTCGATTATACACGCGTTCCAGCAATGATTTGCCTGAACAAAACAACGGAATATTTTACTGATTTTAATGAACGCGTTTTTCCTATTCACTTACTTGAACCCGGCACGATGATGGGCGCATGGGAAATTTTAGACAAATCCAATACCGTCTATCAACATCAAATATGGCGTGTTGTTGCGGGAGCACGGACTTTGTTTATGCTCCCCAAAATAACGGATCAATTAAGCCACAGCAAAATGCTCCGTTCTTTTGGTTTAAGCGAACTCCCCCCCCCCCATAATTTGTTTAATCAAGGTAAAATTTTTGCGAATATCGCCCAGGCCCCATTTCTAAACTGCAAGTGGCGTGCTCAGGTTTTAATTTTTGGACGAGGCTGGTTTGAACAAGCCCAGGAATCTAAAATGAAACCTTTTTATAATCTGCTTTTAGAGCAAGCCTGGTGCTACACGCGACACTCCCGCAACCACATGTTTTTTGAAATTATTTGGCAGTTTTTAGCGCAAGCGCAAGCGCAAACCCGCCTCAAACCGAATGTCTATGTTTTAGAAACCGTCAAACATCTCATCAATATCTCAACAGGCTCCGTCATGGCTTTTGCACCCCTGCAAGATCAAGATGACCGCATTGCGCCAGTCAAAACCTTACAGCAAGCCTATCTGGAAGAATACGGCCTCAAACATTACATTCCCAGCATCATGGCCCCAGCCTATCTAAAACGAACCGCAAAAGTCTACTATTCCTTTTTAGTCCCGACTTTGCTGTCCCTCTCCCCCAATTACAGTTTCCGCAATATCCTGGAAGATGAACGCAATATCAAAAACCTGCTCGAACATTTTTTCAAACAATTCGCCGAACATTACGCCAGTTGCGGCGACCTATTCGGCAAAGCCGTCAAATTCGAGTTTTTTCATTTTGAAGCAGACCCATTACACGGCATTCACGCCTCGCACAGCCTGCCACAATTCGATCCAGACTTCAGTCATTTCGCAGAGGATCCCAACCGAATCTTCTGCGAAAACGGCCCGTTTATCCGGGCCTGTGTGCAGATTTCGCGGGATTAGCCTACGAAGTTGGATAAAGGAGTACTTCGCCCGCCTAAAGAAGCGGATTGACCGACAATCGCTCCCGTTATTGCATTCAGGATATAAAGCACTGTATTACTAGTCTGCTGGCTATTACCATAAAACTCAGTTACATATAAATTGGATCCATCGGGGGAAATAGCAATCCCCTGCGGATAAAACCCAACATCATTGGTCGTATTCGCTAAGGTCAAAGTACTCCCTACAGAAGAAGAGGCATTTACGGTGTACACTGCATTTGCTGCTTCTCCAACAACATAAATTTGAGTTCCATCTGCAGAAAGGGCAAGGCCTGAAGGTTTGTCGTCGTTAGTAAGCCCTTGAATGGTTTGATTCTGGAGGGCTGGTGTAGATGCGGTTCTATCAATAATATCTAAGGGATACCCGGAGGAACCATTATTGGTAATATACACTTTAGTTCCATCTGGAGAAACCACCACTCCTAGCGGATGATACAAATCCGTTAAGGTTGCAGCAAGCTGATTGACATCATTTGCCACATTCAGGATATAAATCTTATCTTGGAAAACATCGGTGGCATATAAAGTAGAATTATCCGGAGTAATGGCCATTCCATATACATAGGTCTCGGCCCCGCCTAAACCTAAATTAATGGAAGTCATTGCAGTGGGGGTCCTTTTATTACTGATATTTTCCACAAGAATATTTCCACTTATAACGTCCGAAATATATGCACGTGTGCCTGTAGAGTTAACAACGATCGCATAAGATTTCGAACTAGTAGACCCAATAGGCGTCTTGCTTAATTGTATTAGTCCAGAAGATGTGACCTCTAAAATAATGAGATCCGGACTGGTCTCTTGAGGAGGATTATCTATAGCATAAACATATTGACCATTTTGACTTACAAAATCGGCATTGTAACCAGTCGAATCAATATTTTCAGTAAACGTATAGTTGTTACCTGCACCGGTTCCAATAGCATAAGGTGAGGCAATATTAACGGGGACGATCTTATTTGCGCTATTCCCTGTCTCTGTGATAATGGGTAAATACGCATAAGCCTGACTGACCTGCGTGACATCTACGGCTAAGATATTTGCTGAATTCGCAGTGCTACAAGCAACGCCATTCGCTGCACAGACACGAGGACGGACAGTGGAGGGGGCTGTCGCACCGCTGATTAATACATTAAAGTTACAGCTTGCGCCCACCGCCAAACTCGCTCCCGCACACGTATTATCAAGGCTTTGAATCGATGCACCTGAAACATTCAATGCAGGTGTCGTAATATTGCTATAGGTATTGCCACCCGTATTTCTCACCGTATATCGCGCCACGGCATAACCATCACTCCGTACCGTTACTGGATTGGTAGTGGGCACAATTGAAAAGAGTGTATTCGCAAAACAAACACTGGCCACACCACTTAAACATAAAATTTGTAATAGTTTCTTTTTCATTCTTTATGATCCTTCTTTGAATTAAAACGGTACAATCAAACTAAGATTGACACTGCTGGTTCTTAAATTACCAAAATTGAGGCCTTCTCCATTGACTTGACCGGTTGTCGCAGCAACCCCTGCATTACCCCAATTCATAAAACGGTAATCCAGCGCAACTATCGGTGCATTCGCTTTCTGACTGAGCACATACTGCACCCCAATACCCATTTCATAGGCTAAACTGAACTCATCCTCAGTATTAAATGGCGTACCTGCTGAGGCTCCTCCATTTGGATCTGTCGGCGTTTCTGAATAATTGCCAAAATCATTGAGTGCCACACCCGCACCCACAAAAACATAGGGCTGGATCGCATATTGTGTCCAGGTAAATTTCGGCTCTAGCATCAACGCATAGCTTTGTCCTTGACTAGAATACTGTAATGTATCAGAGGTTCCCACCACCGTTTTGACTCCGGCTGCATTGATGTCATGCATATAATACGCAGATACACCTAGACCCAAAGTCACACCTGGATAGGGCGCATTATACGCAAGTCCTAATCCCATAATAGGAAGACTTGAAGAAGAACTCGAAGTCGCATATTGACTCTGTATACCCGATCCAAAATCTACTGTATCATTCGCCGAAAAAGAAGACCATCCCACCCCCATCGAGACATTGCCGCTCCAGTAGTTATTGTAGTTCGCATCTGCAAAACTACTGACTGTGACCAAGCTTAACGCCATCCACAATACGCATTTTATCATGACTACTCCTCCATACCATTTATTGAAAAATAATGCATACACCATACCATAAAAAAATTGACCCTCCAAGCCCTTGCTGCTAAACTGAGCCTACTCTTCTTTAAGGGATCCAAAATGATTGAACTTAAGCAGATTCATAAAACCTACCCTAATAAAAATGGCGCTCCCATTATCGCTTTAAAAGGGATTGATATCAAAATCGAGAAAGGCGAGATTTATGGGGTGATGGGGCCGAGTGGCGCGGGCAAAAGCACGCTGATTCGGACCGCGAATTTGCTGGAAAAACCTAGCTCCGGCTCAGTGCTGATTGATGGGGTGGATCTCACCACGCTGAATACCGAAGCCCTGCGCAGAGAACGCCGCAATATGGGGATGATTTTCCAGCATTTTAATTTACTCTCTTCTCGCACCGTGGCCCGAAACATTGCATTACCGCTTGAATTAACCGGCTTGAGCCGCAAAGAAATCAAACAACGCGTGGATCAACTCTGTGATTTAACGGGGCTATCAACCCGTCAAAATGCCTATCCACATGAACTCAGCGGTGGACAGAAACAACGCGTGGCGATTGCCCGTGCGCTGGCAACGTCGCCCAAAATTTTGCTGAGTGACGAGGCGACAAGTTCCCTGGACCCTGAAACCACGCGCTCAATTTTGGAATTATTACGCGGCATTAATCGCGAACTCAAACTCACGATTTTATTGATTACGCATGAAATGGAGGTCATCAAACGCATTTGTGATCGGGCCTGTATTTTGGATCAAGGCAGCCTCATTGAAGAGGCGCCGGTGATTGAACTCTTCAGCCGCCCCAAAACGCCACTCGCCAAAAAATTTGTGCTCTCCAGCCTGCACATTGACTTACCTGAAGCTTTAGAGGCGCAATTGCTGAAAGAGCCGACTGAACTTTCTGTCCCCCTGGTACGCCTGACTTTTCTAGGCAAAAAAGCAGGCGAGCCCGTCATGGTCAGCCTGCTCAAAAAATTTAACGTGACCACCAATATCCTGCAAGCCCAACTCAATTGGGTCCATCAGGCCTCGATTGGGGTTAGCATCTGTGAACTCCTGGGACAACGCGAGGCGATTGTTCAGGGCATTCAATTCATTCAATCCGAAGGCATCGACGTGGAGATTTTAGGCTATGTTAACCCATCTGCAACTCTTAATTCTTAGTACCTGGCAAACCCTTTACATGGTGATTACAGCGGGCGTGCTCGCGGTTTTTTGTGGCCTGTGTTTAGGACTGCTCTTGCTCATTACCGGAAAAAATGGCGTTTGGCAAAAACCCTGGCTGTATCGTATTTTGAGTCTCATCGTCAATATCGGACGCTCCATTCCTTTTGTCATTTTGATGATCGCGCTGATTCCCTTTACACGCTTATTGGTTGGCACCTCGATTGGCACGAATGCGTCGATTGTTCCGCTGACGATTGCAGCGATTCCGTTCTTCGCACGCATTGCAGAATCGGCCTTTAAACAAGTCGATCCGGGCTTAATTGAAGCGGCCCATGCGATGGGAATTCGCCCCTGGCCGCTGATCTATAAAGTGATTCTGCCTGAAAGCTTAGTGACCTTGTTGGAAGGCGCCACACTCACCGTCGTTTCATTGGTCGCCTATACCGGGATTGTCGGCGTGATGGGGGGCGGTGGCCTCGGCGATGTTGCAATTCGATACGGCTATCAACGCTTTGATATTCCAATGATGATTTACACCATTATCATTTTGGTGGTCATGGTGCAATTACTACAGTGGATGGGTGATTTTTCCTCCAAACGCCGGACAATGCGCGGATGGGGATTGCTGGTTATTATTTTTTCAATCGCCTATAGCAGCTGGATTTATCACAGCGAGGAATCCAGCGTCGTTTCAGGTCCCGTCATTGTGGTGGGGATTACCTCCGGTCCGCAAGAACAAATTATGCAGACCGCAACACAAGTCGCTAAAAATCAATACGGCATTACGCTCAAATTAGTGGTCTTTAGTGATTATGTCATGCCGAATCAAGCCCTGGCGAGTGGTCAGCTGGATGCCAATATTTTCCAGCACATTCCCTACCTGAACACCCAAATTGCACAACACGGCTGGGCCTTAACGCCAATCGGAAAAACCTTTGTCTATCCATTGGGCTTTTATTCTATCAAAATCAAATCCATCAATGCCTTACCGAACAATGCATTGATTGCGATTCCCAATGACCCCAGCAATGAAGGTCGGGCCTTATTGCTGCTGGCACAAAGTCATTTAATTACGCTTAACCCCAGCGCAGGACTATTGGCAACGCCGAATGACATCACCCGCAATCCCAAACATCTGCAATTTAAAGAACTCGATGCCGCAGATATTTCCCGCGCTTTACCCGATGTCACCATGGGTGCCTTGACCAATGATTACGTCGCCGCCGCACATTTTAATGTCAATCAAGCCCTGATTAAAGAAGGCCCTAATGCGCCCTATGCCAATGTGATTGTCGTCGTCGATCGCCGTAAGGATGATCCGCTTCTGCAAAAACTGGTGCTGATCATGCATTCCAAGCCCGTTTTGGATGAGACTTTAAGCCTCTTTCCCAATGGCGCTGCGATTCCCGCCTGGCCTGTGAATGCTTAGTCCCACAACTTATTGATGCGACGCTTTCAGCAATAAAGCGCGCTCATAAAGCTGATTTTTGGGTCGCTTACTTAAATTTGCAAGCAATGCCACGGCTTCTTTGAGCTTCATCTGCGCCATCAAAGCTTGAAGCATCTCATCGATCGTAAGCGTGATTTGCGTTCCATCCGTTTGTTGAGCGGCATTTTCAAGTAAAAGTACAAATTCGCCTTGCTGGCGCTTGGGGTCTTCCTGCAACCATCTTAAAATTTCGGCAATGCTTTTTTTGAGAATGGTTTCGTAAATTTTGGTGATTTCTTTCGCTAAAACCAGGATCTTATTTTCACCCCAAATCTGCTTGAATAAATCCAGCGTTTCCATGAGGCGATGCGGAGACTCATAAAAACAGAGCGTTCCCGTGATATTTTGAAAAATCGGCTCCAGTATTTTACGTTTATGGGAAGTCTGTGCAGGCAAAAATCCATAAAAATGAAAAGGAATCCCCTCCAACCCTGATGCTGACAAAGCCGCAATGGCCGCGCAAGGACCGGGAATCGGGCTCACAGCATAGCCCGCTTTTAAAACAGCATCCACTAATTGCGCACCCGGATCACTAAACACAGGCGTGCCTGCATCTGAAATCAAGGCATAATTTTCTCCAGCCTCTAATTTTGCAAGAACCGCCAGGCTTTTTTCCCGCTCATTGTGCTCATGACACGATTCCATGCGCGTATGAATGCCAAAATGCTGCATCAGTGGCTTGCTGTGGCGTGTATCTTCGGCTAGAATGAGGTCAACCGTTTTGAGAATCTTCACCGCACGCGGGCTGAAATCAGCAAGATGACCAATCGGCGTTGCAAGCACGTAGAGAATGCCGGATTTTTGAGTCATAAACAGGAGTACCTCATGTTAAGTTTTGGGATTGCATTTTTAGTGATGCTGATTTTTGGCAATCAGTTTATCAGACTCCTGCAAAAATGGCAGGCCGGTCAGGTGATTCGCAAAGAAGGCCCAGAATCACATTACAGCAAAAAAGGCACGCCTACGATGGGAGGAATTTTGATTATGATCGCCATCACTGCTGCTGTTTTGCTGAGCGGTGGATGGCGATTTAACTTGGTTTGGATGGGCTTACTGACGCTTTGGCTATTTGCGGCGATTGGCTTTTTGGACGACTATAAAAAACTGATCTTGAAACATTCGAAGGGCCTTGCGTCTCGCTGGAAATATTTTTGGCAGTCTGTGTTTTCACTCGCACTGGCTTTTTGGTTTCAGCATTATTTTAACAGCATAGGCGAGATGCCGGCACTGATTCTGCCCTTCACCCATCAGGTTTTGATCTTAAGGCCCATCAGCTTTATTGTTTTAGCTTATTTTGTCTTAACGGGTAGCAGCAATGCGGTGAATTTAACCGATGGTTTAGATGGTTTAGCCATTCTCTCCATCATGTTAGTTGCCGTGGGCTTTAGCTTTTTTACGATGATGAGCGGACATCCCGAAACCCAAGGCCTCTTACTGATTTGCTTCGCAATCATGGGGGCAGGACTTGGTTTTTGGTGGTTTAATGGATTTCCAGCAGGGCTGTTTATGGGGGATGTGGGCTCGCTTGCGCTGGGTGCCTTGTTAGGATTTCTGGCAATTGCCTTGCAGGCTGAGCTGGCTTGGCTGATCATGGGCGGCATTTTTGTCATCGAAACGCTCTCCGTCATTTTACAGGTTGGGTCTTATAAACTGCGGAAAAAACGTATTTTTAAAATGGCACCGATTCATCACCACTTTGAATTAGGGGGCCTCACTGAACCTAAAATTGTGACGCGTTTTAGCATTGTGACTTTGCTCCTGGTTATCTTCACAGTCTATGGATTTTTGCACGGATGACCGCGGCAATCGGCTTAATAGGGGGAATTGCCAGCGGAAAATCACAAGCCTCACAATATTTTCGCGATCTGGGGATTGATGTCATTGATACAGACTTGATTGCACGTGAGCTGGTTCAGCCAGGCTCAGCTTTATTAGGTAAAGTCATCGCCCATTTTGGTGAGGATTTTCTTTTACCTTCGCATGAATTGGATCGCTTCAAATTACGGTCTCTGATTTTTCAAGATCCGCATGCAAAAATCTGGCTTGAAAATTTACTGCATCCAGCCATTCGGAATGAGGTCGCAGCCCAAGTCAAAAAAAGCCAAAGTGCTTATTGCATCGTCGCCATTCCTTTATTGAAACGGCGCAAGGATTATCCTTTTTTAAATCGTATCTTATCGATTGAAACATCGGATGATTTACGGATTCAGCGCCTCCAAAAACGAGATCAAATTAAGCGAGATCTGGCCAGAAAAATGATCGATCAACAAGCCACCGATGCAGAACGGCGAGTTATCGCAGATGATGTCATTGTGAACGACTCTGATTTCCATACCTTAAAAGAAAAAATACAGGCCCTTCATGCCCGTTATTTAATCGCTCATTGAACCAAAAGAAATTTTTTGTTCCGCTGATTCTTTTTTATCAGAAGCCGACTGATCACCAAAAATATGGCTGATCGCAAAAGCACTTGCGTCACTTGCTCCTCCTCCAGAACCCTGACCCGCACCACCGCATGCAGCGCCAGCATCGGAAGGCAGCATTGGAGCAGATGGTGCACGCAAAGCGGATATTCTCTCTTGTTCTGCTGGTGTACTGCGCCAACAAAAATAAGCAAGCGCGCTATTTATTATTTCTACAGGGTAAGAATTAGATAAACGTAAAGCAATCAGTTGACTGATATCACCCTTAGTTTTAACAATGCCTGCATACAAGCTCCCTTCTGGTGCCAACAAGCTAAGAAGTGCCTTCAAGTCTGCCTTTTCAGGCACGCCAGTGTCTTTATCTTTTTTTAAGATACTCATTGCCGTATACACCGCACCTGCATCAAGGCAGGCGACCTTAAATTTCTTGTTTTCACCTTCCGCAGTTGCTGCACTTATAACCGTCATTAAAAATTCAGTGGTTATTTTTCTCTCGATTTCATTTTGATCATAGAGCAGCGTTATAAGGGGTGCAACCCCTCCTGCCATCACAATTTTATTACGAGCCTCAACACTGGTTGCATCTGTGAAGCCCTTGAACGCAATACTAAATAAAACAAAAAGCGCGGGTTTTTTAATCATCAATAAGGGAGAGTCTAATCGGCCTATAAGGATTCCAATATGCTCTTCATTGATCTTATTGCGTATAGAATGAAAATGGCCTAAGCGCCCTATACATGAAATCGCAGGGCTACAAACAGCCTCATTTTCAAATAGAAGCAAGCTAATAAGTAGACTTTTATTACTATCACTCATTATGATATGTATCTTTTCAGGATCAATACCTAAAAGATTAAACAAACAATCTAGGGAAGCGATTTGCACTTTTTGATTGGGACTGTCAATCAATTTAAGAATTGACTGGATTAACGGCGTCTTTTGATCTTCTGCCAATGACATTATTTCTTTCGGAATTTTTTTCAATGCCTCCAGCGATGAAAATTGCTGACTTAAATCAGGATGATTCAGCATCCCGTTAAATATGGAAATTACGTTTGGAAGATTGTCCCCAATAACCAGCGCTGTGATATTCCCTAAAGTCGCTGCAGCATAAATCTTTATTTCTGGAGACTCATCCTTAAGTAATGTGATCAAAGCATTTAAGGCGCCCGGATATACTTGAATATTCATCGCATATCTAAAGCTGGAATTCATGAGTGTTTTAGCTAACTTTATTTTAATATTAGGCGCTAGATCTTCCCTTTCCAACATCTTAAATACAAGGGGGAGGGATTGTTCAACTGGAGTCATGGCTAAGGCATTGACAATAGCAGGATGATTTTCAACGTTCGTCATGCAGCACTCAATATATTTATTGAATTTAGCACCATCAGCTTGGCCCAAGGCATCTAGTAGCGCGGGTAGAATGAGATAAAGATGTGGTCCCATAAGCCTCATAGCTATTACTTCCAGCATTTCAGACGATTGCGCCAGGATTTTTATCGTGCGTTGCGCTTCTATTTTTTGCGACTCACTAGCATCGCTTAAATACGAGGCAATGATATTAAATTGAGACTCATTATTTACAATCACTTTTCGATTCGGATCATTAAAAGCTACATCACCCAAGGCCTTGATAATTAAATCTGCTCTGTCTAAGGGAGGCTGAACTAGCATATTAAGCAACACGTTAATGCCATTAAAATTCACAATTTCTTCTTGATAAAATGGATCAGAGCACTTTAGTAATGCGTTGGAGTCCAGCCCAATAAGCTCTACTACAATTCGACTCAAATCTATTGTGTCTGCAACCTTATATCTAGAACGCCACTGATCCACTGTTTTTTGTTTTTCTGACGAAAGGTCATCTAAAGGATATGTTTTGATAAAGCCCGAAAGATATACTCTCAGCGCGTCTGGTGAATACCGGCTCAAACTCGCCTCTGTCAGCCCCAAGCTGTCTTTCACTTTTTTGAGGATACAAAAGTCATTCTTTTCCCCATCCCAATAACAAAAATTTCTACCCCCGATCGCAAATAAGGCTTTGATCAACAATGCATCGCTTGGATCAGAATTAATACGGGATGGAATCCCATATCGTTCTTGCAATGTGAATTCCAGAAAGTCCATCTCCGGATTTGCAGCAAGGCTTTTTCGAGCTGAACTGAGTGCACGACTCAACACTCTAAACTCTTCTTCATTTAGGAGTGGAGTATTTAACGAAAATCCTTGGTGGAAAAAATGCTCCATACTTAAATCCGGCGACAAATTAAATACCCGCCTCCACCTCACCTCATCTTTGACAAAATTATATACCATAAAATCAAGATTGATGCGATTTTTAAGATCAAAAACCTCTGACCTTTTAAGAATATGCATGAATGAGAGTGCCGAATAATGTTCATTCGAAGTAGGCGTTTGATGTCTCAAAACAAGATCCCCTACTGTGAAGTTCATATCAGTCCAGCTCCAAAGCAGTTTAGACAGGCCTGGCTTTGATTTTAATGCTGCATAGCCACCCTTATCGTCGAAAACACTCATTAAATGACGGAGAGGCGCTTTAAAATTTTGACCTGCAAACCATGAATGAAATGAGTCGTGCCAGGTCAACATAAAATGATAAGGATGAGTGCCATGGGGATCATGCGTATTCAGCACATCTTCTGCTGTCAGCTCGACGGGACGCGCATAAGACGCAGAAAAACCTTCTGGATAAAGCGCCCTCACCCTGTTTTCTGAACCCCCAACAGCCTCGCCTGGAATCAAATGTGATCGTATTTGACGGGGCTGCTCTGGCCCCAAAACCACAGAAACCTCTGTGGTTTCTTCTCCATGCATACTGCGTTGTAATTTATTCAACGTGCTTGTATTAAAAACCATCATTGACAAAAAGGAGGGATTTTCAGCTTCCTCTGGCTTCTTTGGGGTCAAACAGAGAATAGGCATTGCCTTAGATAATCGAGATACAGGAATAAATTGTGCCAGCAAGCGCATTGTCTCATATTCGATACTCTTCTGCGTAATGTGTTTAGAAAGTCCCTCTTTCTCTAAAATATTTTTAAGCTCAGCCAATAATTTATTATAGTTCCGATCAGGTGGCGGAATCACTAAGCCTTTTTGAATCAAAGCATCCTCCCCACCAAGGCGATTCAATAAATAGAGTCGAAGGGCAATGAAAAAAAGGCTTTCTTGATTAGCAATCCCCATTAACGGAACACTTCTAACGCGCCACAATACTTCATAAAAAAATAGCGTTTCCTGATCACGGTTAAACGGGATCGTATAATAATGATCCTCGGGTTTTAACGCGTCTTTTAGATTTCTTAAACGCTCCCCATCCGCATATTCAATAGCCTCTGGATTATACGGCCCTGCACCCTCACGATCCGGCCCGACTTTTAATTGAAATCGTTGAAGACCGGCTTGTGGATCATCAGGCATAACCCCTTTGTTAAACGCAAGCAGCCCGTCATAAAGCAGGAAAGCCGTTAGCAATTCATTCTCAGTAATTTCCCCCAGCCTCAAGGCTTGTAGCAAAAACCGCTTGTATTCAGGTTGCTTAAAATTCATTTCGTTGTATTGATTTGCTTTGATTTTTGCACATAAGGCATTTCTAATTACCGTATTTTCATCTGTCACAATCGGTTCTTGTACAAATGCAAGCTGATGCTCGGGTTCATTTTTAAAAATAAGCTCATAAAATTCTTTATGTGAAAGCATCAGCTTCACGCCAACTTGTCGCGACCCAGGGCTTATTGCAGCGGAATCTTGTTCTGGCTCCAAACGATCAAGTTCTATCCAAAAATTAGTTAATTTATCCGGTGCAATGGCAGAAACCAAGTACTTTTCTGTTATCTTCCCAGCATCATTCCTTTTAACCGCCACTTTAAACAACTGCCTTCCAAGTAAAAAGTATTGATTTTCAAGGCATGCATTCAATTCAAGAGGGGTCAATTCTTTTTCAATACGAAATACTTTTCGTTTTAAAGAAGCAATCACTGTTGCAGCTGTCGATCGATGTACACTGCTTACGACTCGCTTATACGCTTCACTTTGCGCTTCCAAAGGAATGCGCATTAAGCCCTTTCTATGTATTGCAGCATAACGCGCCAGGGACACCCTTAATTCTTTCTTTACTTTCTCAGGCAGAGTTTCTAATGCTTCATCTGCTTTGCTTTTTTCTTCAGGTGTTATACTTTCATTGTGATACATCGCTACAAACATAACCTGTATTGCATTGCGGATTGTTTCTGTGCAATCGACGTTTATTGAATGCTTTAATAAATCAGCAGCAGAGCCATGGTTAAACCAAAGTTCCGGATAGTCTTTGAAAATCTCTATGGCCACCTTGAAGTTACAGTGTGCAAAAGCCTGACTCACTAAAACATTTGAAGATGCCTGCCCCCTTTTTTGTATCCAGACATCTGCCTCCGTATCCAGCAACTTCATATCCAATAAAATTTGTTTTTTTCTAATATTAAATGCCATAAAAATACACAATCAGCTATTAATACAAAATATTATACACTTTTAATTATAAAATTACAAGCCCTTTATTACGCATGACAAAACACTGGGCTAACCATTAGGTCAAAGAAAAACCATAGACCCTTGATGCCTGTTATTTAATCGTGCATCACTGCACCGTGCAGTGATGCACCGTGCACCGTTGCACGACTTTTTATTTTGGATTATACTGAGGATGTACAAAAAAATGAGCATCATCATGCGCACAAGAAGACTCTTTCCACTCGGTAAAGCTTACGGCGAAGCGTTCTGTAATCGTCAGATTGAAACCCAAAAATTAATGGGCCATATTGAAAGTGGTAAGCATACTTTTTTAGTTGCACCCCGACGCTATGGGAAATCCAGTTTGTGTGAAAATGTTTTTTTACAATTGAATTGTGCCTGGTCTAAAATCGACTTTTATATTGCCGTTACTGAAAAAGATGCAGAGCGAATTTTATTAAATGGCGTAACAGAACTCATTGGAAAATCGGTTGGCTCTGTTGAAAAACTGGGGCATATTCTTAAAAAATACGCACAGCGACTTCGCCCCAAACTCACAGTGGGAACTGATCCAGTCAAATTGGAGCTTTCTCTCGCTGAGGAAAACAGCAGCCCCGCTGAAAATATCGCAGAAGCCTTGCTGATTTTAGAGCATCTTTTGCGGGAAAAGCAACAACAAGCCGTCCTGTTACTTGACGAGTTTCAAGAAATTGGCAATATGCCTGAAGGGCGGGGTATTGAAGGGGCCATCCGTCATGTGGCTCAAGAAACACAAAACCTATCGATTATTTTTTGTGGCAGCAATCCGCATTTATTAAAAGCCATGTTTGAAGATGAACGCAGACCACTTTACAAATTATGCCGAAAAATTGTCTTAAATCGGATTGATGAAGCCCATTATCAAGCCCATATTAATCGTGCAGCTCAAATAAAATGGGGGCAAAATCTCAGCACAGATGTTTTTGCGGGAATAATGTCCTATACTGAGCGACATCCTTATTATGTCAACTACTTATGCGATGAGTTATTTTCTGAATGCGCGCTTTTACCCACCTCAGCGGACCTACTCAATGCCTGGGAACTTCTCATAGAGGAGGAACAAAGCGACCTGATGAAAGACTTTGCCTCACTTCCAAATAATCAACGAAAATTAATGCGCTATATTGCAAATCATGATGGCCAAGCATTATATGGAAATGATGTGGCAAAAAAAGCAGATTTGCCTGGAAACTCTATATCAAGAGCCCTTTCAGGTCTGATTGAAAAAGACTATATTGAAAAAATAGCAGAGAATTATCGCCTGATTGTCCCTGCTTATAAATCCCTCTTATCAGAAAAATAACGGAGAATATCATGATCAAAAAAATACTCGTACTGTGTCTCGGCAATATTTGTAGAAGTCCAATTGCAGAGGTCATGTTTCAAGATCTGTCAAAAAAACAGGGCCTGAATTTAGTCATTGACTCCGCAGGACTCACTGCCATGGTCGGCTCAGCGGCAAGCCCCCACTCGGTGACGGTTATGGCTGAACGGGGCATTGCGCTGGATCAGCATGTCGCAAAGCAAGTGACTGAAGCTTTGGTAAAACAAGCCGATCTGATTTTTGTCATGGATGATGAGCAAAAAAAAATGCTAGAGCAGCAGTTTCATCAAGCCTGCGGCAAAACCTTTCGCTTGGGCCATCACAGTGATTTTGATATTGAAGATCCTTATCAAAAAGAGCAGGCTGATTTTGAAGAATCTGCACGTAAAATTGAAAAAGGAATTCATGAATGGCTTGCGTTTCTGGCATGAAAATCTGGGTTGATGCCGATGCCTGTCCTTCGGCGATTAAAGACATCATCATGAAAGCAGCAAACACCCGATTTATACATACGGTTTTTATTGCCAATAAACCCATTTATTTTCCAGCCTCCCCTTATTTATCTGCAATCCAAGTCAATCAGGGCGCTGATATAGCGGATCAATACATTGTTGATCATGCAATGGAGGGTGACTTAGCCATTACGCAAGATATCCCTCTTGCAGCCTTGCTGGTTGCAAAAAAAGTCGTTGTCATCAGTTTACATGGCACGCTTTTTACAGCGAATAATATTGGGGAGCGCCTGTCTATTCGTAATTTCATGCAAGATATTCGGGATCAGGGCGGCCAAACGGGAGGCCCTAAACCCTTTTCACAAAAAGATAAACAAAAATTCGCCCAGACTTTTGATCAACAATTGAGAAAATCTTGTCAATCCCTTCATTAAAGAGTATCGTACGCACATGACGCATCACACTGTCCTTCTTCAAGAAACCATTGACGCCTTGGCTATTCAACCCACGGGCCTTTATATCGATGCAACGTATGGACGGGGCGGGCATTCTGCATTGTTATTATCCCATTTGAATGAACAAGGCCGCTTGATTGTCATTGATCAGGACCCTCGCGCCATTCTAGATGCGCAAACCAAATATGCGACAGATCCACGCGTGATTATCATTCATGCCAATTTTTCGGAGATCCCATCCTGTTTAAAAGGCCAAGGTGTTTGGGGTGCGGTGCAGGGGATTTTATTTGATCTGGGCGTGTCGTCCCCCCAATTGGATGAAAGCGAACGTGGCTTTAGCTTTATGCGCGCAGGCCCGCTAGATATGCGCATGAACGACCAATCGGGCCCAAGTTTAAGGGATAAATTAATCAGTGCAACCCCAGCAGAACTAACGAAAGTCCTGTATGAATATGGCGAAGAACGCTTTGCCCCTAAAATTGCGGCGGCCATTCTTCATGCCTTCTCACAGGATCAATTAGATACCACATTGGATTTAGCGCAGCTGATTCAAAAAACCATTCCCGCTCATCTGCAGGAACGACACAAACATGCTGCAACGCGTAGCTTTCAAGCCTTACGCTTGTGGGTGAACCAGGAATTAGAAAGTGTCCAGCACATTCTTCAGGCTTTTCCGGATATGTTGGCCATCGGTGGGCGCGTTGCGTTTATCAGCTTTCACTCTCTGGAAGATCGTCTGGTCAAAGAAAGAATGCAGACATTAAGCCGTTCGCCCGCGCTTCCACGCGGCTTGCCCGTACGGGAGACTGAACGCAGTTTACCTCCCATGCAGACCTGTATTAAAATGCAGAAACCCAGCGCTACGGAAATCGCTCATAATCCACGCTCTCGAAGTGCGATTTTGCGTGTGGCTGAACGCATAGGATGAAAGACATGAATATTCTTAAAAAATGGTTTGTTAAACCCCAATGGCTTAAAAGTTTTCAAGAAAATTGGTTTCCAGAAGATTCCATTTCTCTCAAATCGGTCCTGCGGGAAACCTTCTGGATTGAAACCTCTAAACCCGTTGTTCGCCTAGTGATTACCATTTTTATTTCAGCCTTATTTTTGGTTTTAGTGAAAAATGCCTACCACCAAGCTTTTATGAAACTACAAACCCTAAAACTAGAACAAAATGATCTCCATACCGAATGGATGCAACTCTTAATTGAACAAGGCACATGGGGAAATTATGATCGCGTCTATCAAATCGCAACAACGCAAATGAATATGGGCCCGCCTACTCCCTTTGCAACCCAGATTCTGGTTGTGCCTAGTACGCCTGATAGCCATTTGGTTCGCCTTGCCAATGCCTCTCTTTTAAATAAAAGTCTGTTTGATAGCGAGGGCTATTTCCCTGCGACCCTTAATGCAGCGAGCGAATCATGAAAAAACTCCGCTATCTTGCGATTAAAAAGGCCAATTTTGTTAGTGCCTGGGTCAATGTGGCCCAAGCCTTATTAAAAACAGTGGTCGGCATTATCGGCAATTCTCCTGCTTTATTTGCAGATGGAATTCATTCTTTTGCAGATTTATTCGCCAATATTTTAGTCTGGATTGCCAATAAAATCAGCCATGTTGAACCCGACGAAAATCACCCCTATGGCCATGGTCGTTTTGAAACGGTTGGCAGCCTTATCCTCGGCGTTTTTTTACTTCTGGTCGCTGCAATCATTGCTTATGATGCCGTGATTGATATCCTTCATAAAACGCATGTACATCCCAGCCCACTGACTTTAGTGATCGCCGTTTTATCCATTGTGGCCAACGAAAGTACTTTTCGCTATACCTTACATGTTGCGAATAAAGTTGACTCTGCTTTGTTGAGAGGAAACGCCTATCATATTCGCAGTGATTCGCTTTCTTCAATCGTTGTCTTTATTGGGATTATTGGCGCACTGGCCGGTTTCTCATTTTTTGATGGGATTGCAGAAGCGCTGGTTGCCGGCTTTATTTTAAAAATCGCTCTAGAGCTCTCCTGGCATGCCCTTTATGAATTAACTGACGCCAGCGTCCCCAGCGAACGCATCAAAGAATTTGAAAAACTTATCTTGGGCCTATCTGGCGTGAAACACATGCATCGCCTACGCACTCGCAAAATGGCCGGACGCGTTTTTCTGGATGTGCATGTTTTAATTGAACCCTACATCAGCGCCTCAGAAGGCCACTATATCGCCGAAACCGTCCGTGTCAACCTCATGAAAAAACATAAGGAAATCGATGATATCACGGTTCATATTGACACTGAAGATCATCCCGAGACCCTGCCCGAATACTTACCCATCAGCCGCCGCGAAATCGAGCAAGCGCTAGATTTCAAGCCACTTCACTTAGATCTCTATTATTTTCAAACTCATATCGAAGCAAGGGTGACGTTGCCGCTCAGTGCACTGGAGGCACAATCTGAAAATGCCTGGCAAACAGAGATAAAAAAAGTTTTTTCAGGATTAACTGAAATAACACGAGTGACCATTCATTATACAAATTGCGCGATCAGTGCTCCCGAGTCGCTAAAAAAGTGACCTCAGGATGACGCTCCATCGCTAATTGAAGATTGACACGAGTCGGCGCAAGATAGGTCAGATGATCGGCCCCATCTTTGGCGAGATACTCTCCCGCTTTTTGCTCTAAGGCTTGAAGTGCTTTGGCGTTTTGAGGTTTGAGCCAACGCGCGGATACCACATTCACGTTTTCATAGGCGCACTCTACGCTGTATTCATGAAGCAGTCGGAAGGCGACCACATCAAACTGTAAGACGCCTACCGCACCTAAAATCAAATCATTACTGTGAATCGGTTTAAAAATCTGCGTGGCGCCTTCTTCGGATAATTGCATCAAGCCTTTTTGCAGCGCCTTCGCTTTAAGGGGATCTTTCAACCGCACACGACGGAATAATTCTGGGGCGAAATTGGGAATGCCCGTAAACTTTAGATTTTCGCCCTCCGAAAAACTATCGCCAATCTGAATGCCACCATGATTGTAAATGCCTATAATGTCGCCCGCAAAGGCCTCATCCAACTGTTCACGATTAGACGCCAGAAACGTCACAGCCTGATTGACTTGAAAAGGTTTTTGCGTACGCACTTGCCACAGCTTCATCCCCTTTTTAAATTGACCGGAACAAATTCGCAAAAAAGCAATTCGATCACGATGATTCGGGTCCATATTGGCTTGGATTTTAAACACAAAACCGGTAAACTTAGGCTCATCTGGCAGGATTTCACGGGTTTCAGTCTGACGAGATTGCGGCTCTGGAGCGCATTCTGTAAAGCCTTTAAGCAATAGATCTACCCCAAAATTACCCAACGCGGTGCCAAAATAAACAGGACTCAATTCACCTCGCAGATACGCCTCCTGGTCAAAGGCATGACTGGCACCCTGCACCAATTCTACTTCTATCCGCAATTCATCTGCCAAATCACCGATTGCTGCATCTAAATCAGGATTATTGAGGCCTTGGATGGTTTTTGCCTGATGAATATGATCACCATGACCGCGCTCATACAAATGAATCGTATCCGTACCAAGGTGATACACCCCTTTAAAATACTGCCCCATGCCAATCGGCCAGGTCACAGGCGCACACTTTATTTTAAGGACAGCCTCCACTTCATCCAACACTTCCATAGGGCTTTTGGTATCGCGATCCATTTTATTGATAAACGTCATAATTGGTGTGGTCCGCAAACGGCAGACTTCCATCAATTTAATCGTCCGCTCTTCCACCCCTTTGGCTGCATCAATGACCATCAGACAGGAATCCACCGCCGTCAAGGTACGATAGGTATCTTCCGAAAAATCTTCATGTCCAGGTGTATCCAGCAAATTCACAATTTTACCATTGTACGGAAATTGCATCACAGAGGTTGTGACCGAAATCCCCCGCTGTTTTTCGAGCTCCATCCAGTCAGAGGTCGCATGACGTGAGGCTTTCTTGCCCTTGACTTCACCGGCCAGATTAATGGCTCCGCCATGCAGCAATAGCTTTTCAGTAATGGTGGTTTTTCCTGCATCAGGATGGGAGATGATCGCAAAAGTGCGACGAATGTTCGTTTCTGTTTTCATGCAAAAGCCCCCTCCTGCAATAATATTAATTCTGATTCTGAAAGGCCTGTTGCGACCTGGATGGCTCCAACGCTTACTTTTTTAAACACTACATCTGCTTTTGGGTCCAGATAACGAGACATCAGGATCTCCTTAATAAATTTGCGCTAATATTAACCTATTTTTTGTGTTTTGACAAGCAGACTATCCAAACTTTTATCTTTATGCGACAATACAGATCAATAAAAGGATCACAGCGCATGACCGCACAAATACTCGATGGCAAAAAATTAGCCGCCCAAATTCGCGAAGGTCTGAGGCAAAAATTAGCCGCTCAACGGAGTGATGTTCTGCGCGCTCCTGCTTTGACCGTGATTTTAGTAGGCGATCATCCTGCCTCACAAATCTATGTCAGCCATAAAATAAAAGCCTGTGAGGAAGTCGGCATTCATAGTGAATACCTGCATTTTCCAGCCAGCATGAGTGAGGCTGAGCTTCTGGGTACGATTATGAGCTTAAATCAAAATCACCATATCGACGGTATTCTGGTGCAACTTCCTTTGCCTGCCCATATTCATAACGAAAAAATTTTACTGGCGCTGGATCCACTGAAAGATGTAGACGGGTTTCACCCTGAAAATATTGGGCTACTGGCCGTCCGTGCATCCCGCCTCTCCCCCGCCACACCACGCGGCATTATGCAATTACTGGAACACTCTGTCGGCGATTTAAAAGGCATGCATGCCGTGATCGTGGGCGCCTCAAATATTGTCGGTCGACCCACCGCCCTGGAATTACTCAATCGTCGCGTCACCGTGACCATTTGCCACAGCCAAACTCGCGACTTGATTAACCTGACCCGCCAAGCTGATTTATTGATTTCCGCTACAGGCATGCATGGCTTAATTACAGCGGAACATATCAAACCCGCAGCCATTGTAGTGGATGTGGGCATTCACCGCTTAGCCTCAGGTCAATTGGTGGGCGATGTTTTATTTGATGATGTTGCCGAAAAAGCCAGCTGGATCACGCCCGTTCCGGGTGGCGTGGGCCCCATGACGATTGTTGGTCTTTTACAAAATACAATAGAAGCCTATCAACTGAATTTGGGGAAATAAATGGATAAACAACAACGAGAGCTCTGCAAACAAAAAGCCGCAAAAATGGCGCTCGATTTTATTCAAGTGGGCTGTGTTTTAGGCGTGGGAACCGGCTCTACAACGCGTTATTTTATGGATGAATTACCACGACTAAAAGGTAAAATTGAGGCCTGTGTATCCAGCTCTTCCGAAACGACACGCTATTTAAAAACACTGGGCTTTCAGGTTGTGGATTTGAATTCAGTATCTGGTTTAGATCTCTACGTCGATGGGGCGGATGAGGTTGATCCAGATAAAAATCTCATCAAAGGCGGCGGCGCAGCCCTGACTTTTGAAAAAATTCTCGCCGTCAATGCTAAAAATTTCGTCTGCATTGTCGACGAACAAAAATGTGTCCCCCACTTAGGTCGATTTCCTTTGCCCATTGAAGTCTTACCGATGGCACGAAGCTATGTCGCAAGACAGGTGTTGCGCTTGACACGAGGGCAGCCTCTTTTGCGACCGAATCTGATCACAGATTCTGGGAATATCATTCTCGATATTTTAGGCGCACAGCTGGATGATCCATTGCATCTTGAAAGCGTGCTTAAAGCGCTTCCTGGAGTCATTGAAGTGGGTTTGTTTGCGCATCGCAGGCCAGATCATTTACTGATTGGGCGACAAGATTGATAAAAATCTTAGCACATCAATCTAGGGCTCTGGAATTGTATTTGATGGACCTTCCGAATCACCTGCAATAGCCTGCGCCGCTAGGGAAAGCCTCTAACTCACCCCCTTCACCCATTGAGTATGATTCTTTGGCACCCCCTGATCCTGTCGAAATACCCCCCAACTTCCTTGACCAACGAGACTTAAATGCAAAGACCCCATCAATCATTGTTTCAGCCTTTTCCTTTGCAGATTTAGAACGTGCAGCGCAATTAATCACTGCCCCTGGAATGGCGAGAAAGAGCCCCATGAATAAAATAGTATAAATCATTGTAGTAGAATTTTCCCAGGGAAATCCTGTGGCAGGCTCTTTTTTCCCCATAAACTCATCAACCAAGCCGACAACGGTCGTGATGAGATCCTTTAGATTTGCAGGCATATTAAACACACCCAAAACAAAAGAACTTAAAATCAAGCCATAGACAAATTGCTTCGGGCGACGATGGCTCACCAAAGCGACTTCAGAGGAAGGCTGAAGCAATCCTTTCATCTCGCTTGAATCCATCACAGCATTTCGATCTAAATAGGTTTTTTCCCAAAGAATACATTCCCTTCGAGAACTCAAAATGCCCGTTCGATAAAGATTTAAACTAGAGAGAAAAGACAGCACCCCACTGACTACTAAAGCACGCGGATCTGTCCCTTCAAGATGACAAGCAGTCTTCAACAAAGTCAGCACTTGAAAGGCAGAAAAAGCACTATTGGTAATAAACGAGATCCCGCCCATCCCAACATATAATGCAAAATATTTCCATGTTTCAAAGGTGGGACGTTCAGCAATATTATTTTCTATTTGTAATTTTGCATTGAAAATAAAAGAGGACATTAATACCAATGGAGCCAAAAAACAACCAATTCCCAATTTCCCATTTTTATCAACAAAATAAAAAATATTTTCAGCACCATTAAATGCACTCGCTGCAGTGGTAAATCCATTGCTCAAGGCCAAAGAGTAGCTCAAGCCCAGAACGCATTTTGAAAGCTTTCGTTGCTCGCCTAAAACAGATTTAACCTTCAAAAACTTCTCAAGCTCAGATAGCGATTTAGTGAGCCCATCACCCGTACAACTCAGCACAGCAATGCTTGTAGTTAAAACTGAATTTGCAGTCCCTGCCCCAGGCCCCCACTTTTCAAGGAACAAAACAAGATTTAATAAATCAGAAAACCCATCGCGGATACTCGAACATGCACCAAAAGAAGAAATAAAACGCGCACAACCAAGCAAGGCTGCGATAACATACTTTAAACGGCTAATGTCATTCTTTTCTTTAATTTCAACAATTTGAGGCAGCATGAGAGCACCTTTTAATATTTTTCACTATAGAGCCTCTTGCAATATTATTTTCAGAAATGGCCAGATAAACAGCAGAATCTGAACGTATTGACGGCGTTAGGCGTCCGCGGGTAATTTTCCAGCTGTATTGCATCAAAAATAAACAATTTTTCGATTTTCCAGGCAGGGCATTCCCT
>CANJQG010000020.1 GCA_947476405.1 Thiotrichales bacterium
GGAATGCCCTGCCTGGAAAATCGAAAAATTGTTTATTTTTGATGCAATACAGCTGGAAAATTACCCGCGGACGCCTAACGCCGTCAATACGTTCAGATTCTGCTGTTTATCTGGCCATTTCTGAAAATAATATTGCAAGAGGCTCTTTTTAATGAATTATCTGAGGCATTTAGGACTCTTGAAACAGCTATAACTCATGAAATTAATAAAGAAATATCAAAAAATGACACCTACTCTGATGAGCAAAAAGCCACTGCTCCGATATTGATTTATAAGGCAAATGCACTTAAACCACACTTGGACTTTCAATTACGTATAAGAAAAAAACCGTAATACGCTTGTATCATTTTTGGTTAAATGGATTATTCCAAACATTGAGAACAACTTTTTAGGTGAAAAAAGCCCCCAAAAAGGGGGCTCCAAAGTTACCACTTAGATTGACTATGCGAGAGCGGCTTTCGCGCGGTCTCGCCTGAATCAACCCAAGCTTCGAAGGCATCGAGATCGATCAAAACTTTGCCACCAATGCGACGGACGCACTGATGGAAGCCGTTTTGATGTTCATTGAAGACCAACCACCGAATCGTCGATTCTTTGACGGTTTCGGGGTAGATTTCGGGCATCCGTTTGACGGATACCCAACGTCTGGTTGTGGTAATGGGGCTATTGCTGGCCTCTTTGCCACTGACTTGGATGGTCTCTAATTGATGCGTTACTTTGCTTGCTGGGCTGTGCATGTTGGCACTCCTTGTTGGTTAGCTGATTGTTTTTTATTTTGACTCTTCGCTACTTTTGACTCTTTTTGTTGACGCTCCAGCTCGTAGTAGGGATGGACTAGGAACTCGAAGTATTGCCAGTGTTCTGGCGTTAACGCTAGGGCGCTGGTACTTAAAGCGCCTTTGACTCTGATTGTTTTGATGCTGGTGATCAGGCGCATGATGCTGGACTTTAACTTTTCGTTCGGCATGATGTACCACACCTTATGAAAAGTCTCGTTTTGCAGCTCTCTGAAATAATTGACTAAAATTTCAGAATAGCGCTTTTGCGATTTTGGCGTACGTTCGATTTCAATGGCGATTCGCTTGCCTTTGACCTCCAGCACGCCATCGGCGCATTTATCACCTTCCACTTTGTGGGCCTCGTAGAAATCCTTTTCTGAATGAAAAGTGAGGCCTTGCCTCATTGCCCACAGGTGGAAACGCTGAATCTCCAGATGATGCTGCATGTAGCCTAATCTGAATTTAGAGGGCTCGAAACGCCGATAGTCGTTGGGGACCCGGTTCTCGGGTGTGACATCATGCACCCCCAAGATCGTGATTCCGTACAGACGGATTTTGACATCACTGTCAATCCAGGCGTCGTAGTGAAGAATCAAACCCTCTTTCTCCAGTTTATGCAGCAGATGCCAGTGTGCGCTTTGGCTTAAGCCTGACACACACTGGAGGATTGCACTCGTTGAATAGCCGTGCGCGAGTAGGAAGGATAAAACCGCCTGCCTGGTGCGCTGGCCCATTGCTACGAGTTTTGGATTACCCATCATGATGGCCTCCTGTTCCAGTGCTCATCACATCCTGAAGCGAGAGGTTTGCAGGGGCAATGCGTTGCCGTTTTGCGCCCTGATCTTCAACCAAAAGCAGCTTTTCTAAAAAGCCTTTTTGGATGAAGCCTGTCTCCAGATTCGGGAAGTCGACTTTGCTGACCGCAACTGGCGCGGTGTAGATGCGCTGCGCCAGGCCAAAGCCAATCAAAATCGCCACTCGTTTCGGCAAACTTAAAAAATCGTTTTCCGTGTAGAGAGCTTCTTTTTGCTGGCTGGCATATCCCTCATTAGTTTGAGAGATCGCTACCATCTTTTGATTGGTTAAGACGCTGCTGCTGCGCGATTCTTTGACGACGCTGCCTGTCAGCCTGGATAGGGTGGTGTTGTTTCGCTCATCTAGGGTTTTATAACAAATCTTAATTGCGGTATTCGCATTGATTTGTTGCTGAATGGCCTGACCGTCTAGCGTAGCATCATCTAGATTGGTCAGGTCACCCATTGACTGGAAGTTGAGAACAAACGATCCACCCTTACTGCGGATCGAACCCAATGCCTGCGAGACCCGCTCCGTCAGAATAAACTTCAGCTCATCGAGCATGATCGATACGGGATATTGTTCTTCCTGTACCGAACGGTTTTCGATTTCATCCAGGATGGACATTAAGACCACCTTGGTTGCTAATTTTACGCTGCTGGAGCTTTTGGCCTGCTGGCATTTGACGTAGAGCGTGCCACGCTGATTGAGGACGGCTTTAAGATCAAGCTGATCTGCCTCACCGTGGATGGCTCTACATAGACTAAGATCCAGAAAGTAATGGCCCAACTTATTCAATTGGTCATCCTTCGTCTTAATCAGATCGGGGGATTGCTCCATGATGACTTTGAACCAGTCATCGAAGTTCATCCCCTGCGAATACAGCGTCAACGCTTTACGCAGATTGGTGCGCTCGCCGCCACGATAAAAGTCAGCTTCCTGACCCTTATCTTTTAAGCCAAAAGCGCTTTCCAGAATGGGATAGAGTCGATCCGCATTCAGGTGCGCAATGGGGTTAAACTGTGGCACTCTCGCATCCAGGTCAATCAGGTGGAATGCACCCTGGGCATTGGCCCGAAAGACGGAATATAAAAACTCCTCTTTCTTGGGATCGAAAATCACTAAGCTGTTGCCTTGGCTGTTCAGCTGAGTCAGCAGCATTTGTGATGCGATTCCCTTGCCGCTACCCGTCTCCCCTAGGATTGCTACGTGAGATTCACGCAGCGTATGCAGGGGCAGATAGATTGGCTTTTTGCGATCGTTCAATCCGACAAAAATCCCTTTCTGTGGATTGACGAATGCCCGCATATCATAGTCGAGGGTTTTGACCTCTCCCATACTCATGCGGATATCCGATAACGATTTATCGCGTGATGAGTTTTGTCGCATCAAGTTTAGGCTCAGCTGTTCCAGAAAAGGTTCAACTTTGCCATTCACATGAATCTGCGTGATGACAAGGCCGCCGACAAGGGCAATCCCTGCTGCAATCAGCATGCTTAAAATGGATGCGTTGCCGGTGAGGGCATCACTCATTCCTGCAGACATCATGATGCCCCTGGTCAGTTGCTCATAAAGAGCAATATAAAAGACGCCTAGAGTTGTGGAGATGATGACGCCAAAAAAGATGAGCGTCACCAAGCCAAACCCTCCCCAGATGGCATATTTCCACATCAAGGGAACGGCGTTTTTACGTGTGTAGTGGAACAGCTTGACTGAAGGAATGAGGGCAAGGGTCGCCAAGATAAACACCAAGCGGATAAACCATCCCGCAATGTGTAAATCATAACTCCCCAAGCCCACTTGATTGTAAAAAACATCAATCAACTTCAGTAAAGACCGATCCACCTGAATTGTGAATTCACTTATGGGTTGTAACATTTACATGTACTCCTATTAGTTAATTGGGTTTTGGCGGAGCATATATTCCCCGCCAAAGAATCAGCACTTCACCTGAAATGCTGACGCTGCGCTGCTTTAGCTGCCCCCCCCACCGTCTTGCGTACGATGTCAAAGCTGGATGTACCATCCAACTTCGCCAACCCTCTCCCGCATGACCAACTCTGTTTCACTGGTCCCTTTGCAAGCTGCGCATGCAACCTCTTTTATCAATTGATCTGGCGATCTGCTTGCTAAAAATCGGAAGGGTCCGCGAAACAGAGTTGGTCATGCGCTTGAGGCGCACGACGGTGGGGGGGGGGGGAGCGGCGCTTTGCTTGCTAAGAGAAGATAGCCTCCTTGAGAGGCTATCGCCAGAGCTTTGCTAAAGGTCACCCTCGTGTTGATCCAAAATCCCCAGGCTGACGCAAGTTTCACATGCGTGAGCTGGGATTTTTGGTGACGAAGGTGTGCCGCTTTTTACGCTGCGTTTTGATCCTCCCCTGTGGTTGATAACTTCCCACCTTGGGCTACCCTGACCGCCTCTAAAAATTCTTCATAATCTTCAGCGCTGGTGTAGGTGTAGCATGGCCCATTTACTCTCTCCGCTGCTTTGGCAAGCAGGTAGAGATTGTATAGGTGGGGCCTGAGGCGCTTATTCACTTCTTGAATATCGACCTCTTTAAATTTGCTGATGTTGCCCCAGGTGAGCATCATCAATATGAAGGCATAATTTTGAAAATTAAGTTCCTCCAGATGCCTCAGCCTTGACACAACTGCATAGGTCAGATAGTTTTTGACTTTTGCTTTGCCGGTCATATGTTTAATCTTCCTATCGAGTTGCTCATCCGGTTTGACAAGCACATAGACTTTTAAGGCTGCCAGAGCGACATCCACCGCATGAGGTCTGCTTTCGCTGATCTCAATGTCTGGGTAGGTTGGTCTGATATAGACCTGATGTGCCGCCTGAGCCAAGAAGCTAATTTCCTCATGGGTCAGGGGCAGATCATAGCGCAGCCTCCAGTGAATCTGCGTCACGATTGAAAATCGCGTTGGGTGATCACTTTCAGCTTGCGCAGGTTCACGTTTCAGGAAGCGTTTAACGGCTTGTTTTACTTGGTACATCAGCTTGGTTTGCATGGTAGTCATGGTGTCTCCTCCGGTTGTTAGACATGGGTTTGTTTCGATGACGCTCAATCTTCGCTGACGCTGAACATTTTGCCTTGATAATATGGTTTTCATGCTGCCTCCTGCTTTGGTTTTTCAGGCTCATCACAGGCCCACCGTTTTTGACCCCACGCTGCCTCTAAATAATCCAAAAATGCAGCATAGCTTTCGCTCTCTACATCAGGGAGTTCAGGGCCTTCAATCCGCTCTGTAGCCCTTGCAAGCAAGTAGAGGTTATGAAAGTGAGGTTCCAGCAACGCATTCACTTCTTGAATGTCTAGTGCTTTGAACCCCTCGCAGTCGTGGGTCATATTATCCAGCAGTCCGGCGTAATAGCTGTAGTCATACCCCTCTAGTGAGGTGTTGCTTAAGCCACAGGCCAGCACCTCTTCCAAATCTTTGCGAATCACTTCGCGCCGATGGAGAGGGAAGCTGGACTCATCCATCTTGACAATTGCATCCAGCTTTAAAGCGGCTGCAATCAAATCCAGGACGTGCGGTCTGCTTTGAAAAAGCTCAGACCCCCGGTAATGCCGATAGGCAAAATATGCCTCTCTGCACAAGTAGCTGATGTCATCATGACTCAGGTTTGTTTTGAAAAAAAACTTCCTGTACTCAATCTGATCTAGCCTCGAGTAAATTCGTGGAGGCTTATTTTTATTCGGTGCAACGCTTCCCAGATTTAGGAAGTGCTTCACGCTTTGTTTCATTTGGTTCATGATATTGGTTTTCATGAGTGTTTCTCCAATTGGTTAATGTTTGTTGTTTTTATGACACTGAATCTTTTTTGATTCTGAGCTTTTTGTATTAATCTCATTGTGTTTTCTCCTTGTTGGTTAATGTTAAATCGAGTCGCTTTCAGCACATTAAAAAATGCCTTTTTGCGCTCGGGTTTTATTCTGTTTTTCATTTTCGTATCCTTATTTGTTTTTGTTATACGTTGTTTTATTAATACTACGGATTTCATAGTACGACTCCTCGTCTTTGGTTATTTTAGGCGACAGAATTTTTGAACGTGACTTTGCCCTTGGGACACTTATGCGTGTGGTGAAAAACCCTAAAGTCTGTTGACAAAAATATCTGCCAATTGAGTGCATGATGCACTTTATTTTCACTGACTCTTGGGCTATAATGGGAACCGAAAGATTTAAAAATGCCTGCTACAGCTTTTTGCTTTCAGTATCCAAGCCTGTACACTTTGATTACGAGTCTCTGTGTATGGGCTTTTGCTTTATAGCCTTCGTTCTTGTGTTTATTAGACTATCCTGTGTCCATGATCGGTCTCCTTGTTTGGGTGGGCTTGTGTGTTAAATTTATGTGGATAGACCGGCTGCCAGTCACTTAAATCAAAAGGCGATGCCTCTGGTGTGATGGGTTTAAAAGAATCCGGGTCCACCTCAATACTGCCCTTCGATTCCATCAGGTGGAAACCCATTGGATCGTTTCGATTAGGAGACAGGTATAGCTCATAAAAACTAATCTGCTCCCGCTTGAGATCAGGGGCATTGTATTCAATCAATTGGAGAATGGATTTGATCAGGGCTTCTCGCGATAATAATAAGTTATACGCGGGGTAGGTGATCAGTATGAGCAGGCCATCTCCTTCTTTAAAAATATCTAAGGCAAGTCGCCCCCAATCTTCTCCATCCACCATAAACTGGAAGGGAATCATGCGGGGTTTCTTGCCTTTGCACAGATATTTTTGCAAGTTTAATTCTTGTTTCATCATAGGTCGCCCCATTGTAAAATCATAGCCTCAATAAAGGGCGCAAAGTCGTTGCTGAATCGCTCGAGTGCGCCCTGAATTTCTGCAACATCCGCAAGACTAAGGTTTTGCGTGAATCGGCCCATATTCCATTGAAACTCATCATCGCTGATGGTAACAATGGTGCTGTTGGGCAAACGTGTTGCGGTATAGAGAGGTTCTGGTATGTTGTTGAGCAGATTGCGTAATTCTAAAAAATCAGCAAAAGTGAAAACCAGTTGGTGCCCCTCCTGGATGATGGTCATTAAAAATCGTGCCTCAATCTGCATTCGCACGACCATTTTTGGCCCTTTGTATTGAACTTTTGCTTTTTGGTCAGCCGTCATTTTGCCCTCTGGCAATTTCACATGCTGAACAATAAATCCCAGATAATCATCAAAGTGAAACGCTGGAAAGAGTGGCTGAAATTGATGATAGGTATATTTAGCTAGGGTCAGCAAGCTTTTAAGATAAGGCTTGATGGCCTCATTTAGTTTGGTGAGATCCACTCTTTCAAAATTATCTTTATTGGAGCAAAGGATTTCGAGTAGTCTTGCGGCGGGCTCTGGATTATACACATTGCTGGACTGCGCTTTTGCAATCGATTCCTCCAAAAAATCGTCCAGGTGTTTGCCATAGGGCACCAGTACGGCAACCAACGGCGCGTAATTAATGTCGTTAATATTAATCAAGCGGGAAATTTTTGCCGCAGCCCGCAAAACGTCCACGATATATTTGGGATTATAATAATCGCTTTTAGTGGCATAGGCCTGATGCGCTTGTTTCGCCAGATAGGCGATCTCGTAATGAGTCAGCTCCACATCTTTTTCGATTTTGCTGCCGATGACGACAATATTAGGATGAAAGCCTTCGATTTCATACTCGATCAAATCAAGACCGCGCAAAAAGGCCTCCCGACTAAAATCCGCTTCCGAATCAAAACCCGAGATCTTTTTAAGAGCCGCCATGCGTGTTTTCACACTCTTGGCTACCCTAAAACCAATGGCCTCTGAGAGATATTGGTTTCCACTTAATTTTTTCATCCTGTACTCCATTTGTTAATGTTTGGTAACCCGCTTACCAGACATGGCTTAGCATTATTTAAAACTATATGTACTTAATATGACGTCATATTCTTAATATTCAATATATGAAAAACATAACATATTGATAAATATCAAAAACATGTACTGTTTTCATTTTAATTACACCAATATTAAGAATCATATAAACCTCTTAATCACGCTTAAGTTATAAAATGATAACATAATAAAATTTAAAAAGCAATACCCCAGAAAGACACCTATTGATGAAGAACTTTTAAAGCCCCAAGAATGCCACTTGTTCAAAAATTTAAACAAGCTTCCTCACTCTGGACAGAGCAGGGCCTATCATTCCTGGATAGCAAATCTTTAAAATGATCTCTGGTTAGCTCATAGCGATTAACACGGTGCTCATAATTCATTGGGCTTGGTTTCGTCTGATAAGTATCAACCAATGAGAGGCCCAATTTTATGAGCGTCTTATTTGGCCCTGGATTATTCGCATTAGGCTCGCATATTATTTTTTGCAAAGCAAATTTTTCAAAATAAACCTGCATCGCTTTCCAAAGATATTCCTTCCCCAAACCATGCCGCCGAAGTTCTGGATGCCAAATATGAAGATGAATCAAAGCTTCGACGCCATAAGCAATTTTATTAATGCTAGAATGCCCAATCAGTTGATCATCCAGATACCAGCCAAGATAATACAGTTGTCGATCCTCCAAAGATTTATGGCTATCATTCTTTAAAAATTGAATCCACTCATCTCGATTTAACAAGCTGCTTCTATCCACACACATACGATGATCATCTTCTGGCGACAGATTCAAAAAATAATCTACTAACTTTTCAAGTTCATTTTCTGGCAATGTTTTTATCATCGTCATATTCAGGCCCCTATTTTCTCAATCAAACCTCAGATGCACTCTGCCTGACCACTCCACGCCCACCCGGAGGCCATTCCTGATACTGTGGCAAATCATCCGTAATTTCATACCAAGGCGCTTTGGATCCTACAAAAATATGCGCCACAGGCCGATTGCCTGGATCTTGCTCCAAGCCTCCAATCGGCAGACCGATGTATTCCAGATCATTCACAATACGACTGATCAGGCTTGCACCACAAATATCACAGAAGGTTTTTGAGGTGGCCTCTCCTTCACGAAGATATTCTTTGACATGTTCTTCGCCACTCGTCCATTTAAAATTTTTGGTCTCCACTGCAGCGCGGGTCCGGTACGCCGAGCCATGCCAGCGTCGACACTTCGAGCAATGGCAATTGTAAATTGGACCTAAACCGCCCGTGATTTCATAGCTGACTGTTCCGCATAGGCAGCGGCCTGTTAGTTTTTGCATATTTCCTCCCTCTGAATTTTCTCCGCCACCGCTTTGGCCAAAGTTCCATGGCTTTCCTGCTCAAGGTGAACCCCATCCTTCACACTGACTTTGACATACGGCGCCGCGTCCATAAACGTACAGCCTTCTTCCTCTGCCAGCTTGGCGTAATGCGTTGCAAGCTGACGGGATTTTTCTACTGAGCTCAGATCAAAGAGTTCCTTATACAATGGATAATCAGCCACACAAATGGGGGCGGGTGAAATTAGGAGAATATGCGGAGCCTGACCATTTCGCCCAAAACAGCTTGCTTTTGCAGTGCGGACTAATCCTCGCATGCCATCTACAATACGCTTTACATTGGCATTAAAAGGGATTTTAACATCGTTGGTACCCAGCATAAAAATCACCAAATCCAACGGGTAATGCGCATCCAGTTCGGCAGAAAAAGCAGCCAGCCCATTGCGGGAAGTTTTGAAAAATCCAATCTCATCAAACGAAGTATTACGGCCATTTAAGCAAGCCTCTATCACATGATAATCAGCGCCCAGGAGTTTTTGCAAAATGCCAGGCCAACGCGCATCATATTCATAACGCTGATGCAGCATTGTTTCTGGGTTAAAGGAACCTGCGATATTACCCCAACTGTTGGAGTCTCCGTAAATTAAAATGTTTTTCATGCTGAAGCGACGCCCTGTTGCGAAGAATTTTGTTTTAACAAAGACCATACCAGTGAACAGACCCAGCCCAAAACTGTCCAGCCTAAAAGAATATTCAACGCTAATAAAGCAGCAAAATTCCTGTGCCTGCGTTTATAGGCAATGATTGAAGGCAAAAAATACAGGCCAATCATCACTATAAAAAATAACCCCATCAGCATACTTGGCAAACTTGACATATCTCCCTCCTATTGTTGAACCAACACCTTAATTCACTGCAAACTGATCCGTCTGAATATTGATTCTTGCCGACTCTTGATTGAATACATCCGATGTTATCATTTTGGCATATTTAATGCTTTCTGTGGCATAGTCTGTCGCCAGATAATAATTCGCAGATTCGAAAACCAAATTGTCAGCCTTTAAAATAGCGTAATGCCCCAAATCCAGAGTTCGGGCTTTTTCATCTAAACCATGCGCCTTCAAAATAGATAAGATGGCGACCGACTTTTTCGTTACCACCACAATCACCTCATCGCCCACTTCAGGCTTCAGCAAACAACCGTCGCATTTCTTCATCCAAATTGGGCCATCGCTCATGAGGACTTCATACAGGCCCTCCGCGTTTTCGCTCAGGACTTCACCTTCTTCTAAACCGACGAGCCTATGCTTCTTACCCTTAAACTCAATAATATCCGCCATGTTAAACGCTCCTCTGTGGCTTGGTAATGACGTGCCGTAAATCGACCTTCTGCCAATTATTATCAGCCGTTTGACTGTATTTGAAATGCGCTCCGCGAAAAAAGCCATTGCTGAAATCATTGCCCTGGCTTTTAACGCCTAGCCAAGTACTATCGACGAAAGTGTTATCCGTGACAATATTGTCTTGAAGCTCAGTCCGAATCAGGCGAGTGCTGGCCCATTCACTGCCTGGCAGGCGATTGTTCTTGATGGTGCAGCGATAAAATGTGGACTCCAGGAAATTCATGCCCTCCCAACGCCCCTGCTCCATTTTGACCTTATCGAATAGCATATCTTTACCAGTCAAAGTACTGTTGTAGGCCTCCATTTGGCTCAAATTACTCTCTAAAATCTTGACATTATGAAAGCGTGCATCCCAAAGCGTTGAATAACGCAGGTCAACCCGCTTCCAGGTGCCTTGCGTCGCCTGCACTTTTTTGAAGAGCGTGCCCTGAAACGCCAATTGATTGGCCCGAATTCTGTATAACATGACATTGGAAAGCTTAGCGCCTTTCCAGTCACTTTTGCGAATACTGACATTCATCACTTGCGTATCCGCCCACTGGCTTTGATTGAGATTGCACCTCTCAAATTCACAATCCATGAATTGAGCGCTTTGGAATTGACTGTCTTTAAAGCTGACATTTTTAAACAAACAATGGCTGAATTTGGTCTGTGTAAAGGTTTTGTGACTCAGATCCACATTAGCAAATTCCAGATTTGAAAAAAACTGATCGCCAATGACTTCGCCCTTGAACTTGTCAGGATTGGCAGGGGTTTTAACCATGGGCTTATTCCAAGAGGATGGCGATTTTGGCTGAAGTTGTTTTTGCATTTCACGCAATTTCTGTAATTCTGGCGGTGTAGATTTATCGACACCCAAGCCTTCTTTGTACGCATGCTTCAGCACCGCATCAGGCCCCAAATATTCATACAGTTGTTGCTGGTAAAATTGGGCGGACTGAACTGACTCAGCCGATTCCAAAGCCAACAGATAATGCGTATGTTCGTTAGCGTGAATATCCTGCACTGGCACGGTTACTCGAAACAAAATGATTCCAAGATTATGCTCAGGGAGCAGCATCAATGTATCACGCTGTGGCACGTATTCATTGACAGTCAGCTTGCGATTGGCGGTGAATAGCCGTACATTCACATCTGGCAATTTGCCTTTGATTTCAGCACCCATGCCTGATAATACAAATTCTTCGCCAGCTTGAAAAAAGCCCTCACGCTGCTGATTACGAGGCGTCTGCTGGAAATAGTCCAGATCCAGATTGTCAGGCAAAGTCGGCAAGCCACCTTGCTCAAGCCAATATTCTTTGGTCGCATTGAAGTAGCGCTGACGCAATGGATGCAGCAGTGGCAGAGGTGCCAGACAATCAGGCTCAACCGCTTGCGATGTGGGGTTAAAGCTGCCCATATTGGGTGACATAAAATGTGGATAGGCGACAGGTTTATCTCTATCGCTGAAATCAAAACGACTGGCCGCAAAGCCCTTACCTGATGGATTAGCCAAAAACCCTTTGCCGCCGAAGGCATGCTCCCAAGATAATGGAACCATGTCTTCAGCATGCACGACGGGCTTGGTATCGAGCGTACTGAAGCCGATTTTTTCCCAAACTTTGTGGCCGTGTACAGCCAATGTTTTGTCGATGCCTTGCATTTTTAAATTGATGAGATTGGTTTTTTTGTCTTTTGGGAGCTTGACCTTGCCCATTACCAGAACTTCGGCGCGTGATTTGGGGTAGCCCTCGTCGATGGCGCTTTCTAGGTTAAGTGTGGGCCAGGCGTTTTGCATCTCGAGTTCACTCGCCAACTGCTTTGAGCCTTTTAATTTAAAGCCAATCGCCGCGCCCAAAACCGCGTAGTATTTTTGCTGCCATTGGAAAACATTTTTGGTGAAAATGACTGTATCTGATTTAATGACGGACATTGTCTTTGCCTCTTTTTTGGAATTTCCGTTGAATGCTTCCCCAAAGAGATAACAAACCAAACAAAATAGAAATCATCTCTAAAGCATTGGTAAATACAACCTGCGGCGCATATTTCAAAAGTCCAATACTGAAGAATAACCCATCTGTTTCATACGCTGTGCTTAACCCAATACATGCGAACACGATTAAGACTATAATACCCAAGAGATTATTACGCTTAACCAGGAAGAATATTAATGTCAGAACTGCAACATCTACAATAAAATAAGGCATATCTGAAAAATCATTTACCTTCATTATGACGTAAAGATTGGCTGCACAAGCATTTAGAATGGCCAAGACAGTCAAAAAAAGTAGTATTTTTTTTATCATGCCATCACCACAATACAAACCACCATGATTAATGCAATCGGCAAAACTGCTATCCCTGTAATTTCTTCAGGACTCATTTGCGGGCTCGACTGAGCCGCTTCTTTAAACCAACCACCAACTGTCTCTAGATTTTGTGCCGCATTATTCATCAAACTCGAAATAATATTTGGCTTTCCTGCACCAATAGGAAAAACCTTTACATGCAAACTGGCAGTGCTTTTTGTGCTAAACACCCAATCTTTTGACTGGGCTTGCTCAATCTCAACCTCTGCCGTGTAAATAAATTCTGTAAAAAAATGATTAGAGGCAATTTGCACTCCGTTCGAAAACTCTACATTTCCGTGCTTGTACCCCATCACAATATTCGGAGCTTGGTTAGCCAAATTACTCAAGCCACTTACTCCAGTAATAGATGTTCCGCCAAAATAATCACCGACTGTATTTTGCAAATCAACGCTCAGGCCATTTTTATCCACTGTCAGTGGAACAGGGTCAGTGCCTTCTGCATTGACTGTACCTTCTAAATCCAGCACTGCTTTGACAATAAAATTTGCCGTAGCATAGGGTGGCAGATTGACCTCTTTAGCAAGAATCTGTCCTGAAATTTTTGGAAAATGCTCGATGATAGATTTTGAATATGAGTCCAAAGCACTGGCGTCCGGCCCAATATGAATATCCCCAGCAAAATGAATCTGCCCACTACTCTGAATATTCACCGGCCCATCAAAAGTCGCCGTATCAAAATTATGAGTATAGGTCTCAGCCTTAATCGTTTGATGCTGAATCTGCGCTTGATATTGGTCTACCGTAATATTGCCAGACTTTAAGATCTGCTGCTTCAGCGTGCCAGGCACCGTCAGATTCAGATTTTTATGAATTGCTTGCCAATTTGTGACATCAATATTCTGCACTTCTTTCTGAACATTAATATTCTCGGTTGCGCTTTGATAGCTGGCGCTGTAGCTATCCGTCAGGTTTGTCTCGTGATGAATACTGGGTGCGACTTCAGTGATGGCTGAAGTCACGCCTGGTGCGTAATTTTCTGTGATATTCGTCGTAAGATTTTGATTGAATGCCGTTTTGACTAAAGTCGTCTCTTCGATATTTTGGCCGTTGAAATTTTTGTAGTCAACCGCATTGGGTGCAGCCTTTAAATGCTGGGCTTGGCCACTCAGAAACTCTCCTGCTTGCGGATTATTTTGCGTCTCTGCTTCAGCCTGATATTTCTTCTTCAGGGCTTGATAGTCTTCCATAGACATAAATTTTGGCATTACTTTTTTCTCCGCAATGATCTTTTATAATACAGCTTAATCGATGATTTTAATTTGGTCAACAGATTTATTATCGCTCAGGCAAAAAGAACTCAACCTGCACACCGCACCATTACGATGCGCAGGAGAGCCTTGCCAGCTACAACAAGTCTTTTATGCCGCCGCAGATTGTTGCCCCTCCAGCGTACGCAAAACCCGATCCTTCGCTGACTGCTTGAACAACAAAAGTGAATTCATTTTATTGGATAGCGCTGACTGCAGTGAAATGAGATCCTCTCGGTTATAGATCTGGTAGATTTTTTTGGCTAAACGAACCAATTTATCTGCCGAAAGAGATCCCAATTCATGACTTGAGAAAAGTTCCGCGCAGAAACAATCCAAGTCATTCAAATCACAGCAGCCGTCTTCAGCAACTTCAAGCGTCTGGATGCCCCTTTTCGCCTGATACATTATGACAAGATGCGATTTTGTGGACCTGCTTTTTATTTTTCTTATTGTCGTGTTCATTTTTCACCACTCCCTTTGTTTTCACTTCATCAGGCTTGCTTGGTTTTGCCTGCTCGATGACCTGCGCAATCACCTGTTCATTAGCTGGTTTATTATCCGCAGCAATGACCAGAATCCGTTTTTTCATTTCATTCCAATCACGTTTGATGATGGAATCCTCTTCGGCCTTATTTTTCTTATCTTCCCATTCCATTTTCTCAATGATGGCGGGGCCCTCTATTTCAATATCAATATGCTGGAAGCTTTCTTTAACCGTTTTAGGCAAAATATCCATCGACCTTATAAAGCGCTCAAGCTTGTCACGCTCATAGTAATACAATGCGCGGATTTCATAGTTTTGGATGGCTAGATCATCAGTAGCTTGTGTTCTGCGCTTGCCCAGGATTTTACTTAACAAATCGCCTGCTTCAAAAGTTTCTGGCTGCTCAAGGGTTGCTCCTAAGCGTAAGGCAACTTCCATGTCCAGACTATGGCCTTCATGATCTGCTGACTCTTGCAAGGCCTCGACCATTTCGCTGGAAATGCGTTTGTTATGTTTGGCGTCAAATGCCATCTCTTCGAGAATGGGTTTTAATTCGCAGGCAATACTGTGATATTCCACCTCAAATAATTCCCTGAAGGTTCGGCCGATTCTACGGTTGACTTCGTCCGCGACGGAACGCTTATCCTTTTTTGCTAGGCCCTCAATCTGCTTGTACATGGCTGCTGGCAGCTTGATGGTGGGGCGCGGGTCGTTTGGGTTGGTGAGCTGACGTAGATCCATGGCTTTCTCCTTGTATTGAATTAAAAAAATTTCATTTACTCTGTTTTTACTTCTATTCGTGTATTTTAATCCGAATAGGCTATTTTTACCCTAAGCAATCCGGCCTGTCAACATAGATTTTAAACATATTACTTCGATACAGATTAATATACTGATTTTTATTAGATCTACATCGGTGTAAAATCTTTCATTTGCATCGACAACGGCTTCATATTAGAATGAAACATATTCCACTCTTAATCCGTTCTGTATATGACCGAAGCAAAATCTTCTCCGAAAGCCCGTGGCGAACGTTTACGCCGAGTTCGCAATCTGGCAAATCTTTCTCGCGCACAGATGTGTGAAGACGATGCATTGAATTACAATACCTTCAAAGGCTGGGAATTGGGGCGTTTTGGTGGATTGACAAAAGGTGGGGCCAAGCGCGCCTGTGTGCGACTGGCCGAGGCGGGCGTGGCCTGTTCGCCTGATTGGTTACTCTATGAAATGGGGCCCCCACCTGAGGTGAATCTGTTGAGCCTGGAATATCAAGCTCCGGAGATCATCGAGGAAACCCCCAGCACTGAAAAGCAAAAGAATTACCTCACTGAAGAACTGGAGCTCTTTCGCAAACATTTCCCTTATGCCTTAGATTATGTGGTGACCGACGACAGCATGTTACCGCAATTTAATCCGGGCGATACAGTGGCCGGAGTAAAAGTCAAAGAGCATGAAGAGGCCATCGATAAAGTGGCAATCATCACACTGAACAATGGCAAAACTTTACTCCGCATGATCAAGAAAGACCCTCAAGATCCAAAATGCTTTATTTTGCTCGCCACAAATTTGGATGCCCATGCACCCGATCTTATTTTGCAAGGGGTTAAGCCACACGGAATCGCACCGATTCTTTGGCATAGAAGACCTTTTGTTAAGACTTAAATCCTCGCACGGGACCTTCCACCCAGGCCAAGTAGACTTCTCCTATTTTATGGGTCACGGGATGAGCCAAGCTGGGCCATTCCTCCAGATCCAGATTGCGCTCTTCTTCAGATAAGAAATAGACCATGGCACTGCGCTCTTCCAACGCACGGACGACCTCAAATGAAGGCTCACCGCTCTGCGCGATATCCACCAGATCCATCATTTGCGCTTCTGTTTTCACGAAGAACCAATACGGCTCACCCGCTGCATTCAGCCCTAGAAAACTTCCCGTCACATCGAGAAGATAAAACTCAACAATCTGATGATGATGCAAGAAGCGGTTAAATTCTTTTAAAAAATCAGGTGAACTGAAAAACGAATGCGCTGAGGCACGCGCGGCTGTGACAATAAACGCGGTTCGCTCCTGGAAATATTTTTGCTGCAACAGCCGGATAACTGCGCCAAGATGACGCTCTAAATCAGGATCATCTTTACGGATAAAATAGTCAATGACGCCTTTGTTGAAGGCTTCAATTGCCAGGCTTTGATCTTTCTCGCCCGTCAGCATAATTTTTTTAATGCGGCAATCATGTAACTCGGCACAAAGCGCTAAACCCGTCATTTTCGGCATGGAATAATCAACCACAACCACGCTGATCTCCTCATGGCGCGCAGGCATGAACGCTTTGTCAATAATCTTGGAGAGCTGCACATTGATCGGGCAATCAAAATCCTGATCCAGATCCTCCTCACTGATTCTTTCAACCAGACCTGCATCACTGCAAGGGTTCTTTGCATTCAATTTTTGCAGTGCTGCGAGAGGGTTTTGTTCAGTCACAATCCTAAATTTTGCCCCCAAATTTCGCTCCAGACTGTCCAGAAATCCCAACTCATCATCCACGCACAATACCTGAGTGGGGAAATAAAATCCCAATGGTTTAATCAAATCCACGATTGCTCCTATACTTACTATTTTTAGACCAGTATACACGATTTATTTTGCTTGTAAATCGCGCAGGTCTGCCTTTATTTTTTCGACCTGGATCTCCATGTCATGACCTATTTTTGCAAATAGTTCCAGCTGGCGCGGAGTAAAATGGGCCTTTGCCTCCTTGCCAGCCAAAGCATCCTGATAAATTTCAATAAAAATAGGCATCATCTTTTGAATCGAGCTAATCTGTAGGCTCAATGTGGCCAAGCTTGTAGTGAGTTGATGGTTGGACATAGCGGGGTCTCCTTTTCTTAAAATGGGGGTAATTTGCTAACAATCGCCTTAATCCAAGGCAACGGACCAAAATGCGAGGCGTCGTGCCCCGTGGCGAGATAAATCTCCGCATAGCCTTGATCGAACAAATTTTTTGCATACTCCTCACCCTTCAAACCATCCTCAAGCTCAGAGTCAATATAAATCGGGGTTGCAGGGTCAATACCCGGCAAGGCCTCTTCAAAATCATCCAGGTGATTGAAAATCAGAATGTCTTTGCCGTGCATCGATGCAGAAATCTCCCAAGCATTACAGACTTCCGTATTATCATCAAACAATACCAGATCATAACGCTTGAGTTCAGCTTTCTTCTTTTTACTTGAAGTAGCCGTAATCGGCACATGCGCAAGTAGGTTTTTAGGTAATAATCGAATACCTCGCTTTTGACAACGCTCTAAAATATCCGGGTTTTCATAATGAGAGGTGACCAGGAGCGCATTTTTACCCAACTCCAGCTTTTCCAAGACTTCCAAACCTGTCATGGTGTCGCCAAGCAGCTCATAGTCTGAAAAAACCTGCACAGGTTTTACTTGCGATTGATACCAATCGATAAAGCTTTGTGAGGTGCCAAAATGATAAATCTGCAAATCTTTGGACACTTCAGAAAGTCGCTGCTTCCAGGCATCATGCACAGAGTCATAATCGTCTAAAATACCAATGGAAACATCAGATGAAACTCTGATTTCAGAGACAAACCAGTCGGGTGCTTTGGCAGGCGGCAAGCTTAAAGTGACTTTCGTGCCCTCACCAACCTTAGAGGTCAAGACAAAATCTCCACCCCAGGACTCTATCATTTCCTTGGCATGCATGAGGCCGATACCATTTCCACTTTCCTTAGTGGTGTTTCCTGTTCCTTTTAGGATTTTTGCCAAATGCTCAGGCGGAATGCCTGCACCATTATCGATCACAGCAATCTCAACATTCGATTTTGTGGCATCTAAGGTAACCGTAATATGTCCTCTTTCACCAGAGTCAAAGGCTTCTACTGCATTATTGATGAGATTGGACAGGATCCGTTTTATTTGATTTGAATCGCATTTTGCAAAGGCGGCAAATCCGGCATCGGTAATTTCAGAATCAAGCTCAATGTGATTTTCATCCAGATTCACGCGCTTTTCCGAAATCGTACTTTCAATCAGTGGGGCAAGCAACCAAATTTTGTAAGTCTCCGCCTGATCCGCGGGAAGGCCTTTGTGTTGGGCCAGTAAATTATTAGCGATGTCGTTTATATTATTCAGCGCATTACGAATTGCAATTCGTTGTGCTTCCGGGATCTGAGGCAACGCCTTCATATTGGTGTTTAGCGATGCAAGCGGCGAGCGGATATCGTGGACTACTTGGGCAGCCACGGCCCCCAACATTTTTTTGGCCTCATCTTTTTCCGCTTGCTCGGTTATTTTCTGGACATCCTCTAGCAGGCTTGTGATTTTATCTTTAATTTCGCGAATTTCATTGGCCATTGAAGACAGCTCGACAGAATCGGTATTATTTTTACCATTTCTCAATAAGAATAAAAGATCGTTAATCGGCCTAACAAATAATCGATCTGGAATGCTGTGCCCTAAAGGATATAGTACAATAAAAAGAATGAGGAAAAATATCAGCAATAGTATTATGTTGGTCAATAAAGCAGAAAAAAGCGCTTTCTCATAAAAAAGAGAGCCTGTAATAACAAAAGCCCCGAGCTTTGTTCCATCAAGATACTTGATGGGATAAGAGTACGTCCAGATAAATGGGAACTTCCAGGTTAATATTTCTTCAGAAGGTGCGGATGATTTATTATCCCAATAAAATTTTGTTATTCCAACTTGATGCGCTTGCTCATCTAGCTTGGGCTGGATAGAAGCCTCATTTTCAATCAGGGTCTGGCTGATCACAAAGCTTGCCATAGATTTACACTGCGCCTCAAGATTTGTCTGTAATTGTCGCCAAGAATTCAGAATGTCATTGGCGGTAATGATTCCTACTACTGCGGTCCCTAATAAGAAACAAATCAGTATTCTTTGGCGGATCGTTTTTTTTATCTGAGTCGCTAAATTGGTTGAAACAGTATCAAGTTTTTGCTTTATCATTTTGTCACTTCTTTTTGAGAAAGCGGTAATTTAGTTATAAGTATTTCCCCTTGTGGAATCAACCGATAAATAGCAAAATCATTCAAACGAAACCAATTGGGATTATGGGCGAGAGCAGTTGCATAACTATACAGGATTTTCTCTCGCATGCTATCACTATTATTTTGATCAGGATAGGCGATCAATGCCTCGATGGCTGAAATAGTAGCAATGTAGGTCATGTAGGATACTGCATCGCTTGGCGGGGAATGATATAAACTGTTATAGGTTTGCAAAAACTCTTTATAGTATGGGAGTTGCGCGTCTTCCATAATCGGGCCTATTCGATAACTCTCATAATTAAACCGATTAAGATCCTGTGTATTATCAGGAACGACTGATTCACCCCAGTTGTCTTGATCAGAAAAGAATATAAGATGAGTATTTGGCATAGAATCTGTTAGGTGCTGCACCAATGCATTATAGCCGTAGAAACTAGAATTAAAGATCAATATAATGTCGCTCTCATGACCCGCCAATAATTTTTTGCTATCTATAGCATTGATGTTATCTAGAAGGATCTTCGTTTCGTCAATTTTAGTTTTTGGCGAAACACCTCGATAACTTGTTATAAATTCTTGAGAAACATCGACACTTTGCTTATCATCAATCTGAGCAATGATATAGATATTTTTTTGAGGGTATTTGGCATGAATATACCCTGCCAAAAGATCCATTATTTGGTCATCCGGCAGAAAAACACTATAAAAATTCTTTGGAAGCGTCTTTAACGTAGTATCAGAGGCATAAGAGGACAGTACCATCGTATTGGGAAGAGAGTTTTTTAGCATTAACATTTGATCAGAAGAGCTCGGACCTAAAACTAAATCAGCTTTCCAGGCATTGATTCTAGGGACTTCTGCTAAAAGCTCTAAGGAGCCGTTTGCATTCTCATAGAAAAACGGCTGGTAAACAATGTTAATATCGTACCTTTTGGCAAATTCCGCAGCCGTTTTCACACCAGCAAGATAAGCCTGCTCATACTCTGAGAGCAAAGAAAACTGTACAGGCATTTCATTATAAACTGTATCTAACAAAGCAAGACGAACTGTATTTTGATTTTCCGCAAAAACAGTCTTAAAAAATAACAACAAAAGACAACAAAAGATAAATCGTTTTTGATATGTTTTTAACATCCCATACATCCCCTATAAACACTGAAACTCAGTGCAGCGTGCGCACTTATGCGCTTGTATAATACACGCCCACAATTTATAATAGCAGAGTGGTTATATTTCCGCTATATTGTACAAGAGTGGATAAAAGGGTATTTATGAAAGCAATTTTATTTCTTGGCACTTCACTGGCTGGCGCAAAACACACCCGAGAAGCTGTGGAAGCGCTGGGATGTTATCCTATTTTTTTATTAAAAATAGCTGACTATGCCGGAGAACCAAGAGAGGCCATTGAGAAATGCGAACACCATGAAGCTGACGTCAACTCTCTAGCCGATATCCGAAGAGCAATTATAGAAAATAAGTTAGCGGACAAATTAGTGGCTGTGACCTCTTTATTGGATGAAACGCTTCACCACGCCTGTACGATTGCCGAAGAATTCCATATTGTCGGACCTGATCCAACATTACGGGGATTGGTGAACAAAGCCATTGTTCAGTCCCTCATCCCAGAATTTAGCCCACCCAGCTTGGTTTTTTCCCCTTCTAAATTGACTGAGATGGATGTCAGCGCTTTTTTTAAAGCCCACAAAGAATTTAAACAATTTTTCTTAAAACCTACTATTTCTTCTGGCGCAGTAGGCGTTTCAAGACTGAATAAAGGTGCTAGTGCTGATGAGGTGAAGCAAATTATCTCTCAAAGCCACATTGAGAAGGTTGAGACCCAACAATGGATCATACAACCGCAAATCACCGGACATTTATATAGTCTAGAAGGATTTGTTCGTGCTGGACACCCTAATTTTCTTGGCTTTTCACGACGGGCACGAAAAGGGTTAACTGAAATTAGCAATGAATTCCCAATTGATGAAGATTTGTCACCCCAGTTGCAAAATAGATGCAAAGAAGCAATATCAGCATTGATTAATCGCTCTGGCTACATGAACGGCTATTTCCACTGTGAGTTTATTATTGATACATCAACAAACCAGGCTTATTTAACTGATGGAAATATGGGGAGAGTCGCTGGAGCAGCGATTGCCCCCCAAATCGCACTAAGCTACAAAATGAAGCTAACTGACCTTTATAAGCATGTTTTTGATCTGGGATTATTTAAGGAGGCTCACACAAAAGACTATAAATATCCCGTGAACTCTAGAAGGAGAACAATCAGTATATTTTATTGTCTGAGCAGCCCAGCTAAAATACTGAGCATAAAGTTGCCGAAAAATATGTCTTCTTTTCATTTACAATTGGCAGGCGGTGGCGTTGCAAAGACAAGTGCTGGCGGAAGCGACAGTGATTGGATCGGTTTTATAGCCGGATATAAAGAAGAAGTATTGGCGGAGCTTGACCATACATCAATCTGCACTGATCAAGGAATAATGAAACCCTTCTACTTACTTGATGAAGCAGCGCATGAACAGCATGAACACTGAACCTTATTTTTCAGGCATGGGCATGGCCTACGGCAAGTTTGGCGAATTACTCCAAGGCGCTTTACCTGGAATCAACAACAATTTTCTCGTTTCCTTGCCAATCACCAAAATTTCCTTCGCGCACTTTACCTATTGTAATGGCAAGACGCACCATTCTGTCTCTCCAACACATAAGAAAAAAGCCCTGGCATTCATGTCTAAAATTTTAGATTACTTTGAAATTGCCAACAATGAATGTAAGTTAATCATTGAAAGTGAATTACCAGAAGGCAAAGGCCTAGGAAGCTCAACAGCTGATCTGGTTGCAACTGCAAGAGCGATTGAAAGTGCCACACAGAAACATCTCCCGCTTGAAATTTTATTGCAATTCCTGAGTGAAATAGAACCTTCAGATGGCATGATGTTTGACGATATTATTTGTTTCTATCACCGCCAAGTTAAATTGCATAGCCAATTAGGTCATTTATCAAATCTAGCCATCTTAGGTCTTGATGAAGGCGGAATGATTGATACCATTGAGTTCAACAAAAAATTACTCCCTTATACTGATTCAGAAAAAGAGCACTACGCTAAACTTCTCACCGCCCTGACCAGTGCTGTGAAAACCAGCGATCTAGCAACTATTGGGAAAATTTCAACTGAAAGCGCCTTACTGCATCAAAAATTTAATCCCAAAAAGCATTTAGATGATTTCATTAAACTTGCCCATCTTTCCAATGCGATTGGTGTGATTGTTGCGCATAGCGGTACTTATATTGGTATGCTGATGGATAAGACTCGGCATGACTATCTTGATCAGCTAGCCCTGGCAGAGAATAGCCTGAAATCACGTTTCTTAAAACCAACTTTATTTGATGTCTATGTCAAAACATAAAATGCCAGCTATTTATAACACATATTCGGAATCGATTCTTTTGCCCCGTTTGATCAGAATGAGCGACAATCTCATTTTAGCAAAATTTGAATTGATGAAAATTGTCCCCGCCAAATATATTATTGAAGCCGCTTTACGTAGTGGAAAAATCAATCCAGAGATCCCAATTATCGAAACTTCTAGCGGCACATTTGCCTTAGGGATGGCCATTGCCTGTGCTGAACTGAAGCTCCCTTTTTATGTGATCAGCGACCCAGTCATTGAACCCCCTTTAGAACAGCAACTGATACAACTTGGCGGGAAGGTCCAAATTTTGTCTCATGCTTTACAAGCGCATAACCCTCAAGAAATAAGGCTTAATGCCCTGCAAGAATATTTACAGGCCCATCCAGAAACTTTCTGGACACAGCAATATGACAACCCAGACAATCCAAACTCCTATAGCAGTTTTGCAAATTTCCTAGCAGAAAACTTAGGCACTCAACTGACCTTAGTGGGCGCAGTTGGTTCAGGCGGATCTACCTGTGGAACAATTAAAGCCCTGAGAAAATTTAACGCCGGAATACGCCTGGCTGGAGTGGATACATTTGGCAGCGTGCTCTTTGGATTGCCAAATCAAAAACGCATTTTGCGCGGGCTAGGAAACTCTCTCATGCCTAAAAATCTCGACCACTCCGCTTTCGATGAAGTGCATTGGGTTAACGCCAATGACGCCTTCCAACACACTAGAAAATTATTCTCAGAAAAAGGCTTATTTTGTGGACCGACAACGGGGGCAGCCTATCAAGTAGCAAACTGGATTGCAAAAAAAAATCCGCATGAGTTAGTCGTTTGTATTGCTCCTGATACAGGTTATCGCTACCAAGATACTGTTTACAATGATTCTTGGCTGGCAAAAAATCAGCTTTGCAGCCCTATTACCATTCACCCTGCGGAAGTTTCCCACCCTTCGGAGGCGAACCCAAATCTTGGCTGGTCTTACTTAAAATGGCAGCGCCGCTCTTATCAAGCGATGCTGGGGCAAATCTATGACGCAAAATAGATTTGTATTTATCGAAAGCAATACTACTGGGACGGGGGAATTACTCATAAACGAGGCGCATTCTTTTGGATATCAACCTCTTTTTTTAACACGCAATCCTAACAAATATTCTTTTTTTAAAAAGCTGAATATCGAACCCATCACGATCGACACTTTGGATAGAAATGCCTTATTAAGCTACTTGTCCAACACGTCTAGTATCTGCGGGATATATTCAAGCTCAGAATATTTTATTGAAACAGCAGCTTGGCTGGCAAAACAGCTCCATCTTCCCAGCACCAATCCTGAAACAATCAAGCTTTGCCGCGACAAATATGCCTTATCTCAAAAACTATTGGATTTTGAAGTGCATTGCCCCAGAACCACCCTGCTCGATACTACAACTGACATTGCATCTATACTTGCCCGTCATGCCTTCCCAGTCATTATCAAACCGAATGAGTTATCAGGTAGTGTAGGGGTGAAATTCTGTGAAAACAAAACAACCAGCCTGGCCCATATTGACCTGCTCACGCAACAAAACATCCACTCCATACTCCTACAAGAATATATTGAGGGTCCAGAATTTTCCGTTGAAACGTGTACTCACTCCAATCAACATCAAATTATCGGAGTCACTCAAAAACATTTAAGCCCACTGCCGTATTGCATTGAAACAGGGCATAATTTTCCCGCACAGTTATCCAAAGAGGAAGAGTCGCTTATTCGGGATAAAATCCCCAAGTTATTAACCTATTTAGGCTTTGATTTTGGCTTCGCGCATATTGAGCTTAAAATAAAAAATGGGCAATTATTTATCATTGAGGTCAACCCCAGACTGGCTGGCGGCATGATTCCAGTGTTGATCCAGGAATCTACCGGCATTAACTTACTCAAATCATTAATTCAGCTATACGCTGGCCACCTAGTGGAAAAGCAAATCACTTATAAAAAGTTTGCAGCAATCCGCCATCTAATCCCTTCTCAATCAGGCAAAATCACACAATTAAGCTACGACGACCAGGGTTCAGATGTGAAGGCAGTCCTGGTAAAAAATGTAGGTGACACAGTCATGCTGCAAGGAGACTATCGCGATAGAGTGGCGTATATTATTACATCAGATGTTGACCAGAAACACTGCAATGATAAAGCAAATCAGGCATTAAAGCATTTTACTTTTGAAATGACGGATTGAAAATATGAAAACAAATGGCAGATTAAAAAAAGCACTTGACCCAGCGGCACATGCAATTGTATTCCCACTCAAGTCTGAAGAAGCTTTATTAAAAGAGTTCACAACCCTAGCCACTTTGAATGAAGCCCATCTTGTTTCATTACATACGACAAAACTTCTAGATTCTGAAAAAATAAAAACATTACTTAAAACAATTCAGTCTTTCCGCCAAGAACATTTTGCTGCTCTTTTAAAAAAGCAATCGCAGAGGGGAGCGTATTTATTATTTGAAAATCACTTGATTGACACGCTTGGTATGGACATAGCGGGTTCTATTCACATCGCGCGCTCACGTAACGACATGAACGCAACAACATTCAAATTAAACTTGCGAAAATCTTTCTTTACAATATATAAAAACCTTACGAAGCTAAGAGATACCTTGCTCAAACAGGCAAAAAAATATCAAAATGTAGCAATGCCTATTTATAGTCAATATCAAGTCGCACAAGTTGGCACCTATGCCTATTATTTATTAGCTATTGAAGAGGCTCTGGCACGAGATCAAATGTATTTAAAAAATCTTTATTCATCATCGCTTGATGAGTGCCCAATCGGCGCGGCTGCAGGGTGTGGATCCAGTTTTGTCAATGACTCAGAACTCACTGCTTCTTTATTGGGTTTTACAAAATGCTGCAACAATGCCTTAGATGCTGTAGCCAGCAGAGATTTAGCGCTGCGCATGTTCAGTGGAGTGAGCATCATGACAACCACGCTAAGTCGCATAGCTCAAGATTTGCAGGTATGGACAACCCAAGAGTTTAATTTTTTCGAACTACCTGATGAAATCTGCGGCGGCTCATCCATGATGCCGCAAAAAAAAAATCCTTATTTGTTAGAAGTGATTAAAGGCAAAGCCGCAAGTCTTAATGGGTTATTAACACAGGCTTTAACCGCCATGCACAATGTACCCTTCAGCAATTCTGTTGAGGTAGGCACAGAAGCCTTGCAAAATTTCGAATCTATTTTAAAAAATGCTGCAGACGCACTGACGCTGACAGAGCTATTTCTCAGGCAAGCAGTGCCCATTGAGAACAATATGCGAAACAGCATCTCTAAAGGCCTTGCGTTTTCGACAGGTCTGGCTGAGACATTAGTCAAAGAAGAGGATATTTCATTCCGCGAAGCCTATCAGAAAATAGGCGAAACCATTGCTGATGCAATGGATAAAAAATCAGACCCTGTCAGCGCAATTTTCAAATTAACTAATCAAAATCTAGAAAATAAAGACGCGATTCATTGGGCTCACATAAATGAATTTGGAGGCGGGCCTGGCAAACAGATTATACAAGCCTCATTAGAACAAGCAAAAAAAAGACTCCAGGCTGACTCAGCTTGGATGGATAAAACAGAAGCCACTTGGCTTGCTGCAAACGAGAAGCTTCAAAAGGAAGTCCAAAAAATATTGAAATGCAAGGCGGGAGTATAGCGATGTCTAATTCTAAACCAAAAGCAGGTTACATCTGCATCCTACTCACCTGTTTCGCCAATGCAGTCTCCTTTGTATTTATTTCACATTTGACCCGCAACACCAATGCCTTTTTAAGCATTTTCATGACCTTTTCTTATGCCTTAATCATTTTCAACGCCATCCAGTTTAAAAAGCTCTCAAAGCTTTATTCAGCAGTATTTTCCAATAAAAAAGTGTTACTGCAAATGAACGTTGCCACTTTAGTTAACTGGTTTAGCACCTTCATGGCATTGCGCTATCTGGATCCTGCAACGACTCTGTGTATTACACTCGGCGTGCTGTCTATCACCATTTTTTTTATTTCAACTCCGCTGAATCAATTCAAAGCAAATAAACATCTGGGCATCAGTGTTTTATTGGTCCTGCTCAGCCTGGGCTTGATTGTCAGGCAATATATCCAAAACTTCCCCCTCGCAAGCCATTCCTCCCATCTGGGATTAGGCCTATTTTGGTGTATCATTGATGGCATCAGTGGCGCCTGCATTGGACTTGCTTCAGAAGCAATGGGAAAAGCCAAATTTACTGTTACTGGAATTCTAGCCACACGCTTTTATTTACTGGTTTTTGTCAGCGCCATTGCCCTCATATTTTTCCATCCTGTAGCCATCTTGCAAGAAATCGACTGGAAATATTATCTGCTCTCGTCAGTCGTGATCGTATTCATCCCTTTGCTGATGTACCAAATCGCGATCCGAGAATTAGGCACCATGATTGTCTCTCTACTCGAGCCATTTAGCCCCGTTCTCACCTATATTCTGCAAATATCGATGGGCTACGGTCGATTTAACTTACTGACTCTGATCTTCCTTGCTTTGGCCAGCGCTGCTGTCGTATGGTTTGTTCGCATTGAACATAAATCGCTGCATGGCGCTTCAACGGCATTGCCGATTGAATAATATTCAAACATCAAGATGCTGGGTCAAAAACCGCAACCACCTCAGGCTGCCCAGCCACTTTAGCCAACTCAAAATCATAAAACGCCTGTGCCCGTTCCTTAAACCATACATCAAAAGGATGTGATGAAGTCGGCCAGGCCGCCAAGCGCTCTGCAGCGTCATCTTCCATATCATGCGCAACCACCACAAATTCGACTCCAGCCAATTTATGATAAACCACTTTGGAATTTTTCAGCCCATAACGTTTTAAGAGATCGCTGTATTCGCTTTTCCGAGGGCCAGTTATGTCCGCCATAAATGCTTTAAACACTGGCAATGAGCCAGGCTTTAAAGGATTAATTAAAGTAATATTTGTCATTTCATTCTCCTACTGTATTCACAATCTGCCTAACCGCACGCTCAGCACTTTCAAGCGGACTCTCCATATCCTATTCCTGCACAAATCAAGCAAATCTATGCTATAACTTTGCAACAGCACTCCATTCTACACTATGCAGCCGATCAATTTCACACGCATAAGCAACTGCCGCATCTCCAAGCAAGCGTGTTGTATCGATAACGGGCTTACCCAAATTCTCAGGCGTAAAAACAATAGCAATAGGCAATTCTGTGCAGCCCAATATAAAAGCATCGCAGGGCATGGTCTTCAGTTTCTCAGCCACAGCACTGACCAATACTGGGTTGGCCTTTTCTCCTTTGGGGACAAGCTCTTCCATAATAAGCTGATGAAGCAAAACTTGCGTCTCATCGTCAGGCACAACGGCATCAATCCCCTTTGCCTCTAATTTCTTTGCATATAACCCATCTTCCATTGTTTGTTTCGTGCCTAACACTGCAACTTTACGACATCCTGTTTTTTCACAATGCTCAACAGATATATCAATAATATTTAATACGGGAATAGGGGACTTTGGTGCATAGAGATCAAAAGCATAGTGAGGGGTATTGGAAGGGATGATCGCAAATGTAGCCCCAGCTCTATGCAATCTATGCAAACTATCTAATATCAAGCCAGCCATAGCCTTCCAGTCTTTAGTAATAACTGTAGGCTTATAAACTGAAAACGGCTTTATATCACTAATAATTTCAGGATGATCTAACGTGCGCCCAATTTGATCCATACAAACATTACCACCCGGTATTGTAATAACTATCATCCCAATAATAGACTTTTCATATGACATAAAATTCTCCCACTATCGAATCTCAATTTAAACTGTGCCCACCCCTTTGGTTCATCTGAACTAACGAATGGAAACTAGATATTGAACATTATACATGCTACAATTTCAAAAAACATCCAGGAGCTTCGCAATGGACAAAATCATAGTCCGAGCACTACAACCAGAAGATCAAAACTCATTCTTAGCAGCAATGCAGGATAGCGTATCTCTGCATTCACCTTGGCTTAAGCCTCCAGTTACAGAAGAGGAATTCGAGGCCTATTTAAAAAAATTTCAGCAGGACAATTACAAATGTTACCTGATCATTGAAAGCACTTCAAATGCAATTGTCGGCGTATTCTGTATAAATGACATTATCAGGGGTGTCCTTCAAAGTGGATTCATCGGTTACTATGTAGTGCAAACTTACGCTGGCAAAGGCTATATGAATTTAGGTCTAAAACAAGTCTTGAAAAAAGTCTTTGTTGATTTAGCTTTACACCGTATTGAGGCGAATATTCAACCCACCAATCACGCCTCTATCCGTTTAGTGCAACGCAATGGATTTAAACTGGAAGGCTTTTCCCCTCGCTATCTTTATATCAATGGCGCATGGCGTGATCATGCACACTGGGCACTGACTTATGAAGACTGGCTTAGCCTATCTGAAACAGAGACTTAATATGTCACAAGAACTCATATTGATATCAGACCCAAGAGTATGCGCCATTCCGATCAAAGAATGCCACGAGCCCTTAATCGATATCAAACATGATTCCACCCTACTTTACGGCCCAGCACCAGAATGCAAAGAAACCACAAACGATTACACGAAAATGCGCCAGTCCATATTCAAAAAATTATGCCTGGCGCAAAAAGCATTGCCAGAAGGCCTACGCTTCAGAGTCTACGAAGCCTATCGCAGTTTGAAAGTACAGCAATGGCTTTTTAATCAGCATGGATTTTCATTCCAATAATTAACATCTCAGCAGCATAGTCACCGCATACCCCAATAAAAATAAGCCATCACGCTCAAAATAGATCTTTATTCACCCATATTTTTGCCTGACAACAGGTTGATTTTTTATCGTGCTGGATCTTTTTGACACTACTATTTACATAATGATAATGAATATCATTTGAATCAAATCATGAGCAAATAAAGATCATTCGTTGAAATATAAGGCTTTTAAGCGCATTGCTGTGCTTGATATTTGCGTTTTAACATGATAATATATCTATATTATTATTTAAATATAGGTGTCTTATGAGCCCAAAAGAGTACTTTAAATCGCCAGAAACAACCCTCCAGCGCCATTATGATGGGCTGAGAGCCTATTATCACGAAGGCAAGTCAGAGGCCGATGTCGCAGCCATGCTCGACTGGACGCCGCAGTATTTTAAAAAAATGCGGGGCGAGTTTGTCAGCACCTTGAAAAAGGGAGGCGATCCCTTCTTTGCACACAAGAAGAAAGGGCCGAAAGGGCGACGCACGCCAGAGAACTTGATTGAGAAAGTAGTGCTTCTGCGCAAGCGGAATTACGCCATTGGAGATATTCGCGTAGCACTTCAAGCAGAGGGCCTGAATCTTTCCATTGCTAGTATTGACAAGACATTGAAGGAGCAAGGCTTTGCTCCGCTGCCCAAGCGGACACGTGAAGAGCGCCCGACTGTTCAAGCACCTGCAGCTTTGCCGGCTCCGAGAGTCAGTGCTCTTGATCTCAAGACAGAGGTTTTTAGCACGGAATTGGGCGCAGGGCCATTGATCTTCCTCCCTTTGATAGAGGAACTGGGACTGATTCAGATCATTGAGCAGTGCGGCTTTCCAGAGACAAAAGATGTGTCAGCCGTACAATACATTCTCTCCTTCCTGGCGCTGAAACTCATCAGCAATAAACGCTGGAGCCATGATAGCCTCTGGGGCTTTGATCGGGCACTGGGATTATTTGCCGGATTGAATGTTCTGCCCAAGGCAACCAGCCTCTCCACTTATTCTTATCGCGTTCAACGCCAATCAAATTTGAATCTGCTGCGCCAGTTGAGCCGCGTTTTTGAATCCAACTCTGACGGAGAATTCAATCTCGACTTTAAGGCCATTCCGCATTGGGGAGACGCCAGCGTTTTGGAAAAAAACTGGTGCGGAACCCGCAAGTGCGCTATGAAGAGCGTTCTTGCGTTGATTGTCCAAAACCCAGAATCAGGAATGATCTCCTATACGGATGCAGAGATCAAACATTCCAATCAAAATGACGCCGTATTGGAGTTCGTAGACTTTTGGACGGATGCGCATAACGCCCCGCCCAAGATGTTGATCTTTGATTCCAAAATGACGAGCTATGAGAACTTAAACAAGCTAAACCAGGACAAAATCTTCTTCTTAACCCTGAGGCGTCGTGGCAAAAAGCTGATTGATCAAATTGCCAAGATTCCTGAAGAAGAATGGCAAAAAGTCAGACTGGATCGCAGTCACGGCAAGCAACAGACGGTCAGGATTCACGAGCGAAATATTAAACTTAGGCATTATGAGGGCGAACTTCGTGAAATTATCATGACCGATCACGGCCGTGAAAAACCAGTGTTTTTAATCACCAATGATCTTGAGGCGAACGCCAAAACCTTCATCAAAAAATATGCCAGACGCTGGCTTGTAGAGCAGGAAATTGCTGAGCAAGTCGCTTTCTTCCACATCAATCAGCCCTCATCCTCCATTGTCGTCAAAGTCGACTTCGATCTGACTCTCTCCCTGCTTGCCCACAATCTTTATCGCATGCTGGCCAGCCATCTGCCAGGCTTCGAGCACTGTAATGCCGAAACACTTTGCCGAAACTTCCTGATGAATGGCGCTAAAATTATCACTACCCCCACAGCCGTCAGGGTTGAACTCAAGAAAAAGTCTCATCTCCCCATCCTTTTTGAAGTGCCATGGATGAAAAAATCAACACATCTTGGCGGGTTGAATATTGATATTACTTTTGCCGGCGGGACTGTCAGTTGACGTAACCCTGATTATTGGAATGAAAATCCGTGATCAGGAATATTCCAGAGTCCGTCAGCTTCATCCAGAGTTCAACCATCAGGAATGCTTTTTGGAAACAACGCGTTTAATCTCACCAGTGACCAACTTGGATCAAAGCAGAAATATTCCACCACATAGCACAGGTGCTGCTGTAGATATTGAAATTATTGATCAGAATGGCGATTTGCTGGATATGGGTATGGCGATCAAAGACTGGTGCATTGTTCCTACTGAACAGTGCATGACTGAATGCACATCGATTAGCGCTCAATCCCAGAAAAATCGGCACATGCTCTGCCAAATCATGCAGGCGCAAGGTTTTGTTAATTATCCAACAGAGTGGTGGCATTTTTCGTTTGGGGATCGATACTGGGCTTATTTGTCTGGTATGTCACATGCGGTTTATGGAAGCATTGTGGCAACCTAAGCAACAGAAATAAGCAACTTCAAACCCATCACAAAAGTAACCAGCATGAACACAATCTCAATAAACCGGTCGCCTTTCCGTAACATAAACCCAGTCGCATAAATTGTGCCAATCACCGTCCCAGCCATCAGCGCCGCAACCGCATACCAATTGATAAATCCATGAACCCCATACACCAAAGCGGCAGCAATACTCACGGCCAAGGTAACGACCTTACGTGTCCCAATCGATTCCACCACTTTTTTATGAAAGCACATCATGAAAATATAAGTGTTAATCATGCCCATCCCACCAAACACCCCACCGACTGTACTGGTGATCAGGAACAGGGAATATCCAACAGCACGCCTGGTGCGCGAGGCCAACACCTCTGCGCCTGCTTTCCTTCTGAGAAAATAGCTTAAAAACAGAAGTGTCAAAGTGATCCCACCAATCAAATGATTCAAGGTTGCATCAGATAACTTTGTCGTAAACAACGCGCCCATCACCGCCCCTGCGATGCTCAACAGAGCAGCAGGCCAGGCAAGCTTATAATCAATTTTGCCAAATTTATGAAACTGACTGATGCCAGCAAGCGATGTCCCCACAGCCGTCATGCGTGCACTGGCAATGGCTGCAGTGGGCGGAAAGCCCAAAAAAATCATGATCGGCACATTAATAAATGCACTGCCGCCTGTTGTACTGCTAATGCAACTCGTACAGAGGCCAAGCAAGAACAGTAACGTGCAAGATTCTAATATCGGCAAAACCATCACACCACTATTTTTTGAGAGGTCATGATACTGCAAACCATCCACTCTTTCGATTGAACGCAGAGCCTCGCTTCCCCTTTTTTAGCTGGAGCCTCTGCGCTCAAAATCCACTCTACACGATGAAGATAATATAGTCAACAGTCTTGCCAAAACTTACAAATCTTTCTTTGGAACGCCTCCCAAAATCTTCCTATTCATAGACTGAATAACCTGCGCCGTATGACTATCCGTAAAATGCGCATAGCGCTTAACCATACTCAAAGTCTTATGCCCAAGAATCTCCGACAACTCTGTCAAACTCGCCCCATTCATCGCAAGATAAGACGCCGCACTATGTCGCAAATCATGAAACCGAAAATCAGCTCTGATGCCCGCAACGGTCAAAGCATTCTCCCAGGCCGTTGTAATATCAATCGGCTTATCCTTTGTCATACTTGGAAAAACCCAATGCCCAGGCAGATGTTTCTCTTTATCATAGCGCTGCGCAAGAATTGCCAACGCCTCTTCAGAAAGCGGAATCGCACGCACTTCGCCATTTTTGGTCTTTTCAAAAATAATCCGCTTACGCTGTAAATCAACATCTCGCCAACGCAGCCCATTAACCTCCATTCTTCGAGCACCGCTTAATAAACATAGCACAACAATATCGTAGAGGAATGGGTTTTTGCTTTGCTGACAGGCTTCCAAAAGCTTGACACGTTCATCATCCGACAGAAAACGCACCCTCCCTTTTGGCTCCCTTAGCTTGGATAATTTATGGAATGGATTTTCGTCTGCCCAACCCCATTCTTTGTAGGCGACTGTGTACAGATGACTCAATGCAGCCGTATAGCGATTGACGGTTGCAGGCGTTCTTTTTCTTTGGCCACGCTCAGTGGGAAGATCCGCCAATTTTTCCCTGGCACTCAAAATCAACGCTGGCGTGATATGCGCAAAAGCGTAGGAGCCCAGCTCGCCTTTCCAATAATTCAGTTGATAGGTTTTATCTGTGGTTGATTGCACACCCTCAGGCAATAGCTTGAGATAACGGTCAATCGCATCAGCAAGCGTGTATTCTCTACTGGCGGAGGTTTTAAAATAACGGTTCTCGCGAATTTTAGTTTCAGTTTCCTGCGCCCAACGTTTTGCATCAGAAATCCGCTCAAACGACGCAGTTGCAGGGGGAAAGCCTTTCAACTCTATCTTGACGCGGTAGGTTGTTTTTGTTTTAAAGACGCGCTTTTCTATTGTTGCCATGATGATTGCTCCATCTAGTTAATAATTATACTAGATAGAGGGGTTGAAGTCAATATTTTCGGGCATCAAATCTTTTGAAGAATTCTGAAGACCATTAAAACCTAAGTCTCCCGCAAGTCTCCCTTAACGGCTTTTTTGCGTTTTTTACTAGAACCAAAAAACGCTGCAAGCCTTGTAGAATCTGGTGCTGTCAGGCGGAATCGAACCGCCGACCTACTGATTACGAATCAGTTGCTCTACCAACTGAGCTACGACAGCAGATAAATGGTGCCCGGGGCCGGAATCGAACCGGCACAGCCGTCTCCAGCCGAGGGATTTTAAATCCCTTGTGTCTACCAGTTTCACCACCCGGGCGATGGTGAGCGTTTTGGAGGCTGAGGCCGGAATCGAACCGGCGTCTAAGGCTTTGCA
>CANJQG010000021.1 GCA_947476405.1 Thiotrichales bacterium
ATGATTATAGCCTTTAGGCATTTTCTCTCCTCGTGATTATTTGATAGTTCTCACCTGAGAGTATATTTCATCTGACCCTTTTTATCCTCCAATCATTCATCGAACGATCGCTTTTCAGCCTTTGTCGCACTTCATACTTGAATCGGCGAGATTATAAACAATCACTCGGATCAGATCAGCCATTTTTATTGCTGAATCAGGATCGCAATGCCCTGTATTACATTATTGAAAGTGGCCTTGTTACAGGTGATAACAGCCTTCCTGCTCATATGACTTTCATCAGTTCAGCCACTTCATATAGTTTGGGGGATCAGCGCCAATTGACTGTCAACTTAACCTGGAGCAATAATCAGGGGTTGAACTTAACCAAGTCCTATACTTTTTTCCCGAATGTTTATACGGTCAACGTGGCGTATACCATCCACAACTCCGGAAAGTCTACTTGGAATGGCCGTTTTTATGGTGAGCTGACTCGCAATGCTCCTGCTACCGCATCTAGTTTTTTAAATAGCCATGCCAATTACACAGGTGCAGCCATTTCCTATCCAGGCGACCATTATCAAAAGATAAAATTTGCAGATATGGATGAGAGCAATCTTTCCCAAGCCGTTTCATCAGGTTGGGTTGCCATGTTACAGCATTATTTTATTACAGCGATTATTCCAGCTCCAGATACTGCAATTACTCAGTTTAGTGCAGTGAACCAAGGTTTATACAGCATTGGTTTGGCTAATCCTACCGTCAGTGTTAATCCAGGTAAGACTGTCACAACGGGTGCCGGTATTTATCTGGGGCCAGCGATTGCAAGCCAGCTTGGTGTCGTTGCACCCTATCTTTCCAAAACGATTGATTACGGCTGGCTGTGGTTTATTTCAGGGCCAATTTTTGCCGTGATGCAGTGGATTCATTCCTATGTCAGCAATTGGGGCGTGGCCATTATTTTGATTACCTGTTTGATTAAATTGATTTTCTACCCGCTATCTGCAAAAAGCTATCTCTCAATGGCCAAAATGCGAGAGTTGCAACCGAAGATCAAGATGCTGCGTGAGGAAATAGGTGATGATCGTCAAAAACTGGGTACAGCAACAATGGCGCTTTATCGAAAAGAGAAAGTGAATCCATTGGGTGGCTGCCTGCCTATTCTGGTGCAGATTCCTGTATTTATTTCCTTGTACTGGGTGTTAATGGAAAGCGTTGAGCTACGTCAGGCGCCTTTTATTTTTTGGATTCATGATCTTTCAGCATCTGATCCATTTTTTATTCTACCGATTTTAATGGGATTGGCTATGTTTGTGCAGCAGCGATTAAATCCCGTGCCTCCAGATCCCATGCAGGCTAAAATAATGATGTTCTTGCCACTGATCTTTACGGTCATGTTTTTGGGCTTTCCATCAGGGTTAGTGCTGTACTGGTTGGTCAATCAGTGTTTGAGCGTCATACAGCAATGGTGGGTGATGAGTCGGTATCACAAAAAAATGACCAAGAGGCCCCATCATTAGGAGTGGTCAATATTCGATATTTGCCTGATCTAAAACAGAAAATATATCGGGATAGCTACTGGTATTGCTAAAATAGATGATCCAAATATTGTCATTTTTATGATGTAGATTGGCGAATACTGATGTTGATCCAGGCATCCCGCCATTATGACCCGTCACTTTATATCTTTTGCCATTCTTATGCGCCTGACCATGCATAAGGCCAAAACCATATTTAAGATGAGGCGCCATCATGACATCCTTCCCATCATCATATTTGCCAGTGGAGAGGAGCCGCTTCATTGTTTTCTTTTTGCTGAAAATTTGCGCCTGATTAAAAGCATGAATCCATTTTTCCATATCATTGATGGACATGAAAATGCCTCCTTCGCCAGTGGGAGTGGCTGCTTTCATCCAGTTGGTTGGCGTGTAGAGTGGCCATTGATTATAGGCCTCAGTGTAATGGCTATGTTGATCGATTTCCGTCATTACAAAAGCAGTGTTCATATCGAGTGGGTCAAAGATGCGCTTTTGAATCACCTTGGCATAAGACTCCCCAGTAATGTTCTCAATAATTTTAGAGAGCAGTGCATAGCCTGAATTGGAGTAAGCGTAGGCCTTGCTATGGGGCTGTGGTTTGGATTTGAGAATGGATTCAAATATGGCGCTTTGCGTGAGCTGTTTTCTCTCTTTAATCATTTGATCAAAATCAACAATGCTGGGGTCTGGCAGGTATTCAGGAATGCCTGAGATATGAAAAAGTAAATGTTGAATGGTGATGCCTTTAAATTTCAAAGGTAATTTTGGAATGTGCATGGAAATACGGTCCGCTATGGATAATCTCCCCTCTTCCTCCAACATCAAAATAAGCACAGCAGTAAAAAGTTTAGTCGTGGAGCAAATTGAGAAAGGTGTCTCCAAAGTCGCTTTGGCGATGCACTGATTTTTTCCTAAAACAGCACAACCCTGTACGCCTTTAAATACAGTCTGATTGTTTTTGATGATGAGTGTGGCAAAAGCAGGGGTGCTCTCATTTACATGAGGGCTTAATTGGCTGTTTTGTTTCATGAATAGTTCCGTTGTGTGCTGTGGAGTTTACATTCTAACCTAATTTGCTATACTGTGCAAAATGTTTTCAAATGGAGCATGCATGTTTATCATTATCTTGACCTATAAAAAGCCACTTTCCGATGTGAATGCACATATTCCGGCTCATCGCGTTTTCTTGGATGAAGGTTATAAAAACAACGTCTTTATTGCCTCAGGTCCAAAAGTGCCACGGACGGGCGGAGTGATTATTTCACATTTGCAAAATAGAGCGGATGTAGAGGCGTTGATTAAGCAGGATCCCTTTTATCAGCATGAGGTCGCAGATTATGAGATTATTGAGTTTGGCCCCAATAAATGCCATCCTGATTTTGAGGGGTTTGTTTCTTGATTGTGTTTAATTGAAGAAGGAGAGTAGCATGACATTTAAAATCGCATCGTCAGATGAAATTAATTGGGAAACACGCGAGCAGGGTGATTTTCTGGTGTATTTTAAACGCCTGGCGCAGAATACGTCTTCCAAACAGTTGGGAACAAGTCTATACCGATTGCCTCCAGGCAGTAAGCCATTTCCCTACCATTTCCATCATACTAATGAAGAGGCTATGTATATTCTCGAAGGCAAAGGTAAAGTGCGTATTGGGGGCAAAATTTATGAGATCAAAGCAGGAGATTATCTGGGTTTGCCCGTAGGGCCTGATTATGCGCATCAGACGATTAATGATAGCGAGGCAGATTTGGTTTATCTGTGCATGTCGACGATGACTGCGCCTGAGGTGGCGGAATATCCTGATTCTAATAAATTAGGTGTGATTACCGGCACCGCGCCCGGACATCCCCACGCGGTGCGTGCGTACTACCCAAAAGAAGCGGATGTGGATTATTACTTTCGCGAAGAGTGATCTAACAAAGCTGGAATGACTGTGCTAAAAAGTCCAGGAGCAGGTTTGCCAGTTGAGTAATCAAAAGGATCTAAAAAATCAGACTGTGAGGAATTAATCGCTGCCGCAACAACAAGATGGGATTGAAAGAAATAGAAAACAATTGCCGTATAGCCAGGCATTTGACCATTATGTGAAACAATATAACCATAAGGTGGAATAACGTTCGTTGCCACGCCAAACCCATAGTGGGCTTGATTATGTTTGCCGTTGGGAACCCCTCCGTGCAACATCATCTGTAATTCTGCTGGAGGAAGAATACTGCCATTTTGAAACAGAGCGCGATACCATTTTGCCATGTTTTCGGTGGAGGCAATCAAACCTCCCGCACTGGGATCGGGGATGGTGTCGACATTATAAAGCTCATAGGCTTGTAGCTTACTGACGCCTGGTATTGTTACAACAGGAGAATCTTGAAATGCAACATGCAGTGGATTGGGATCGTTGAGCCCCATATAACCCAGCGCCATATTACTGAATATATTGGGAGGGATAACGCCATTTTCAGGGTAGTAGATCCCTGTTAGGTTGGCTTGTGTAAATAATTGTTGAAAAATCTCGCCTAGACTATGGTGAGTTGTTGATTTTAATACGATACTTAACAGAAGATAATCCGTATTGGTGTAGCTGAATACGCCTTTTGTTCCAGGTTTAAAATAAAAGGGATGCGGTAATGCAATCGCCAGTAACTCCTGATCTGTCCATACTTTTTTTGGGTCTTTCATAAAAGCCTGGGTGAAAATGGGTGTGTTGATCGCATCATGCACGCCGCTTGTATGGTCTAACAGTTCACGCAGTGTGATGGGGGCAGTTGCAGGATAAGTTTTGACAACAGAAGCAATCTCACCGCCATATTGTTTCGCAATGGTTTGTAGAGACTCATCTACATTGATTTTGCCTGCCGCAACTTCTTGTAAAATGGCGGCGCTGATAAAGGATTTAGTCACGCTGCCAATCATAAATTGGGTTTGGTTCTGCATGGGTGTTTTGGCGCTGATATTGCTAAATCCCGCTGTGATCGTTTGTAGCGGTTGATTGTCAACGCCATAAGTCACGACCACTCCAGGAATATTTTGTTGATGAATCAATTGCTCGAGCATCGTCTGTAGCTCTGCATTTTCTGCTTGAGGCGTATTCGCGCTTGCGATATTAAAACCCAGGGAAGTGCATAGCAAAAAAAGAGTGGTTGCAGTTTTTAGAATGCTCATAAATAAGCTGTCCTTCTATCTTTGTAAAAATATTGTACATGATAACGCATTTTGCTAGAATGGCAAAATCAAATAATTGGAGTAAATTATGTCCTGCCCCCAGATGCTGAAGTTTATTGTAGGAGGATTGATTGCATCCGTATTTGTGCCTTGCTTTGCAGTAAGCTCCGTACCACCTCAGATGCCCATGAGTGAACTTTTATCTCAACTGACAAGCTATGCCGAGCAAACTCAGGCAGACTGGCATGTCCCAGGAATGGCCATTGCAGTGGTACAAAATGGTAAAACTATTTATGCGCAGGGATTCGGTGAGCGTAATGCAGAAGGCGCACCCGTCACTCCCGATACCATTTTTGATATTGCTTCATTGACTAAATCATTTACAGCCACATTGTTGGCTATGCAGATTGATGAAGGAAAGTATAGTTGGGATACCAAGGTTCTGAAACTCTACCCTCAGTTCAAGCTCTATGATCCTGAAACAACACAGAAGTTTGAAGTCCAAGATTTGCTTGCGCACGATAGTGGATTGCCGGAGGATGCCACAGATGTTCTAGGAAGTTTTGGGTATAGCATAGATCATACTATCTATGCGCTGCGATTTATCAAGCCCGTTGCACCATTTAGATCAGAATTTGCATATGAAGATATTTTTCCGATGCTTGCCGGAGAAATTATTCAAAAAGAGGGCAGCGCAAGTTATGCCGCTATTTTGCATCAACGCCTGTTTTTTCCATTGCAAATGAACGATTCCTACGTGGACACTGAAGATAAATTGTATGAGTTAAGCAATGTTGCGCAAGCTTTTGCCTATGTTTCAGGTCAGCAGTATGTTTATCCAATGAATCCTTCCTATTTTGTTAAGCTTCGAGCGCTCCAGAAAGATCCTGGTGGCAGTGGGGGTATCCATTCGAGCGCTGCAGATCTGGCAAAGTGGCTTATTTTTAATATGAATAATGGTCTGGTAGACGGACATCAGATTGTGAGCGCAGCGAATATGAACTTCATCCATTCACCACATACACTTATTACCTCGTCCACGCCGGAGATGCAGCTGAATGGGGAAACCGAAAAAGCCTATGGGGAAGGTTGGTTTATTGACGCACAAGAATACAAGCCCTATACCGTCCTCTATCACGGGGGTGGGGGAACAGGGATGCATGCTTTGATGGCCTATATTCCACAAGAAAAAATTGGCATCGTTATTCTGACAAACACCTGGGGCAATAAAGTGCCGGAGGCCATATATCAGAGATTCTTTGATCTCTATTTCAATAAGCAGCCTCTAAAAGATTGGAATAAAATTTATTTGCAATCTCAGGCAGTCGATAATACGGCCTCGCAGCCTGATCAATGTCTGGCAGTCAAAACAGCCGATTTAGATCAATATGTGGGAACTTACTATAATCCTATGTTCGGTAATTTGGTGATATCCAAAGAGGGGAATCATTTGTCTCTGAGTATTGGCCCCATCGGGATGAAATGGCGGTTAACCTATTGTCAAAATAACGTTCTGCAAGCTTACTGGCCTAATCCTTATGGGATGAATATCCCGATGCTTTCTAGTGGACAGGATTTAATTCACTTTGCTACCAGCCCGAATAAGAAAATCCAGACAATGACTATACCTTCTTTGAATGATAACGGCAGCGGGGTTTTTGTGAAAAAATAATCATATTTCGATGAGTGTGGTTTGCAATTTCAGATCAAACCTGATTCAATAAGCGCTTAATTTAGAGTCATGGAGAGGTTGCTGTGGTAGGCATTTATTTTGAGTGGGGGCTGTTTGTTTTACTGATTGCCTCTCTGATTATTCGTTTTGGCTTTAAAAAGAAACCAGATGCCCCGATTTTGGTGAGATATGCGCATGAGCTTTGGGCTGTTTTTCTTGTTGTCTTTGTGATTCGCGCCTTTATTTTTCAGCCCTTTATTGTGCCAAGTGGCTCGATGTTGCCCACGATTCAGCTGGGGGATTTTGTGTTTGTTAATCAGCTCTCTTACGGTGTGCATTTGCCCTTTACAGGTACTGTTTTACTCAAAACAGGTGAGCCCAAAACGGGGGGTATTGTTGTTTTTAAAGACCCAGTCAATCCGCAGATTGATTTGATTAAAACCGTGATTGGTGTACCTGGGGATACTATTTCCTATGTTAATAAGCAATTATCAATCAATGGGAAAGCAGTGCCTACACAGTTTATTCAAGCGACAACGGAGCCAGTCAATATCAATCTTGGATCAACTGCAGTGCAGGAATATACCAATGATTTGGGCGGTCACATTCATCATGTTTATACCTCGCCAAGCAGGCCAATTCAAGATTTCACCGATTTGATTGTGCCTCCAGGACATTATTTCTGCATGGGGGATAATCGAGATAATAGCGATGATAGCCGTTCCTGGGGCTTTGCTTCTGAAAAGGATTTAATTGGCAAAGCAGAATTCATTTTTCTGAGTTATGATTCGGCTACGCATGCAGTGCGTTGGAATCGCATTGGGATGAGGTTGCCATAATGATCACATTATATGGGTTCGCAGTCAGTAATTATTACAACAGAGTGAAGCTGGCATTGATGGAAAAGGGTATTCCCTTTGCCGAAGAATTAATTTATACCGCCAAAGATGCCATGAAGCACGGTTCGCCAATTGGCAAAATCCCCTTTATTAAAACAGAAGAAGGCCAGATTCTGTCAGAGTCCGCGGTGATTTTAGAATATTTGGAAGATCGCTATCCAGAGAAGCCACTGTTGCCCACAGACCCTTATGCGGCGGCCAAAGTGCAAGAACTTGCGACTTTCATAGATTTGTATTTAGAGTTACCTGCTCGGGAGCTTTACATGGAGGCATTTTTTGGCGGTAAGCTGAGTGATGAAGTCAAGGCAACGGCGGAGGCGCGACTCAAACGAGGAATTGCTGGTTTTGCTAAAATCGCCTCTTTTTCTCCCTATGTCGCAGGTGAGAATTTTACTTTGGCTGATTGCGCTGCCATTGTGCATCTGCCTTTGGTTAGCCTGGCCACAATGCGTATTTATGGCAAAGATTTTTTAGCTGATACACCTGCACGAGTTTATGTCAAAACCATGAATCAAATGCCCTCAATGCAAAAGATCAACGCAGACCGTAAAGCCAATCAAGACTTCATGTTAAGTGTACGTGGCGTGAAGTAATTTTATGGCTTTTAAACTCATCTCTTTAGTCAAAGATCCCCCACAGTCCTGCAATCAGTCCAAAAAATGCAGTGCCACCCAAAAGGATGCCGACAACCCAGGCATAAGTCCCTTTTAGTCGATAGGGCTCAGGCAAAGTTTTGACGGCCAGCAAAAAGAGAAAGCCCAGTACAATCGGCAGTAAGAGCGCATTCATCACCACAGCAGCCACGCTGATCGAAACCGGATTGACGAGGCCTGATACAACCAGCGTACCGCTAAGGATTAGTGCAAGAGAATACATAGCATAAAACCATGGGGCTTCTTTCGGGTGATGTTCCAACGAGCGCTTATAGCCCAACACTTCCCCCAAGCCCCAGGCAGAGGTCAGTGAAACAACAATGGCTGCAACCAGCGCGGCACCTAACATCCCCAATGCAAATAAAATCTCCCCAACCGTTTTTCCAAGAAATGGTGTTAATGCACTGCTGATCTGTGAAACAGTATTGAGAGGGACGCCAGGATTGGTTTTGCCAATGGTGGCCGCAGTAATGATCACCATTGATGCCATAATGGTTTGCGTCAAGATCGCCCCAATAATCGTATCAGCACGAGCCATTTTTAAGTGAGAGAGATTGAGCTTTTTATCAATCACTGCAGATTGCTGATAAAAGATCATCCAGGGCATAACAACCGCACCTACATTTGCGGCAGCAAGATACCAATATTGGCTATTATGAACGGGTACGTTCCACATCGTCATCCAGGCCTCATGATAATGTGGGTGAGCCAGGACTGCGACCGCAACAAAGATCAGTTCAAATAATCCAATCAGAATGGCGCAGCGTTCAACGCTATGGTAACTGCCTGTCCAGGCCATGGTAATCATAAAAATAATGACCAGGCCCACGCTGTAAAATGGGGGAATTCCAAATAGTGCGCCCACACCGGCAACACCGTTAAATTCACTGATCATTGCGCCCAGGCAGGAGAGCAAAAGCGTACTAACCGAAAGCCAGGCCCATTTTTTACCAAAATGGTTTTTGATTAGTTCCCCATGTCCTTGCTGAGTAACAATGCCCAGCCGTACTGTCAATTCCTGAGCGATAAATAAAATGGGGATCAAAATCATTTGCAGGAGGAGCATGCGGTAGCCCCATACGGCACCGCTTTGTGCAGCGGTAATCAAGCTGCTGGCATCGGTATCAGCAAGCATCACCACCAGTCCTGGGCCAACAACAAAAAAGAAAAAACGCAGCCAGAGTTTTTGTGGTTTCATGGGTGAAGAATCTCATATAATCTAAATGAGAATCATTATCATTTGACTGTGGGCCTCTTGTCAATAGCCATAGGCTTAAAGAAGCTGGATGTATGTCCACCATGCATAATCAAGCGGCAGCAGAATAAATACGCTTAAAACAAATAAACTTAAGCAAACCAGTGTGACAATTTTCAAAGGAATATGCCCAAGGCGCATTGCGACTAATAACGGAGGCGCTTGATAAGGAAGAGCAATCATCGAAAAGCCAACCACTTGAGTCATGATAACGCTCATCAGGGGAAGGTGGGCCATTTTTGCCAGAGCGGCTGCAAAAGGTGTGACCAATACCGGCGCACCTGGAGAGGTCGTCACGATCCCCATAGCTGCAGAGGCTAAACTGAGTAGATAAAAATTACCTGCATCATGTCCTGCTTTGAGCGGGATAAGCTGAATCAGCTTTTGCCCTAATAAGGCGCCGACTCCTGTGCTATTGAGAACAGCGCTTAGACCAATCAATCCACCCACATAAAATAAGGGAGCGGTATTGGCGTCTTTTAAAAAGTGTTGGTGATTGATGACGCCCACACCAGGAAGCAAGCATAGCAGGGCAATCAGAAGCGCAGGCCAGGCAGGAGAAATATTTTGATCCAGTAGCCAAAAAACCAATAAAAGTGCTAGATAAACCATCAGGCGCTTTTCAATGACTGAAAATCTTGTTTTAGCGATTGCTAGTTCTGTTCGACATGCTTGTGGGAGATCATGAAAAAACAGGGTGATCATTCCGATCAGCAACAGGATTTTAACGAAGCCTAGCACTGGAAGGTGAATGATCAGATAATGCACATAAGAAAAATCGAGATGATAAGTGGAAGCCGCAGCGCCCATCAAAATGATATTGGGTAAATTAGCAGGCAGAATCACAATGCCCGCAATATAACTGGCGAAAATGCCTGACAATAATAGGCCATAGTATCCCTTTGAGCCTGACTTAAAGCCGTGTGCTTCTGAGAAAGCCATCAAAATGGGAGTGATCAACATCATCCGGCTCATCGCAGAGGGCATCATAAAAGCCATTGCGGTGCCGAAGAGCGCCATTCCTGTCACTAAAACAAAATAGGGTCCTTTGCAGAAATAGACTAAGCCATGGGCAATGCGATCTGCAAGGCCAGATTGCTTCACTGCCATGCTGAGTGGAAGGCCCGCAAAAGTCAGCCAAAATGCAGGCGAGGTAAAACCTGAAAAAATAACGGCAGGGGCTGCGATATGAAGCACAATCATCACCGTCAGGAAAATTAACACAGCGAGGTATTCCATAATGATGCCAGAAGCCAGCAATATAATGGTGATCAATGTTGCAATAAGCGTGATATCCATATTCATTTTATTGTTATCCAATGTGCCTATTTGCTTTATGATAGGGTGTTTAGATATAATTAGTAAAACTTATTTTTCTAATAAAGGTCATTAGTTAAAATGATAGATCTCTATCGCGTTAATTTGAATCTGCTGGTTGCCTTGGATCTTCTTCTGCAGAAGAAAAGTGTGACGGAGTCCGCAAAAAAGCTATTTATTACTCAGGCCGCCATGAGTCATAATCTGCAACAACTGCGCGAAATTTTCCAAGATGATTTGTTAGTGCGCCAGAAAAACTATATGATTTTGACGCCCTTTGCCATCAGCCTGCAAGCAAAGCTGCATGAGGTTTTGGAGGAGGTCAGAAGTTTAGTCGAACATGGACAGCGCTTTGATCCCAAACACTCCCAGCGTGAGTTTAAAATTGCAATGTCCGATTATATGAGTTCATTGCTGTTACCGCCATTATTACAGCATTTAGAACAAGAAGCGCCAGGCATTCAAATTACGGTGATGACGGCTCAGCATTTAGGCGATTCTTCTGCCTTTGAGCGAGGCGATTATGATTTAGCAATTGGAAAAGTATTCAGTCATGATGCGTCCCTTAAAAAACAATTGCTGTTTAAAGATCAGGGGGGCTGTATTATGGGGGCAGCACATCCAAACGCTAAAAATAAAAGCTTTACCATGGCGCATTATCTGGCGTCTCCGCATATTGCAGTGATGCGAACAGATCATCCTGATCGACCCAAATTGATTGACGAAGCATTAGCTAAGCTAAATCTGCAGCGCCAAGTCAAAATGAGTCTCCCCTACATGGAGCCGATCGTGCAGTTGATTGCAGGTTCAGCGCATTTAGTGGCAACCATCCCGCAGCGTATTGCGGAACATTACCAGAGGCAATACTCTTTTGTGATTAAGCCTTTGCCATTTACTCTTGAGCCCATGGCGTTTTATGCCATTTGGCATCAGCGCTCTGCTAATGATTTAGGTCATGTTTGGTTGCGGGAGAATATTCAAAGGCTTTCATGTCTGTAAGAATTTAGTGGAGTTTGACAATCGCCTGTATTTCATGCTAATATGGCGCCTTAGGCTGAAGGGACGCCTATTACCCACAAAAGAGGATCTCACCCTGGATTTAAAAGTTGCGACATTGAATGTTCGTTTAAACTTTTGTTTTGCTGAAGTGGGTGGCAGCATAAAAACAGGAGTATTAAATGAAACGATCGACATCCCCTTGGACCGTAGATGAATGTAAAATCCAGGCGTCTATTTTGTTCAAATCCCTTGATTTAAAACGCTTTGGGCGCTGCCCTGAAACGGCGAGCATTCCGGCTGAGCTTTTGAAACGAAAACATGCCTTGGCCGTCATTGCCTTTGAGAAAGGTTTTGATTCCTGGGCAAGCTTAAAATTGCAGATTGGCTTGATTAAGGGCGGTTTTTTAAATCACTGGTTTAGCACGCACGCTGAGGCGAAAGCCTATCAAACTGCATCAGGTGGATTTGTACTGCCGTATAAAAAACAATTCTTTGTGTGCGAGGCAGATTACCTCGAGGCTTTGGGTTTAGGTGAGGCTGATGCAAGGAGACTGGATCATGCTTAAGTCATTTCCTGAAAATGTTTTTTTGGATGGAGTCTTCGCGCCTTGTGAGGCAGAGTTTAATTTGGATGATTTGCAGGTGATTGGCACGATCCCCACTGAATTGAACGGAACGTTTTACCGCAATGGACCCAACCCAGAATATGTCTACTCCAAAAATTATCACATGTATGAAGGCGATGGCATGATTCATGCGATGTCTTTTGAGAATGGGCGCGTCAGTTATCAAAACCGCTGGATTCGTACGGAACGCTTTTTGGCTCAACGCAAGGCTGGCAAAGCTTTGTTTGGTGGAATGCGAGATCGTATGGCGCGTGCTCCGGACGCTGGCGCTATATCGCATAACACGGCTAATACCAACGTGCTCTGGCATCATGATCGCTTGCTGGCTTTGAATGAAGGGGGCTTGCCTTTGGTCATGGATCCGCAAAGCTTGGAAACCCTGGCTTTGACGGATTTCAATCCTGTACTTGATCGCTCCATGAGTGCGCATCCCAAGATTGATCCTAAAACAGGGGAGATGCTTTTTTACAGCTATCTCTCGCCGAATATGGATTTCGTTTATTTTATTACGGACGCCCAGGGTCAAATCACGCACCGTGAAACACTGACCTTGCCTTTTTTAAGCCTGCTGCATGATTTTGCGATCACCAAGCACTTTACGATTATACCGATCTTTCCATTGACTCTGGATTATAAGCGTTTTATGCAAGGTGGCTCAATTCTTAAGTGGGAGCCTGAACGTCGCGCCCATTTTGCAATCCTGCCGCGCTATGGCAAAAATGAAGACATCATTTTCTTTGAAGATGAGCCTTGTTTGTGCATGCATACTGTCAATGCCTTTGAGCAGGGGGATGAGTTGATTCTGGATATGGTCGGCATGCATGATGTCCCTGAGGGAATCGAGGCTTTTGTCGATGATGAATTATACTTGCCGAATCATCTGGTGCGCTGGACATTTAATCTAAAAACACGCCAATTAAAAAAGCAAAAACGCGATTCGATGAATATGGAGTTTCCCCGGATTGATGAACGGTTTACAGGGCGACCCTACCGGCATACTTATCTGGCCTCAAGTTTGCATATCGAGAAACCCAATGCTTTTGATTCGATCACGCATTTTGATGCAGTGAATCAGCACAAAATAGTGCATTATCTGGGTGAAAATGCGATTCCACTGGAGCCTATCTTTGTGCCGAAGTCAGCTGATGCCAAGGAAGGTGAAGGCTTTGTATTATTTTATGTCTATTGTAAGCAAGAACGGCGGAGTGATTTGATGATTCTGGATGCACAAAATGTGGCGGGAGATCCGTTGGCCATCATTCAATTGCCGCACGCGGTGCCGTTTGGATTTCATGGATGTTGGGTTGAAAATAAAAAAGGAGTACATTGAATATGGATTCGATAAATGCATTTGCATTAATTGAGCAATACATTGATGGCTGGAAAGAGAATAATTTAAACAAGATTGCTGGCTGTCTTACAGAAAATATCACCATTATTGAATCTCATGGGCCTACGTACTCAGGCATAGAGTCAGTCAACCACTGGTTTGATCTATGGTTAAAAGCACAAAGTCATGTTGTCAGATGGGATATCCATTCAATGCATTTTTGTGAACATAGCCAGGCCGCTTTTTGCGAATGGGACTTCGCCTGTGTGATCTCTGGCGTCGAATATGCTTTGCCTGGGGTGAGTATGGTCAAGTTTTCAGGTCAAAAAATTAACTTGATCCATGAGTACAGAATGACTAAACCTCCGTGCCCATGGGATGGTCAGTGTTTACAGTCAGTATGATCTATAGGTGTTTTAGATTCTGTATCATGCTATTTTGAGAAGAGTGGTATAATCCGTATAATCAATTAAAGGGGAAATTAGATGGTTAAGCGTTGCATTCTTGTGCTCATGCTATTGAGTGCCTCTGCTTTTAGCGCAACTTGTTTTGCTCAAGAATACAGTGCCAATGATGTGCTGGCATTCACCAGAATTGCTTATGTTGTTGCATCACCCAACGGCAAGCAAGTTGCTTTTGTGACTTGGGATCGCAGTAAAACCAATCCCTATAACTGGCGATATGCTTTGAATCTTCAAAATGAAAATGGACAGATCAAAGAAATAGCTCATGCTGATTATATTGGATCCGTAGATTGGTCGCCGGATGGGAAAAAGATTGCTTACATTGCAGCACAGGGTGAGAACCAAATATTATCAGTCTATCAACTGGCGAATCAACAGACCGTAGCAGTCGTGACGCTTTCACGTTCTATGGATGCTTTGGAATGGTCGCCCTCTGGTCAGCAGATCGCTTTTGTTGCTGATGAGGCAATGCAAAAAACCCCTGTTGATGATAGCCTGGTGAGTGTCGCAGGGGGTGTTGTTAATGCTCAGTTGTATTTAATCAATGAGATAGCGAGTAATGCACCCATTAAACCGATTACGCCTGCAGATATCAATATTTCAGGCAGTGTATTTGGTGGTGGTTTTGATTGGTCTCCCAATGGGCAGGCGATTGCCTTTGCCTATCAGCCGAGTTCTAAGGCGATCGATAGCTCGAAAAGTAAAGTGGCGGTTCTTGATTTAAGCACGCTCAAAATGACTCCCCTTTCTTTTTGTAATACGCATAGTTGTAATCAGCCTCTCTATTCGCCAGATGGCCATTGGCTTGCCTTTGCAACGAATATCCTTGCCAGCGGAAAGGCCAAAGCATTGCTTGAAGATATTGGCACCCAAAACCAAATTTGTTTGGTTGATCAAGCGGGTCAAACACATTGCTTGCAAAATACATTCAATGGCAATCCTTATCTTTTGGGATGGAAGTTCAATAGTCAGGCCGTTTATGTTGGGGATCAATACAAAATGGAAGGTCCGCAATTATATGAACTTAATGAAAACCCAGATGTACCTGTGAAACTGGTTTCTACTCAAAAAGGTTTTATTGAGCCCTTAACCCTTTCCATTAACAGGTCGCATCGCATTTTTGGATTTGGGCATGAGTCAGTTAATCAAGCGCCAGAGGTTTTTATCGCCTCTGCGGATGATTTTAAGCTCACTCAAATTACCCATGTGAATAAGCAGTTTGACAAACCTTTAGGTCAGGAACAGGTTCTCAATTGGCAGTCTACAGATGGAACAAATATTGAAGGCCTGTTAATCACTCCAGAAAACTATGACCCTAAACGCAAATATCCCTTATATGTTGACGTGCATGGAGGGCCTGCTAGCGTTCAAGGGCAGCGTTATCTAGGCGGTTGTGATGAATATTCTGAACTATTGCCACCCACAACTTGTCCTGCAAATATCTTAAGCCTTGGCTATGTGATTTTGCAGGTAAATTATCGGGGGAGTAATGGATATGGGCTTGATTTTAGGGTAAAGAATTTTGGTGATTTTGGTGGAGGTGATTACAACGATATCATGACTGGGATCGATCATTTAATTCAACAAGGGGTAGTTGATCCACATAAAATTGTGATGGCCGGATGGAGCTATGGGGGCTATTTGGCTGCCTGGGCGATATCACAAAGCAATCGTTTCTCTGGGGCGATTGATGGGGATGGTTTAACAGATTTAATTTCCTACACAGGAACATCTGACGATACTGATTTTTGTTTTCGTTATTTGGGCTCTTATTTTTGGGATGCGAACCAGCCGTTATATTGGGCGCGTTCACCGATTGCTCATGTGCAAAACATCAAAACGCCTCTATTGATTCTTGAGGGTGGGCAGGATATTCGCGTCCCACCCTCGCAAGCTGAAGAATTATATAACGCACTCACTGTTTTAAATAGGCCGGTTAAAATGCTGATTGCCCCTCGGCAAGCGCACGAACCCAGTGATCCTGATACGATTGAAAAGGAGATTAATGCAATTGATCAGTGGTTGCAGAATGATGTCTCAAGCTCATAGCTTTTTGTCATAACATAATTGGGCTTGACTCCAATAGTAAATTAACATACAATATTTAAAATTACTATTAACCGAGGGTGGAATCATGTGGATTAGATCTTGTGCAAAAGTTTATAAGGGCATTACAAAGGAAGATGTCTGGCGTGTTTGGACTGACGTCAATCATTGGACGGATTGGCATGATGATTTGGACTATTGCAAAATGGAAAGGGTTTTCCAAGTCGGTAATTTTTTCAAGCTGAAGCCAAAGGGCGGTCCAGAATTTAAAATCACTTTGACCGAAGTAATTGAAGGGAAAAAATTCACCGACTGTACGCGATTCTTTGGTGCCAAAATGTATGATACGCATGAGCTTGAAGAGACGCCGGATGGGCTGCGTCTCTCAAATACCTTGTGGGTGACCGGGCCGCTGAAATGGCTATGGATCAAATTAGTGGCTAAAAATGTGGCAGACTCCGTCCCTTCTGAAAATCAGGCTTTGGTAGACTTGTTGAGGAATGTATCGTGAGTAATTCAGCATTTGGTTTTAAACGTCCTGAAGATAGCCCGGGATTACTGCTCTGGCAAACCACGACTACTTGGCAGCGTCTGATTAAAAGCGCCTTAGCTGAATATGATATTTCGCATCCACAATTTGTGATTCTGGCGATTCTATTGTGGTTTACTGAAAAAGGGGAAGATCCTACCCAGATCGCGATTATTCGCCTCTCAAAGCTGGATAAAATGACAGTGTCCCAGTCTTTGAAAAAATTATGCAAACAAGATTTAGTGGTGCGCGCTGAGCATGAGCAAGATACTCGAGCCAAATCAGTCCATTTAACCCAGCAGGGCCAGACATTAGCGGCAAAATTGGTGAAAATAATTGAAAAAATAGATGCCGATTTTTTTGGACAGTTAACGCAAAGTGAGGGAGAATCATTAGTGCAGGTTCTGGGCGTATTAAACTCCAAATAAAAAGGACCCAATCTGGATCCTTTTCTCATTTGCTGATATAACCAAGTTATAACTTCGGAATACCAGTAGTCCCTGCAAACATTTTATTGTTCATAGCTTCAACCACTTTACCCGTATGCGCATCCGACAAATGCGCATATCGCTTGACCATGCTCAAAGTCTTATGCCCAAGAACCTCAGCAATTTCGGCAAGGCTTGCACCATTCATGGCAAGATAAGAAGCCGCGCAGTGCCGTAAATCATGAAATGTGAAGTCTGTAATCTTCGCGCGCTGAAGGGCATAGATAAACGCACCGCGAATATGCATGGGCTTGCTTGGATCACGCTTACGTGGAAAGAGCAACAGGTCCTGCCTGTTAATGGGACAACGTGCTGCCTGCGCGGTCAGTAACTCAAGCGCATGACCCCGGAGAGGAATTTTACGCCGCTCATCATTCTTGGTTTCTTCAAGCCGAATCACTTTACGCTCCAAATCAACATTGCCCCATTTGAGAGAAAGCAGTTCATTTTTTCTGGCGCCGGTTGAAAGAGCGAGAACTACAATCGGATAGAGCTCTTTAGTTTGGCTTAATTTGCACGATTGAAGTAGGGCGTTACGTTCCTCATCAGACAGGAATCTAACGCGTCCTCTTGGCTCTTTAAATCGGCTTACCTTTGCAAAGGGGTTTTCATTAACCCAGCCCCATTCTTGATAGCAGTAAGTAAATACATGGCTTAATGCCGCCAGATAGCGATTGGCGGTAGATAAAGTCCGGATATTGCCTTGAGGCGTAAGGCCCTTGGTTAGTTTGTCTTTGCATTGGCTGATTACAGCGGGGGTGACGTTGATTAAATCGTATTGACCGATTTCGCGGCGCCACCATTTCAACTGTGCCCTCTGATTGTAGGCCATTTTGGGTTTAAGAGGTAAAACATTTTCGATGAAGCGATCAATTGCTTCTGCAGCAGTGTAGTTTGATGCTACTTCATTTTTAAAGTACTGGCCTTTGCGAATACTGGCTTCTGTTTCCATTGCCCATTTCTTCGCATCACCGAGTCGCTCAAAGGATGCAGTTTGAGATGCAAAGCCCTTTAGCCGAACTTTTACCCGGTAGATTGTCTGGTTGTTTTGTTGTCTTTTTTCTATTGATGCCATGATAGTCACTCCGTATGATTATATTATAATCTTGTAGTGACTCATTGTCAAGTTTGACGGCTCACTGTCCCTGGAGTGTCCCTGGCTTCGATATTTTATCTAGACTTATACTATATCGCAACTTGAAAACACTTGAGAAATCAATGGTGCCGGGAGAGAGAATCGAACTCTCACGCCATCGCTGGCACCGGATTTTGAGTCCGGCGCGTCTACCAATTCCACCATCCCGGCATTGAGGTTGTTATTATAGCGTGATAAATGGGATTGTCAAGCGAAGGATAAAATTTTCCAGGCGACGAATTCTGAGACAAACTCTAAGGTCTCTTGACCACGCAGGAGAACATCACTTTCAAAATAATGGACTTTATTTCGATGGGTAATGTTGACTTCAAAATGCGCTAAGGCCTGATCGGGTTTTGAAGTCCAAAAATTTTCAAGGCCTTTGATTTCGATATAGAAGTCTGCATTGGGATGTGAATTTTTTAAGAGTAAAGACTCGGTTTGAATGGTGCTTATTTTTTGTAAAAAATAGCCTTTTGTGGCAAGGTCCTCGATAAAAAGCGTTCGCCCGCTGTGCTTTAAAAAATCAATTAGTTGCTGGGTTAGTGGGATGTTCAGATGGGTAACGAAATAGGGCTGAACGATCATTTCTACTTGAGCTAGAATTTTACTGTGAAATTTGATGTAGGGGTCCAGGATTAATTTAACATCAATAAAGGGGTAGTGTGCGCGATAGGCAAATTCTAGATTATATTCAGTTTCCAGTTGCTCAAGTTTTTCAGCAATGTTGGACTCACCTATGCCCAGTAAACGCCAGCGAAATAAGCGTAAAGAAGACTGAAAGCCATGCTCTTGAAGATGCGGCAGAACCCCATTTTTAAACAAAGGGAGGCATTCACTGGGTGGGCCGGGGAGCATGAAAATATATTTTTCATTGGTTTCTAAAAAGCAGGCATCTGCAGTTCCATTTGGATTAGGAAGGATGGTCGCTTGAGCGGGAAAAAAAGCTTGTTGCCGATTGTTTTCAGGAATCGCCAGAATATTGCGTTTGGCAAAGCGTGCCACAATTTTTTGCCAACTTGATTCATTGAAGATAAGTTTTTGATGTGTAACCTCTGCCACGGCTAAACGGGTGACATCATCAGAGGTGGGGCCCAATCCTCCGATCGTAATGACTGCATCATGGCGACTCAGCAAAAAGATGAGGCTGGCTTTAATATTGGCTTGACGATCATTGCAAATTAAATGTTCTCCCAGGTTCATTCCCCATTCCTGCATGATCGCGGCCATATCAGCACTATTGGAATTAATGATTTCCCCTGCCGTAATTTCAGAGCCTGTGACTAAAAATCCGACCCGTTTACTCGCATTTTTGTTCATGTAAACACTCCTTAATTTCATGTTCTTCGACTTGAATGGTTGTATGGGCAATATTAAAATCATGCATCAGTTTTTTGCTTAATGTCTGTCGCATTTCGCTGCTAAAATTACCAGCAGGGCGGATCAGATGCGCAGTGAGTGAATTTTCAGTCGTACTCATTGCCCAAATATGCAAATCATGTACTGCGGTCACGCCCTCTAAACTTGTCAAATAATCGGAGACTTCTGTATAATTAATATCGCGAGGGACTCCATCCAAAGACAGCTCCACCGTTTGTTTTAGCAAGCCCAGGCTGTTTTTGAGGATAAATAAAGTAATGATAAAGCCAACAATTGGATCTAAAATATTCCAATGGGTAAAATAAAGTGCGCAGCCTGTCAGCAAGACTGAAAAAGAAATAATCGCATCATAAAGTAAGTGTAAATAAGCGCTTTTAATATTGAGATCCGTTTTGCTTTTTTTGAGAAAAAATAAGGCGCTGCCTCCATTAATCAGAATCCCTACAAAGGCGACAATCATGACTGGAACCGGCATCACGACGGGATGAGAAAAAAAGAAATGATCGATGGTTTCTGCTAAAATAAGCGTGCAGGCGATCACCAGTAAGATGGCATTCATCAGGGTCGCAAGGATTGTGCTTTTCTTATACCCATAGCTGTAAATTCGATTTGCTTTTTTTTGTGCTAGAAAAAGAGCCAGCCATGAAAAGGCTAAGGCCAAAACATCACTAAAATTATGTCCAGCGTCTGCAAGCAAACTGGTTGAGTGTGCAAAATAAGCATAAAAAATCTGTAAAAAAGTAAAAGCACCATTTAAGATAATGGCAAAGAAAAAAGCACGGTGAGAAGAGGGCGTCGCATGAACGTGGCCAGCATGGTCGTGATGGTGCCCGTGATGATGAGGCTCGTGATCAGGTGACATCTAGGTACTCCTTTAGCGGGTTTCCCCTAGCTTATAGTGTTTTCGGCAAACAGATACGTAGGATTCGTTTCCGCCAATTGCAATTTGTTCGCCCATCGCAATCGGTAGGCCGTTTTCATCTAAGCGTAAAACATGGGTTGCTTTCCGTCCGCAATGGCAAATGGTCTTAATTTCAGTAAAACTCTCTGCCCAGGCCATTAAGTATAAGCTTCCTGGAAAAGGTTCTGCTTGAAAATCTGTTCTTAAGCCATAAGCTAACACTGGAATCAATAACTTGTCAACTACTTCAGTCAGTTGAAAAACCTGGTTTTTGCTTAAAAACTGCGCCTCATCCACGAATACACAATGGACAGGACCTTGTTCTAAATAATTTTTCGTGATCTGCAATAGGTCTTCTTCTGGGGTAAAGGTTATTGCGTCTGCTTCCAAGCCAATTCGGGAATGAATTTTCCCCACAGCAAAGCGATCATCTATTTTGGGTGTTAACAGCAAAGTCCGCATTCCACGTTCGAGATAATTATAATTGGATTGGAGTAAAGTCGTGGTCTTGCCTGCATTCATGGCCGAATAATAAAAATGCAGTTTAGCCATGTTAAAGGCCTTTTTTTAAAAAGAGGCTAAGCTGATCTGGGTTGACGGTTTCTTTGATGCGTTTTTCGCGTAAAAAGCTGATTTCAAACTGATCTTGGTTCAAAGAAATAGCCAGCTTGGCCCCCGATTTTTCAGCGCGTTTAAACTGTGATTTAATGCTGCCTCCGCCGCAATGAATCAGGATGTCAAAACCCTGATTGCGCAAATTTTGAGTCCATATAAAAGCAGCCACTTCCTGGCCTTCAGAGACCAAAATATAAGCGTCTGGCTTTTTAATTTCGGGTTTAAGACCCACTTGCTCAGAGAGCAAAAGCAATCGTTCAACACCCATGGCAAAGCCAAATGCCGGCGTTGCCTGTCCGCCTAATTCTGTAACCAGCCCGTCATAACGTCCGCCACCACATACGGTGGCCTGAGCGCCGAGTAAATCCGTTGTCCATTCAAAAACAGTGTGGCTATAATAGTCCAAACCACGCACTAACTTTGGATTGATGTGATAAGGGATTTTTAAAGCGTTGAGATAAGTCTGCAAGGTTTCAAAATGCTGACGCGAAGCCTCGCCCAGGCAGTCGATGAGCTGAGGTGCATTTTCTAAAATCTTTTGGGTCTCAGGTACTTTGCTGTCTAAGATGCGCAAAGGGTTGGAGAGCAGGCGACGCTGACTATCTTCGTCCAGATTCTCTTTGTAATTGGAAAGATAATCCGTCAGTTTTTGCCGAAAAATTTTCCGCTCCAGGAGCGTTCCGATCGTATTAATTTCAAGTCGAATATGCTCAGAAATGCCGAGCTGCGTCCAGAGGTCTTGCAGCAAAAGAAGAGTCTCTGCTTCGATATCGGGTGTCGCCAATCCAAATACTTCAACACCCACCTGATAAAACTGGCGATACCGACCTTTTTGAGGGCGTTCGTGTCGAAACATCGGGCCGACATACCAAAATTTACGCACCTGATTATGGATCAAACCATTTTCCAGGCAGGCCCTTACGCAGCCTGCAGTCCCTTCTGGGCGCAAGCTTAGGCTATCCTCATTGCGATCTTGAAAAGTATACATTTCTTTTTCAACGACGTCGGTTGCATCGCCAATACTGCGAGAAAAGAGCTCCGTTTTTTCAATAATCGGCAACAAAATTAATTCAAATTGATAGCGATGAAAAAGGGTTTCAATGATCTTTAAAGTGGATTGAAAAAGCTGAGCCTCTGCACCAAAAATATCTTTCATTCCGCGCACACTTTGAATGGCTTTCATGATTAACCCTCTTAGCTATTGGCATCTTGGTATTTAACAGGCAGTTTGGGAACAAGATAAACATCCGAAAAACCAGGGGGGGTTATGGGTGTCGCAGGACCCGCCAGATAAAAATTAGGGCCAGGTGGAATGATAAAAGTGGGCTCAAGTGTAGGCGCTGTGACACCCGGTGGGATGGCCAAGGGATATTGATTCATCACTGGATGCGTCGTGTAATCCATCTCCCGATTACGAAAAGGATTATTGTTGCCGCTGAGTTGCGGAATCTGACTGCAGGCAGTCAAGTTTAATAAAACAAAAAGTGCAGTGAGGCCTCGTAAAATAGATTTCATTCAGGTAATATATTGCGTTACGGTGTGCTGCAGTATACCTGGGTTTGAAAAAATTGTCATTCCAGCACACGCACATTTTTTGACGAAGAGGAATTAAAATGCAAAAGAATATTTTATCTTGGATGGGGTTAAGCGGCCTGGTCATGGCTTTATCCGGTTGTGTTGCAGCTGCTCCCGCGATGTTTGCTGGGGCTGCTGGAACGGGTACAGCCAATGTGGCCGGAAGCACTGTAACCGTCCCTCAACAATTGACAGATATTAAAATTAAAGGGCAGATTTCAGGTATTGCGACAACGCTTAAAATCGCCAATGCAAATATTGAGGCAACCGTTTTTAACGGCATTGTTCTATTGTTGGGGCAAGTCCCAACTCAGCAAAACAAAATGGATCTTGCAGCCCAGATTGCGGCATTACCTGATGTTGTGATCGTTTATAATCAGCTGACGGTTGGCCCAAATATTGCCTTTGGAACCTATGCCAATGACACGTGGATCACCAGCAAAGTCAAAGCCAATTTATTATCAGAAGTCGACCCCTTGCATTTTGTCGTCGTCACCCAAAATGGCGTCGTCTACCTTTTAGGTCAAGTCACAAAGCAGGAAGGTGACGATGCAGCCAAACTAGCCAGTCAAACCAGTGGTGTTGAGCGCGTGGTTAAGATTTTCAATAATGTGACGGTTGCACCCGCTGTTCCTGCAGCTGCTTCAGCATCACCCGCGACCGTCCCTGCATTAGCACCCACTTTAACGCCAGCGCCTGCTGCCGCAGCAACCAAGACCTCTGGAATCCCAGAATATGCCCCCAGCTATAATGCCGTTGATACGCAAATTGGGCCTGCTGCATCGGACTAATGACTGGGCTTGTGTAATTGTGCGTTTACTGTAAAATCGGCACGTTTTCGGCCCCTTGAAAAAAGAGTGCCTCGTCTCCATATCATTAAATGAGTCTTTATTATTAACTAACCTAGGAGGTCTTTATGACAATGAATATTCGCCCTCTTCATGATCGTGTGCTCGTGCGCCGCGGTGAAGAAGAAACCAAAACAGCGGGTGGGATTGTGATTCCTGACAATGCAACTGAAAAGCCTTTAAAAGGCGAAATCATTGCGGTTGGAAATGGAAAAATCCTTGAAAATGGTCAAGTGCGTCCATTAGATGTCAAAGTGGGTAATCACGTCTATTTTGGAAAATATGCCGGCACTGAAATCAAAATTGAAGGCACTGAATATTTGATTATGCGCGAAGAAGATCTCATCGCGGTGATTGTTTAATTATTATTGAAGGAGAACTTAAAAATGGCAGTTAATGTCACATTTGCAAATGATGCAAGACTTGAAATGTTGGAAGGGGTTAACATCCTCGCCAATGCAGTAAAAGTAACCCTGGGCCCTAAAGGACGTCATGTCATTATTGAGAAAGGCTATGGCGACCCTGAAATTACTAAAGATGGCGTAACTGTTGCGAAAGCCATTGATCTTAAATGCAAAATCAAAAATTTGGGCGCACAATTGGTGAAAGCCGTTGCGTCCAAAGCGAATGATGATGCGGGTGATGGCACCACGACTGCAACTGTTTTGGCACAATCCATTGTGACCGAAGGCTTGAAATACGTGACCGCGGGTGTAAATCCGATGGATCTTAAGCGTGGAATCGATAAAGCAACAAAAGCAGTAGAAGACTTTCTGAAAGAAATGGCAGTGCCTTGCAAAGATAGCAAAGCGATTGCGCAAGTGGGAACGATTTCCGCTAACTCAGAAGATTCAATCGGTCAAATGATTGCGACTGCGATGGAAAAAGTCGGCAAAGAAGGCGTCATCACAATTGAAGATGGCTCCGGTTTTGATAATGAATTGGATGTGGTTGAAGGCATGCAATTTGATCGCGGCTATATTTCTCCTTACTTTGCAACCAATCAACAAAATATGACTGCTGAATTAGACAGCCCTTATATCTTGTTGGTCGACAAAAAAATCTCTAATATTCGTGAATTACTACCCGTCTTGGAAGGCGTTGCGAAATCAGGCAAAGCCTTGATGATTATTGCGGAAGATGTCGAAGGCGAAGCATTGGCCACTTTGGTTGTGAATAACCTCCGCGGGATTGTAAAAGTCTGTGCAGTGAAAGCACCTGGTTTTGGCGACCGTCGTAAAGCGATGCTTGAAGATATTGCCGTTCTGACGAATGCAACTGTGATTGCTGAAGAAATCGGCCTCAGCTTAGAAAAAGCGACCTTGGAACATTTGGGTCGTGCTAAGAAAATTACTGTCACTAAAGAAACCACGACGATTGTAGATGGTTCTGGCGACAAGACAACGATTGAAGCACGTGTGATACAGATTCGTTCACAAATCGAAGAATCCACCTCTGACTATGATCGTGAAAAACTACAAGAGCGCTTGGCAAAATTGGCCGGCGGTGTTGCGGTGATTAAAGTAGGTGGTGCAAGTGAAATCGAAATTAAAGAACGCAAAGCGCGTGTTGTTGATGCATTAGCAGCAGTTCGTGCAGCAGTAGAAGAAGGCGTATTGCCAGGTGGCGGTGTGGCTTTGGTTCGTGCAATTGCTGCTTTAAACAATGTCAAAGGGGATAATGTAGATCAGGATCATGGCATTTCGATTATTCGCCGTGCTTTAGAAGCGCCTTTCCGTCAAATCGCGGAAAACGCAGGCTGCGAACCTTCTGTTATTTTGCATAAAGTATTAGAAGGCAAAGAAACAAACTTTGGCTTTAATGCAGCAACAGGTGAGTTTGGCGATATGGTGAAAATGGGTATTTTGGATCCTACCAAAGTAACGCGTTCCGCTTTAAGAAATGCAGCTTCTGTTGCAGGTCTGATGGTGACGACCGAAGCATCGATTACCTTAGTGAAGGAAGATGCACCTGCTGGCGGCGCCGGTGGAATGGGCGGCATGGGTGGAATGGGCGGTATGGATGGAATGATGTAAATATCCATTCCCGTTTCATTTTAATAAAAAACCCGCTGTACGGCGGGTTTTTTATTGCCAAAAAATCAGCTATAATCAGGCTTCGTTTATCTTGACCCCGCTACTATGAAGCATATTGAAAGCCACTCTATTTTAAATGATTTAAAAACCTATATTGCCAAAAACGCACCGCCTCTTGAAAAAGATCTACTGACACATTTAGTCGATTATTATTACAATATCGCCGTTTCACGTGAAGAGCTTTCAGAGCGCGCCCTGCCTGATTTGTATGCGCGATTTTACTCGCATTTTCAATTTATGAAAAAACGTCAGGAAGGTCAGATTAAACTAAGCGTTTTTAATCCGAAATTAACAGATGATGGTTTTGCTTCTCCCCATACGATTATTCAAATTTGTCAAGATGATATGCCTTTTCTGGTGGATAGCATGCTGATGGAATTAAACCGCCAAAGTGTTGCTGTCCATTTTATTGTCCATAATGGTGCTGTTCATACGCGACGAGACGCTCAAGGGGAGATAAATGAGTTTGTGAGTAGTCATGCCCTCTCTGAGGATGTGATTATTGAAGCCAATGCCTATATTGAAGTCGATCATCAACATGATGAAACCGCTTTAATGGCTTTGCAAGATGGGTTGTTTTCAGTTTTATCTGATGTGGGTCTGGCCGTAGATGATTTTCTGGAAATGCGCACTAAAATGCAAAATCATGCCCAGGCACTCAAGACAGAAAAAGCCAAGCCCGTCGCAGACTTTTTGCATTGGTTGGTCTCAGATCACTTTACTTTCTTGGGATACGCACGTTTTAATCATTTCAAAAAAACACCCGAAACCGCATTGGGCTTGATGAAAGACCAGAGCAGTTATGGAATGCATTGTTTTGCAGATGAGTTTAAAGCGCTTCCTGTCGAATTGCAAAATCAAGAGATGGTGGTAACCAAATCCAGTTATCTTTCAACGGTACATCGGCCGATTTATTTAGATGCTATTTTAATTCCGGAATTTGATCAGAATGGCCAGTGGATTGGAGAGTCACGTTTTTTAGGCTTATTTACCTCAAGCGCCTATCATAGCCGTGCTGTAGATATTCCCCATCTTCAGGATAAAGTGAAAAATGTCTTTAAACGCGCTCATTTTGCGCGGCATGGTCATGATTTTAAAGCCCTTGAAGATATCATTGAAAGTTTCCCGAAGGATGAACTTTTTCAAATGACGGAGGATCAAATTTTTGATCCTGCCACCCGAATTTTATATATTCAGGAAAGGCAACAGATTCGCCTATTTTTGCGTAAAGATCTGTTTGGTCGTTTTTATAATTGCATGGTGTATTTGCCAAGAGACTTATATAATACTGAATTACGCCTGAAATTTCAAAATATTCTGATGCATGAATTGCATGGTGAAACTGCAACGCATACACCCCGATTTTTGGCTTCTGTATTATGCCGAATTGACTTTGTGATTCGGGTTAAAGAGGGCGAACCTGCTTCTGTTGATTTATCTGCAATTGAGGCTCAATTGCGTTTGGTTGCACGTAATTGGCGTGAAGACTTACGCGATATGATGGTCGAAAAAATTGGTGAACATAAAACCACTTTTATTTATAATAAATATGCAAGGGCCTTCCCAAGCAATTATTGTGATGATTTTACAGTGACTGAAGCCTATCGAGATATCAGTAGAATTGAAGAGCTCGATCAGGGTGAAGTGGATTTAATTATTGATTTTGAACGCGATGAATTGCAATCAAATTTGCTGCATTTTAAAGCAATGCAACGTCATCACGGTTTGTGGCTGACCCATATTCTGCCGATTTTAGAAAATTTTGGATTGCAAGTGATTGAAGAGCGGCCCTATGAAGTGCGCTTGCCGGATAATCTTTCCGTTTGGATTTCGGACTTCTTGATTGATGGAGCGGATTTAGATGCCCATTTTGATTCGGTTAAAGCCCTCTTTAAAGAGGCTTTTTTAGAGGTCTGGCACAAGCGTGCTGAAAATGATCGCTTTAATCGACTGACCCTCCAAATTGGCTTAGCTGCACGAGAAGTGGTTTTGTTGAGAGCGGTTGCCAAATATTTAGCGCAATTGGGTTTTTTATATAGCCAGCAATATATTGAAGATACCTTGGGGCGCTATCCAGAGTTAACCCGAGCTTTAGTGGATTTGTTTATTACTAAATTTAATCCAAGCCTCAGTCATGCAGCCCGCAATAAAACAACAGAGATCCAGCAGCAGTTTGAGCTTGGCTTGAAAAAAGTAAGCAGCCTTGATCATGATCGTATTCTAAGGCGTTTTAAAGAAGTCATTAAAGCCATGATGCGGACGAATTATTTTCAGAAAGATGAAGGCGGGGCCTTTAAGTCCTATGTTTCTTTTAAAGTAGATTGCCATTTAATTTCTGATATTCCAAAACCGATTCCCATGGCCGGTATTTTTGTCTATGCGCCGGAAGTAGAAGGGATTCATTTACGCGGTGCTAAGGTTGCGCGCGGTGGGATTCGTTGGTCAGATCGGCGTGAAGATTTTCGGACGGAAGTGTTAGGCCTGATGAAAGCGCAGCAAGTCAAAAATGCAGTCATTGTTCCGCTCGGTGCAAAAGGAGGCTTCTGCCCTAAAAATCTTCCTTTTTCAGAGGGGCGCGATGCGGTTCAAGCGGAAGCGATTCGCTGTTATAAAATTTATATCGCCTCTTTACTGGATCTGACGGATAATATTGTAAAAGGAAAAGTCGTACCCCCTGAAAATGTCGTGCGCTATGATGAAGATGATCCTTACCTCGTCGTTGCTGCGGATAAAGGAACAGCAAGTTTTTCAGATATTGCAAATCAAGTGGCCGCTGAATATCATTTTTGGCTAGGCGATGCTTTTGCTTCAGGGGGAAGCAACGGTTACGATCATAAAAAAATGGCCATTACGGCTCGCGGCGCCTGGGAATCCGTCAAGCGTCACTTTCTTTATTTGAGCAGGGATATTCAATCTAAAGATTTTACAGTCGTTGGAATTGGTGATATGTCAGGGGATGTTTTTGGAAATGGCATGCTTTTGTCCAAGCATATTCAATTAGTTGCCGCTTTTAATCACATGCATATCTTTTTGGATCCTCAGCCCAATATTGTGACGAGTTTTGAAGAACGACAACGCTTATTTCAGCTGCCTCGTTCTGCCTGGTCCGATTATAATCCAGCCTTGCTGAGTCAAGGGGGGGGCGTCTTTGAACGTTCACTCAAAACGATTTCCATCACGCCAGAAGTCCAGACTGCTTTAGGGATCACAGAAACTGAACTGGAGCCAAATGAACTGATTAAAGCGATCCTCAAAGCCCCGGTTGATTTATTATGGAATGGTGGAATTGGAACCTATGTGAAGGCCTCCTCACAAAATCATTTTGATGTGGGCGATCGAACGAATGATATCTTGCGCATTAATGCCAACGAACTCCGCTGCAAAGTAGTGGGAGAGGGCGGAAATCTTGGATTTACGCAACTTGCTCGGGTAGAATATGCCCTGGCTGATGGACAGATTTGTACCGATGCGATTGATAATTCAGCAGGCGTGGATTGTTCAGATCATGAAGTGAATATTAAAATTCTCTTGAATGCGGTTGTCGCTGATGAAAAATTGACGCTTGATGAGCGAAATCATCTGCTTGCTCAAATGGAAAAAGAAGTGGGCAGCTTGGTTTTATCGGATAATTACCATCAAACGCAAGCCATTAGTAATGGTGTGCAGCAAATGTCTGCTGTCACGACCTATATTCGTTTATTGCGTGAGTTGGAGCGTGAAGGCTTTATTAGTCGGTCATTAGAAGCGCTGCCCAGCGATAAGATATTAAAATCTCGGGCAAGTCAAGGAAAAAGCTTCACCAAGCCTGAGTTTTCTGTTTTGATGGCTTATGCTAAAACCACGATCAAGGATATTCTACTGCGCTCGGACTTTCCGGAGGAGCCTTATTGTGAGCATTATTTGGCGGCTGAATTTCCTAAAATCTTGGCGGAAAAATATCGTGAGCAAATGCAGCAACATCGTCTCAAACGCGAAATTGTGGTCACACAGCTCACCAATACCATGGTGCAATACATGGGGATTGCCTATGTACATCGCATGTATGATGAGGTTGGAGCTTCGCCGGCAATGAGTGCTCGTGCTTTTATTGCTGCACTGGATTTGTTTGAGGTTGAATCGATTTGGCATGATATTGAAAAATTGGATGGGCAGGTTTCTGCAAAAGTTCAAATTGAGATGATGAATGAGATTACGTATTTTCTTCAACATCAAAGTCGCTGGTTATTGCATCGCTATCGCGCGCATTTGCCGGTCCCTGAAATTATTCATCAATACAAAGCCGATTGTAAGGAGCTCTTTAAACTCTCCTATCAGTGTTTGAACGAAGAGCAAAAAGCCGTTCGGGATGGACTCATCAAGTCCTATACTGACCAGGGTGTTCCTTCAAAACTGGCAAAACGAGTGGCTGATTTTTATTATCTTTATTCGGCTTTAGATATGATTTCAGTTTGTCAAAAACAGAACATTTCTATTCCAGATATGCTCCATATGTTCTATGCTTTGAGCCAGGCTTTTGGCTTGTCTTGGCTACGCAACATATTGAATCAGGCGGCATCGGGCAGTTATTGGGAAATGCTGTCTGCGGCCTCCCTGAAAGATGATTTAAATGCAGCTCAGGCTGAATTAGTAGTGAGTGTATTGCAAAGCACGGCAGATACAGACAAGCCTAAAAAGCGTATTGAAGCCTGGACGACGCAGTATCGTTATTTTGTAAAGCGTTGGCATGTTCTTTTTGATGACTTCAAGACTTCACAGCAAGAATTTTTCCGTATGGTGACCTTGCTCAATTGCTTGAAGGATTTAGTTGGAGTCTGCAAGAAGGATAAGAAGTAAATAATGGCCTTAGAGAAAATTTTAGCAATGCAGCGCCAGGCCATTAAAAGTCTAGCGCCTGCACCGCAAAACTTGCCAAAGAGTGATCGCAATTTTCTGGCTGCCCTAAAATCAAGTTTAATCAAGCCTGCTGTGATTGCAGAATTGAAGCCAAAGTCACCTTCAGAGGGCGTGCTTGCACAAGTACAATATGACCCTGAAATTCAGGCAAAATGCTATGAAGAAGGCGGGGCAGCGGCTTTGTCCGTTCTGACCGAGGGCCATTTTTTTAATGGTAAATTTGCTGATTTAACCCTTGCACGAGAGGCTACCCATTTACCTGTTTTGTGTAAAGATTTTATTCTTGATCTGAACCAAGTCAAATGGGCACGTGATGCCGGCGCGGATGCTTGCCTTTTAATTGTTGCTGCATTGGATCAGCCCCAGCTCATTGCGCTTAAAAAAGAAATTGAATCCTATGACATGCTTGCCGTGATTGAAGTCCATACCGAAGTCGAGTTAATGCGCGCGCTCCAGAGTCAACCAGAGATTATTTTAATTAATAATCGTAATCTCTGGGATTTATCGATGCATCCTGAGACAACAGCTCATCTATTGCCTTTGATTCCAGAAGGCGTTCCGGTGATCAGTGCCTCCGGCTTTACCACTCCAGAGGCAATTAAAGCCTTACCCTTCCGCATCAACGCAGTTTTAGTGGGAACTCAGCTGATGCGCGAAGGGGATCCTCGGCTGTTTTTGCAGCAGTTAGGTTAAGCTTTTTGCCGCTGCCACCACATGGGCGATTGTCAAACCAAAGTGAGTGAAAAGGTCTTCTGCTTTCGCAGATTCACCAAAACAATCAATGCCTAACACCGTGCCCTGGCCGCGTACCAATTTATACCAAAGGCCCGTTGAGCCCGCTTCAACGACCAGCATGGGGAAATTTTGTAGGACTTGTTTTTGATAAGCAGCATCCTGACGCATGAATAATTCCAGGCAAGGGATTGAAACGACATTCGCCATGATGCCCTCTTTTTTTAAGATCTCCTGCGCTTGCATGACCAATTGCACTTCAGAGCCTGTTGCAATCAAATTCAAGATGGCACCAGCCTGTTCTGACACAATATAGCCGCCTTGATGAATGCCTGAAATCTGCTGGGCATTGCGTTCGTAAGTTGGGAGATTTTGTCTGGATAAGGCGAGTAAGCTTGGACCATCCGTATTCTGGAGTGCAGCCTGCCAGGCGATGAGTGTTTCTGTCGCATCACAAGGACGCCAAACGGCCAAATTGGGAATCAGTCGTAGAGAACTAATCTGTTCGATGGGTTGATGGGTCGGGCCATCTTCGCCTAAGCCAATGGAATCATGGGTCATGACATAAATCACGCGCTGTTTCATGATGGCGGACATACGAATCGCATTGCGCGCGTAATCAGTGAACACTAAAAAGGTTGCCACATAAGGGATAAAGCCACGATGCAAGGCCAGGCCATTCGCAATCGCGCTCATCCCAAATTCACGGACGCCATAATATAAATAATTGCCTTTGAAGTCATCATGAAGAATAGAGGTCGCACCTTTCCAGAAGGTGAGATTGGAGCCTCCTAAATCTGCGGATCCACCCAAAAATTCAGGTAAAACAGGGCCCAATAAATTTAAGGCTTCTTGTGAGGCTTTACGCGTCGCACTATTTGGTTTTTGCGTATTGAGATTTTGAACCTGCACCTGGATCAAATCAGAAAGCGCTTCGGGTAAATCACCCTGAATACGGCGGAGTAATTCACGCGCTAAATCCGGATGTGCTTTTTGATAGGTATTGAATAGGGTTTGCCAGGTTTGTTCCCGTTTTTCGCCTGACTCACGTGCATTAAAAGCCTGATAGATTTCAACGGGAATTTCAAAAGGGGCATAGGGCCACTGCAATTGGGTGCGCGTGAGGGCAATTTCATCTGCACCAAGTGGGGCGCCGTGACAAGATTCTTTTCCGCCTTTATTGGGGGAGCCAAAGCCAATGGTGGTTTTACAGCAAATTAAAGTAGGGCGGTTTGTTTCAGCGTTGGCTTGCTTAATTGCATTGCGAAGAGCCTCTGCATCATGCCCATCAACATGGGCAATCACATTCCAACCGTAGGATTCAAAGCGTTTTGGGGTGTTATCTGTAAACCAGCCTTCTACTTCTCCATCAATCGAGATCCCATTGTCATCCCAGAAGGCAATCAGTTTATTGAGTTTCCAGGTTCCAGCCAGGGAGGCAGCTTCATGCGAGATGCCCTCCATCAGGCAGCCATCCCCCATAAACACATAGGTATGATGATCGATAATCGGGAGTTCAGCCTGATTGAATTGCGCTGCCAGAATTTTTTCAGCCAGCGCCATTCCGACTGCATTCGCCAAACCCTGACCCAACGGACCCGTTGTCGTCTCAATTCCTGGAGTATAGCCTAATTCAGGATGTCCAGGCGTTTTGCTATGAAGTTGGCGAAAGGCTTTCAAATCATCAATCGAGAGTGCATAACCGGTCAAGTGCAACAAGCTATAATGCAGCATTGATCCATGTCCATTCGACAAAATAAAGCGATCGCGATTGATCCAATGGGGATTCTCGGGATTATGCTGCAAAAACTCACGCCACAGCACGGTCGCAATATCCGCCATCCCCATCGGCATACCGGGATGTCCTGATTTGGCTTGTTCAACGGCGTCCATACTGAGGAAGCGAATGGCATTGGCGAGATTGGTTTCGGTCATCACAGTTAAAATCCTTTTTGATCAAAAGAGAGCATTTTAGCATGTGACTGAAGAGGCTGTCTAATCCTGGAAGGGATTTACAACAAACAATCTGATCAACTCAGAAAGGTGTGTTGACTCATCTACACAATAGCAGCATGTGAAGGTGCCTGTTGCTTTTGAGTTGCTGAATGAGCTAATAGTGGCGTCGTTGAGCCTGCTGAAAAATTCGGTTTGCCTGCTTGAGGGCTCTTATTTCCTCTGCAACAATTCCTAATCAACTCTGAGGCTTGCAATTTTTTAGCGCCTATTTCCGTGGATGCCCCCTTGCCTGAAAAGGGCAGAAACCGTATAGAAATCAGGGAAGCCAGGGTTTACGATGTATCATCCTGCCTGATTGAAAGTGCGGACTGGAAGCATTTAATTGCTTGTGCAATTTGTGTCTGGCGACAAACCGATATCTTTAACACAAAACTAAAAATTTGGGTCAGACGCGAGGAGACCGCCTATTTCGTC
>CANJQG010000022.1 GCA_947476405.1 Thiotrichales bacterium
ATGGCTATACCAGTATATTGATGTGGGTTCCTGCAAAAAATGAAATTATTGTCGCTCAGGTGGCCAGCTGGCCGAATGGACATTATGAAGTGCTGTTTCCCAATCAGCCATTGATTCAGAAGATTTTGGCTGAGTTCAGTGGGTCGTAACGCCCTCATTGACTTGAATTGAAGAACGAGGTTTGCCGATGAGCTTTGATGAAAATCTATATGCGCTTTATCCAAATCAAGCAAAAGACTGGCTTGTGGCCTTACCCACTTTTTTAAAAAGCATCGAAACCAAATTATCGATTCGCATTGCCGCACCCTTTTCAAATCTGACCTATCACTATGTCGCGCAAGCAACCTCAGCGGATGGGGAGATATTGATTTTTAAGTGTGGAATTCCTCACAAGGAAATGCGTACTGAAATCGCAGCTTTGCAGCATTATGATGGCCAGGGCTGTGTAAAACTAATTACGAGTGATGCTGAACAAGGTTGGTTATTGATTGAAGCCTGCCAACCTGGTGTGGTCTTGGCTACTTTGGAGGATGATGCAGTCGCCACTCACCATGCAGTTGAGGTGATGCAAAAACTCTGGAAGCCTATTGCAAAAGAAGAGCCCTTTCCGACAATTCAAAACTGGCTTGAGGGTTTAAGTCGCATGCAGCACGATCCACGCGCAAAGGATCTGATCAGCAAGCGCTTGATGGATTACAGCATTGGCCTTTCAAAAGATTTATCTGCCTCAATGGGCGAGCTGATTTTGCTGCATGGGGATCTCCATCATGATAATATTCTATCAAGCAGTCGAGCACCTTATCTGGCCATTGATCCAAAAGGTCTGATTGGCGAACGTGAATATGAATGTGGTGCTTTGATCCGTAACCCCATTGCCAAAATCAGGGGCATGTCAGGGCTGTCACGATTTTTAAAAAGACGGCTGGATCAAATGGCTGCTGAAACGGGGTTCGATCGCAAGCGCATTCAACAATGGTCAATGGTACAGGCTGTTTTAGCGGTCTATTGGCAGATTGAGGATGGCGGGATAAATGAGCAGGTATGGATTCAATGTGCGGAGGCGTTGGTATGATCAATGTTATTAAATATGATATGACTGAGGAGGATGCTCGATTTTTTGCTGACTATTTCAAAAAATTAGGCTGGCACAAACCTCTGTCTCAGTTTGAGGCTTATATTGCCGAAGCAGAGCAGGGAATCCGCACTAATCTGGTTGCCATTTCGAATGAGTTGCCTGTCGGTTACCTAACAATTTTGTGGGAATCAGACCACCCCTATTTTCAGGAACGCCATATCCCAGAGGTCAAAGACTTAAATGTATTTCCTGCTGAAAGAGGAAAAGGTTTTGGCAAGGCATTGCTGCAGGCAGCCGAAAAATGTGTATTTGAACGCAGTAAAACAGTGGGTTTAGGAGTGGGGCTGACATTCGATTATGGTGTGGCGCAAATGCTTTATGTCAAGCAGGGCTATATTCCCAACGGCGAGGGGGCAACGTCTTATCATGCGCCGCTTGAACATGGGAAAGCTTGTCCAATCGACGATGACTTGGTGCTATGGATGGTTAAGGAGTTGGATGATGTTGCTAATTAAGTCGGCTAGTCAAGAACAAGCTGAGTGGATTGATAACCAGATTGTTGCCTTCAATAAGGGACATGTCCCCTTTGCCCAAGACCCTACGCCTATTTTCAAAAATTATGTCGTTGAAGATCAGGGCAAAGTAATTGCAGGAATCAATGCCTTTATCTATCACTGGAAGATCCTTTATATCGATGTTTTATTTGTCGCACAGGACTATCGTGGTCAGCATTTAGGTCAGCGACTATTGTCTCAGGTTGAAGAAGAAGCCAAGGCGATGGGTGTCACACTTTCTCATTTAGATACGTTTGATTTTCAGGCTAAAGATTTTTATTTGAAGCAGGGCTATGAAGTGTTTGGTGTGCTGGAAGATTGCCCTCCTGGTCATCAGCGATTTTATTTGAAAAAAGACTTGAGAGAAGCCTGATGTTTGAAACCAAGCGGCTCATTTTAAGAGAGTGGCGAGATTCAGATATTCCCGCCTTCGCAGCAATGAATCAAGATCCGAAAGTAATGGAGTTTTTTCCAGCGACTTTAAGCCTCGATGAAACAAAAGGTCTGATTGAACGAATTCGGCAACATTTTAAAACGCATGGCTTTGGCTTATTTGCTGTGGAATTAAAAGCAACAGGCGAATTCATTGGCTTTGTAGGCTTAATGACGCCTACATTTGAGGCCAATTTTACGCCTTGTGTGGAGATTGGCTGGCGGATTGCCTCTGCCCATTGGAAGCAGGGCTATGCCACGGAAGCCGCAAAAATGGTTTTGCAATTGGCTCTGGAGAAATATGGCTTAAAAGAGGTGGTTTCTTTTACAGCAGCAGTCAATCTGCCCTCTATTGCAGTGATGAAAAAAATTGGATTACAGCATAATCCGCAGGATGATTTTGATCATCCAAGACTGGATAAAGCGCACCCCTTATCGCGGCATGTTTTATATCGTTTGACCGCAAAAGAATTACAAGATCGTGATGCTATTATGATCGAGCCTTATAACCCCCAATGGCCGAAACTTGCAGCGACAGAGATCTCCAAACTCAAAACTCGCCTGGATTTCCCCTGGGTTGTTGGGATTCAGCATATTGGCAGTACGGCAATCCTTGATTTGCCTGCCAAACCCATTTTGGACTTGGCGGTTGGCGTAACAGATCTTGAATCAGCCAAAGCCCTGATTTCCATTCTGCGCGAGGAAGACTATATATTCTGGGACGATAATCCAGACAAAAGCAAACTGTTTTTTGTGAAGGGTATGCCGCCCTTTGGTGAGAAGCGCACCCATCATATTCATGTCATGCCGGTGACGCATCACGATTGGTTGCTGCGTCCGCTCTTTCGGGATTATTTGATTGCGCATCAAGAGGCCAAACAGGCTTATGCTGATTTGAAGCAAAATCTCGCATCGCAATATCAAAGCGATCGCGAGACCTACACGAATTCCAAAACTACCTTCATTCGCGACATTAATCTCAAGGCAGTCAAGCCACATCTAAATTTTAAGCCATTGGCGGAAACAGACTTCCCCCTACTGCTGAAATGGCTGGAAGAGGCACATGTCAAAGCCTGGTGGGATCAGAATATTACTTGGACACCTGAGTTGGTCTCAAAAAAATATGCACTAAAAAGACCTGTGCACGCTTATATTGTTTTGATTGATGAGGTGCCCATTGGATATATTCAGTTTTATGATATCAATAATTTTGCTGATGCAGATAGGCCTCAATGCCCTCAGTCCGTTGCGGGATTAGATTATTATATTGGCGAGCCTGGCTTTTTGAAAAAAGGGTTTGCGCCGATTATTTTGCAGAAATTTCTGTCAGAAAAAGTGAAACCTTTATTTGCACATTGCTTGGTTGATCCTGATATCAAAAATACGGCAGCGATTCGTGCTTATGAAAAGGCTGGATTTAAAGCGATTGAAACACCATCAAAAAGCATCCGCTGGATGATCTGGGATCCAAGCCAGAAAAGTGAGATTAATGTTGCACTCGTGAGTCGACTGATCACAACACAATTCCCGCAATGGGAAAATCTTCCAATCAAACCAGTGGAGTTCAGTGGCTGGGATAATCGCACTTTCCACCTTGGTGATCGCATGACTGTGCGGCTTCCCAGTCAGGCCGCCTACGCAGCGCAAGTGAAAAATGAACAATTATGGTTGCCAAAACTAGCGCCTTTTTTGCCTGTGCCCATTCCTACTCCTTTGGCAATGGGCCATCCTGCTGAAGATTATCCCTGGCCATGGTCAGTGTACCAATGGCTTGAAGGGCAAACAGCCTCGTTGCAACGCATTAATGACCTTGGGCGGTTTGCAGGGCAGTTGGCAGAATTTTTGGTTGCCTTTCAAAAAATTGATACGACAGGCGGCCCTGTGGCAGGGGCCCAAAACTTTTATCGCGGTGGCCCGCTTTCAACCTATGATGCTCAAGCCAGAGAAGCCATCGCAATTCTAACTGATGAGCTAGATGTTAAAACCGTGAATGCAATCTGGGAGCAGGCGCTTTCTTCCATTTGGGATAAGCCACCTGTTTGGGTGCATGGTGATATTGCTGTGGGGAATCTCTTGGTTGATCAGGGGCGACTTTGTGCAGTGATTGATTTCGGTCAGTTGGCAATTGGGGATCCTGCCTGTGACTTGGCAGTTGCCTGGACACTATTTGATGATGCAAGCCGGGCAGTATTTCACACTGCGTTGGGGCTTGATGCTGCAACCTGGGCGCGGGCGCGTGGGTGGGTTTTATGGAAGGCTTTGATTGTATTGGCAGGATTGTCAGGTACTAATCCAGCAGGGATGAAAGAAGCGAAGCGTGTACTAAATGTATTGCTTGATGATTATCAACGTGAAGATGGAGAGACAGCATGACCTATATTATTCCCCAGCCAGTAAAAAAAGGCGACACGATTGGTCTGATTACACCATCCAGTCCGCTGATGCTAGGCCGTTTAGAAGCAGGCATTGCCTATCTAGAGCAGAATGGTTTTAAGGTCAAAGTAGGTCGTCATAATCGAGACACCTTACGATTTTTAGCGGGCCGAGATGAAGATCGAGCACAGGATGTCATGGATTTTTTCAAAGACCCTGAAGTCAAAGCGATGATTGCAACGGGTGGTGGATATGGTTCACAGCGTATTTTGCCGTATCTGGATTATGATCTGATTCGTGCCAATCCCAAAATGGTGATTGGCTTAAGCGATACAACGGCTTTGCATATGGGTTTGCTCAGTGCTGGATTAGCTTGTTTCACTGGATTTACGATGGGGGATGTCGCGGAGGGTGATATTTTGCCTTTGCATGAAAATACGCTACTATCCTGTTTGATGGGTGAGGCCTATGAAATCAGTGCGGGCAGTGCCTTGTATCCCGGCAAAGTCACAGCGCCGCTGGTGGGTGGAAATTTAGACTTGGTTGCCACTTTGATTGGCACACCTTATCAGCCCAATTTTAAAGGCGCGATTTTGCTTTTGGAGGAGGTGCGTACAGAGCCTTATAAAATTGACTGTTGTTTGTCACAGCTTCATTTGGCTGGGATATTGCAACAAGCCGTTGGAATGGTATTTGGGAAGTTTGAACAGTGTCAGGCAGAGTACCATCCTGATCGGGATGGCACAGTGGATGATATTTTGGAAGAATGGTCTGCGCGCTTGAAGATTCCTTGCTTGAAAGACTTTCCCTATGGTCACAGTGCGACACGTTCTGTTTTACCATTGGGTAAAAATGTGACATTGGATGTGAATCAATCCAGAATAACGATAGAGGGTGGAAAATGACAGAAAATCAAGGCAAAAGATATGACCTCATTGCACAAGGCTTTGCCGATATGCGTGATCAGTTCAGCACTGAGCAAAAATATATCGATCAGTTGATCAGTTATTTGCAGCCCGGCGCATCTATCCTCGATGTAGGCTGTGGCTCAGGTTATCCCATTGCGGCGTATTTGCTTGAAAAAGGCTTTGACGTGACGGGGGTAGACGGGTCCAAGGAATTGCTCAAAATAGCTCAGAGTAGGCATCCCAAATTAAAATGCCTTTTTGGTGATATTCGCACCGTCGAGATCGCTGAAAAATATGATGCCGTATTGGAATGGTGGTGTTTGTTTCATGTGCCAAAAGAAGACCATGAGGCGATGATCGCGCGTTTTGCCTCTTGGCTGAAGCCTGGCGGGTATTTGGAATTTACAACAGGGAATGCCGATCATGAGGAAAGCAGTGCTGGCATGTTGGATCAAGAATTGCATTTTTACAGTCTCGCACCTGAGTGGTATGAATTGTTTTTAAAGCAAAACGGTTTTAAGTTGTTGTTGAAAGAGCAGCATCAAGAGCAGAATTTAGTGTGGATTGCGCAACTTGAAGGCTAATTTAGTGAACACTGCAGTAGTAAATGGGGGCAATGTGAAAAAAAGAGATGATGGAGGCCAGTTATGAAAAGACAGATTGTGCTTATCACTGGCGCCTCAGGCAGTGGCAAAACGACGGTGCTCAAAACCTTGGAAAGGATGCTTCCAGCCGAGCAAATTGCCACATATTATTTTGATAGTTTGGGTGTGCCGAGTCTGGAGGAAATGATCGCGGAATATGGCTCACCAGAACAATGGCAAAAAGCCATAACTGAAATATGGATTGAAAAACTGGCGCTAATCAATGAGCCAAAACTGCTGATTTTGGAGGGTTCATTTAATCCAGAGTTTGCCGTCAATGCTTTGCAGAACTTGGGCTTAACAGATTATCACTTATTTTGTTTGCATGCCGAGCGTGATGTACGTGAGCATCGCCTTATTCATGATCGGCAGCAACCTGAGTTAGCGAACCAAGACATGGAAAATTTTGCGCAATTTTTAAGGCGAAAAACTTTGGAGCTGGGTGGTCATATCATAAAGTCACCTGCAATAGACTCTGGTTTCAGTGCGCAGCAGATTTTGAATATTGTGTGGGCAGAAAATTAGGAAATTTCAAGGCTGCTGTGGGGTAAGTCTAGAGCGAGTATAGGTGCGTTGGAGGTTTCCAGGCTCTCGCATTCATTAAGCTTTCAATAGGCTTAAATAGAGGGCTAGGCAATTGATCCCAATCAAACCAATGCCAAGATTCGCATTTGTCAGGTTCCATCACCTTTGGTGTGCCCTCAAAGCAGCGGGCAATGACAAAATGAGTGAGATAAACTTTGCCACTTTCCTCAAAAATATCGCGTGTGGACGGGCCCAATTCTATCTCAGACAGCTTGAGCCCTGTTTCCTCTTCAGCTTCGCGGCGTGCACACTCCAAGATGGTTTCCTCTTTTTCTAAATGCCCGCCAGGAAATGACCAGGTTCCGTGGCCATGTTTACTGAGGCGTTTACCCAAAAGGACTTTGCCTTCGTCGTTGATAATAATGACGCCTACACCGATTTGTTCTTCCATGTGATTCTTTTTTTGTGCGATGGTGAATTATACAATTACTTGTTGAGTGTTATCCAATTTGCTAAGATGCCTTTTTATCAATATGGGAGAATCAAAGTGCCTGTTCAAAAAATTGTCTCAAAATCAGAGAAAAGCCTAAAGCCCACCCAGCCAGTGGTGAATGTTTTTGATGAAAAAATACAGTTTGCCATTCAGGATTTATTGGATACGATGGCGGCAGAACAGGCACGCCTCGATGTGCTGTATCCTGGCCAAGGCAAAGGAATTGGTTTGGCATCGAATCAAATTGATTACCCTGCGGAGCGTTATGGAGCGGATTTCCAAATTCCCAGTATTTATGTGCTTTCTATTCGTGCCCCTCGGCTTGAGGTTCCTGTTCCACCCTCTGTTTTTATTAATGCAGAGATCACACCACTGTCTGGCAAAATTGAGCAACCTGAGGGCTGTCTTTCCGTGATGGGATTTACCGGTTGGAATGTATCCCGTTATGAGACAATCAAAATCAATGCCCTGAATGAAAAAGGTGAGCCAGTCGAAGCGACTGTTTCTGGACTTATTGCGCAAGCCCATCAGCATGAAGGGGATCATCTGATTGGTGATGAATATCTCAGTCGTATGTCTTTTTCAGTGGGAGAGTTGCGGGCTATTTTAGATTGGCTTGTGAGTGTGCAGAAATCTGGCGTTGCTGCGGTATCGCCTTGGCTTGTTGAGGCAAAATTACAATGCACCGCTGAGCCTGATCTTTCTGCAATGACCGTTTGGGCAGATCATGCATTGCAGAAGGCCTGTTTGGCGGAGTCTGCTGAGGCTGTTTCGCATGCATTTAGCTCCAAATGAAGTTTTTTACGGTATCTGCCTATCAGGGCCCACATCATCCAGGTGATATTGCGCATAATCTTAATCAAACTCTGGAACAGTTAAGCCTTGCTCAATCGCGAGGTGTTGATGTCTTGTGCATGCCCGAATCTTTTCTGCATGGCTATTTTGAATCAGAAAGTGATGCAAGAAAATATTCGCTGGATCTGGAAAGCATAGAATACGCCAAACTTTTAGAAAACTTTAAAGAATTTGATACGACGTTGCTGCTGGGTATCAATGAACGCAAGGGTGATGCAATTTTTAATACGGTAGTCGTGATCGAAAAAGGTCAGCATCTGGGCCAATATCGCAAGGCCTACACCTATCCACCCTATGACTATTTTTCACTGGGGAGAGAGTTTCCAGTTTTTGAAAAAAATGGCGTCAAATTTGGTGTGATGATTTGCCTAGACAGCTGTTACCGTGAACCCGCCCAAATTATGGCATTTCAAGGTGCACAGGTTTTGTTTTGCCCCATGTTTAATCGTGTGGCCGTTGATGCCAAAATGCTGCATTTTCTCAATCGCAAAGCACATTTTATTACACGGGCTTTTGATAGTGAGTGCTGGTTTGTGACGAGTGATATTGTATGGCCAGAGGCGAGTCAGCAAGTGTGCTCAGGCTATTCAACGATTGTCGATAAAAACGGTGAGATTGTTTGTCGGGCTGAGCCTTTTGAGGCGATGCAAATTCAATATGCGATTCCATTGGATCAATTGCGTAGCGCGGTCAAAGAACCTGGTATTCATTCGCGTTTTCTGGGGAATCCTGATTTGCATCTGTTGGTGGTTGAAGCCTATCAATCTCACTTAAAATGAAACAAGGGGGGTGCTAAAATACCACTTGACATTTTTCCTCAGCTTAAATAGAATAGTGGTATCATATATAATACCTAATAATCATGAGAGTAGTGATTGATACGAATGTCCTGGTGAGCGGGTTGCAGTCCAGTTTGGGCGCTTCATACAAATTGCTTTCTCTTATCGATTCAGGCAAATTTCAGCCTGTTATTTCAGTGGCGACTTTTTTGGAGTATGAGGAAATTTTGCTGAGGAAAGAGATATTGCAGCCTGCTGACCTCAATGTTTTCTTGCTCTATCTTTATAAAATGAGCCACAGGCAAAGCATTTATTTTTTATACAGGCCTAGTTCGCCAGATCCAAAGGATGACCTGTTTATTGATTTGGCCATTGCCAGTGGGGCCGAATATATTGTGACATATAATGTTAAAGACTTAAAAGCCGCAATGCATCATGGGATTAAAGTGGTTACGCCTAGAGCATTTCTTGAAATTATAGGAGAACTATCATGAGTACATTGAGTATCAGATTGCCAGATTCATTGCATAAAGCAGTGAAACAAGTTGCAAAAGAGGATCATAGTTCAATTAATCAATTTATCACCATGGCGGTGACTGAACGAGTGAGTGCTCTGGCATTGTCAAAGCGCTTGGACAGAGAGGCGCTCCGGATCAGCAAAGACGATTATATGAGTGTGCTCAAGAAGGTGCCGAGTCGAAAGCCCGTTGCAGAAGATTCATTGATTGCTTAGAGGTTCAGAGTAGAAATTTATCATCCTCTTAGGTCCGTTAAAATGCTCAATACAAACAACGCACCACCCAATGCGTCTGATTGGGTCACGCTGATCTTTGCTTGATGAGTCTCAATAATCCGCGCCACAATCGCCAACCCAAGGCCATGCCCTGACAAGTCTTTGCTACGGCTTTCATCAAGCGAGAAAAACGGTTCAAAAATCTTTTGGCGATAGGCTTCGGGAATGCCAGGGCCATCATCGGCGACTTCAAAAATAATGGCTTGATTTTGGCGATAGGCTTGCACTTCGATTTTTGAGCTCGCATAGCGGCAGGCGTTGCTGAGTAAGTTCTCCAGCAAGAGTTTGAAATAGGGTTCTGACATGTGGATTTTTGTCTCGCCTAAGTTGGGATCAATTTGCCAGCTGATTGTTTTGCCAAAGGCGGCATACTTGGGGTCGTGGATCAAGGTATTCACGCTTTTCTGAACGTCAGTCATTTGGGTGTCTGGCTTAAAAAATTCTCGATCAAAGCGGGTATATAAAAGCAGTTCGTTGACGAGATCGCCCAAAGCATTGCCTGCCGCTTCTGCATCATCCAGAGCGGCATTGCGATCTTTGGCATTTTTAGCCTCTTCCATCAGGCTCAAGGCAAATTTTAAGCGGGAGAGCGGGGTTTTTAACTCATGCGAAATGGCTTGACTCAGTTCTTTGTGGGAAGTAATCAGCTTTTGAATCCGTTGACCCATGGCTTTGAGATTCGTATACAGCGGAAACATCGCAGAGAGGCGACTGACTTTAACGCTATACGTAAATTGGCCGTTTCCATAAGCTTCGGCCAGGCGAGCCATTTTTTTAAAATCACGGTTTAATAAAAACAGAATCAAAAGGGATAATAGTGCCATCCCTAAAACAAGAGGTGCAAAAAGCATATAGTTGAGATTATGCATATACCAGATGACGGGATAAGGCCCAATTCTGAGCACGTGTGTCGGTGTTTCAAGATAATAGAGGGTTGATACCGCACTGTCGTCCATGCTCATATCATAAATAACATGAAATTGTTGCAGATAGCTTTGCATGGCAGGTGTCAGGCTTGTCAGTGATAGTAATTGAACGGGGACTTGATAAGTCTGGCTAAAATCTTGTAGCGCTTGTTCAGAATGGGTAGGGTCTTGCTTTAATGTTAGCTCAATAAAGTGCAGAAGCCATCTTTGCTGTGTGAGATAATTGGTATTGTCAACGGGAGAGTTTCTGAAAACCAAAACTTGATTGCTGTCGCCAATACGCTGGTACGCCACCCCATTATAACCGTCATTGTTATTGAGAATGGGTGGGCCAAAAGCAGAAAATGTTCCAACGATCCGGCCCTGTTGTAGCCTTTCCATTTGGGTGGGATTCAGATGAATACTGTCGATTGGCAAGATATATAAGGGATAATGCGTTGCGGTGGGAGTGAGACTTTTAATGATCGCAGGCCATTGTGCCTCAGGCACCTGCTGTAATTGCGTTTGTAAATAGTTGAGGGTGGGTTGTGAGGTTTCCCAGGCTTGGCTATTGACAATATAATCTCGAATAGGATTTTTAAGTAAAACTTGAACCAGGTTGGGAATGAAGGCAAACCATAGCAGTAATAGACACAGCACAATCAAATAAAGACGCAGGAAGAGTTTAAGCATATTCGGTCACCATGCCTCCTTTATAAACAAATAGCCCTTACCCCAAATGGTTTTAATTCGGGTGGGCTCGCGACCTGTGTCGCCTAATTTTTTACGTAAACTGGAAATCAAAATATCAATACTGCGATTGACGCCATCGTAGTCAAAGCCTTTTAGCGCCTGCATTAAGCTATCACGTTGAATGACTTTTCCGGCTTGTCCGGCTAAAAAATAGAGCAATTCAAATTCTTTGTGCGATAGCTCGATATGCTCGCCTTGAAGATAGACACTTTGGTTGCCTGGATCAATCGTGAGGCTGCCGATTTCGAGCAGTACGGGTTTGACTTCGTTTTCTTTGCGACGCAATAACGCTTCGATGCGGGCCAGTAAAACTCGGGGGTCGATGGGTTTCCTGACAAAATCATCCGCACCATTGGTCAGGCCAGTGATTTGGGTGTCATCTTCATCACGCGCAGTCAGCATGAGAATCAAGCCATCGTAGTATTGACGCGCCTCGCGGCAGACGGCGAGACCATCCATTTTAGGCAACATCACATCGAGAATCACCAAATCTGGCTGTTCTTTGGTGATCCGATACAAACCGCGATCGCCTTGATGTTCCAGCATCACATCGAAACCGTGATTTTCCAGATAGGTCTGCATCAACTTGGCAAGTTTGCGGTCGTCCTCTACAATGACGATGGTTTTTTTAGCGGTCATGCAGCGCTCTCCAGACTATGAAATGGCTCGGATTCGGACTCGCTATCCCGATTAAAAAAGACAGCACGATTCGCATAAGTATATCCCACTTGAGCGATGACGCCAACACCAGATCCAATGGCGTTGGCATAGTTGCCGATACGATTTTTTTGCACGGGATTATCCTCGAAGGCGGTGGCCAAAAGGGGGCAGGCAATCAAAGTGAGCAGACTACTAAATATGCCAATGATGGCGGGAATATTCATCTTGTTTCGGTCAATCGAAATCTCGTACAAAGACTGTTGCAGCATCATGCAGAAAAAGCCAAGGGCATAGAATGCATTATCCGTGGGGTCTGAGCCATCGCCTCCCATGGTATTGCCAATTTGTCTTGCCCCAAGGGTCGCAATCAAGCTGAAAATCAGGCTGGGAATCATCGTTGCAAAAATTATTTTTTTGATTTTGCTGCTGCTGTTGTCGCTATCTTCTGCAAGATAAGGGGAGGCAATATCCAAGCCAACGCCAACGAGGTTGCCGCATCCATTCCCGATGATCGCGAGTGCGCCTTGCGCGGCCACGCTGGAATATTTGGTGTTGACGATGAGGGTGACGATATTGCTGATGAGAGAATAGCCCCAGGTGGAACTGCCTGTTTTAAGCAATACTTTGGTTTTGTCATAGACGCTTTGACTGGCTTTTGTTGTAGCGTCTAAAATCGAATAGGTCCTTTTGCTTTTTCCGACGATGGGAGGGGCGTATTTTTCCAGCGCAAACACACACAGGCAATCCGTGATGGTCGAGGCTAAGGCCGCAAGAGGAATGCTGGCAAGGCCTGCACCTGAGTATTTGGCAATGAGCGTCCAGGCAAAGCTGATGATTTCCAATGCAATGACAAAGCAGCTGGCCGTATTGGTGTTTCGAGTCTGGTAGAGCAGGAGTAAGTAATTGTCGAGCAGTGTATTAAAAGGCATTTGCAGGCACGCGATTCCAAAGGCTTGCAGAAGTGTGCTTTGATCACTATCAGACAGATCGCCAACGTTCATCTGTTTTAAAAGCCAGGGCGTCAGGCACATGGTGAATGATGCGAGTGGCGTCATCAGGAAGGCAAAGGCGCTATGGGCCGCAAAAAGATTACGGATATTGCCTGCTGCAGCCTCTTCTTCTATCGTATGGAGCCCAGGCGTATCATCCGATATATTGCGATTAATCACGCCGGTCGTGAGGGGGATCAAACTGCTTGCCAGCATAAAAATCCCCAGTAATTCAGCCTCTTTTTTGAATAACATTTGTGTTCCCACAGGACCAGAAACTAGAAAAGCGGCGCTTGTTAAAGCAAGGCTGATTGTTTTTCGGTGAGGCCATTTTCGTGCAGGGCTGCTTATTAAAGCGGTATATTCGGTGCTATCATGATGATGAGTATTTTCTCCAGGGCTTTGCATTATTATTCTCCAGCTTATTTTTGATCTGATGCTATTGTATAAAAATAATTAATATCGCGTGTTGTGGAATTGTTGGTGAAAGTGTAAGAAATTGTATTACAACGCTGCTCAGGCCCCTTTTTTAGGGGGGGGTATGTCAAAAGGGTACAGGGATTGAGTTGCCTATTGTGACGCGAATATCACCTCGATGCTCTTCCAGGATTTGCGAATAAACGAGTGCAAATTTCCTTTTAGCTGCATCATCGTCAGGTAATGCACCTAATGCTTTTAAATCACGTGTTGTTTTGTGCTCACCATGGATATTATAGGTGCTCCATAACGCAAAGCAGCCAGGGAGGATAAACAGTAAAGGGCTTGTTCCCGAGGCAACCAGTCCCGTCGTGATGGCGCCTAATATTGTTGTTGCACATAAGCCCATGTTTCTTTGGAATCGATAGTGATAATGTTGATCTTGTAGGGTTTCAATTTCATTCAGGTTGGATATCATTGTCATTCCTTTTGTTATGTTAAGTGCTATGAGCATTATAAAATAAATAAAAAAATCATGTGTCGCAAAATTGTTGTGAAAATTGTAAGAAGTTGTAGTGGTTTTTAGGCAAAGGGAGATCCTGCCTGCAAAAATCACAGGTAAGATCAGTGTATTGATGAGCGAAGTTTAGCGTGTTAGGATTTTTTCCATTCTAAAATATCCCCAGGCTGGCAATCCAGATGTTCGCAAATCACATCGAGTGTGGATAGGCGTAAGGCCTTGGCTTTGCCAGTCTTAAGAATGGAGAGGTTTTGTTCGGTAATACCTATGTGTTCGGCCAATTCATTCGAGCGCATCTTGCGTTTAGCCAGCATGACATCGAGGTTGATAATAATCGTCATGATCTGCTCCTATACCGTCAGGGCTTGTTCTTCGCGCAGGATCGCACCTTCCTGCATGATATACGTGATGAGGTAAATCAAACCTGCAGTAATCAAAGCACGGATGTCGCCTGTTCCGATGGCAATGTTGATGATACGCCAGCCTGCTGGATTATGGGCAGTCATCACAAAACTGATTAAAGCCTGATAAACCGGATCAAGCAACACGCCGATGATCATGACTAAGGCTATTTTTTTGAGGATACGAATGCTATCCAGGCTGAAAATCTCATTGTGTTCATACGCCTGAAATAAACGGATAAACAGCCAAGAGGTCATCATGCCGATCGCCATGGGAATAAAGCTGATCAGGAAGCCCCAGGCTTTGGTTTCTCCAGAGAGCGGCGTCAGGATATGGTCAAATAATCCAGCGGGAATAAAATTGCTGATAGACAAGCCAATGCCAGCGGCAAGCCAATCTTGTTGAGGCAGAAACCAAATCAGTGCCAGTACAATCGGCCAACCGCAAAAAATCAGCATAAATACCTTTTTAAAAAAACGACTTGTTTTAACGACTTTGTTCATTGAAATGCTCCTTTTGTTGATTGAACAAATGCATTATACAGCCATTAATTATCGTTTGTCAATAAGTATTTGTTGTTTATTTGTTTCGTTAACGCAAAATTGAATGAAGGCTGCTACCTCTGCTTGCAATTTTAAAGGCTGAGAGGGTTTCCAGTTTTGAGCGGTGGTGATGAGATTGCTCCAACGTGAACCCAGTTGTTGTTTGGCCCATTCAGCGGCTTGATTTTTAGTAGTGATTTTGTCGCAAGCAAGAGTGTACAGGCTGCGACAGAGCGTCAGCGGGATATAGGCTTGATAGGCTGGATCATTTAATAATTTTGAATCCGTGATTTTAGGTGCCCATTCTTCACGGATATCTTGAAGGCAGGCTGCTTTAACTGCGGTCATAGGGATAGGCTCAATCAGCTCTTGAATATCAGGGCCATAAAGCGGAAGGGCAAAGTCATAAATGAGGGCATAATTAATAGCCCATTCGGGGCCATAAGGTGCAGCAGGATAAAAATGTCCGTTGAAGTAGGGGCGTGGACTTTTGGGTGGAGTCGTATTGTAAAAATAACCAATCGGAATATAGCTGCATTCCAAGCGTGTACTCCATTCTGGGTCAAATTGGCCTAAGGAATGATGAAGTTTTTCTAGCTGTTTGATTTGCTTTGGGCGTAAAGGATGAGAAGTCAGTACGCATAAATCGATATCGCTTTTGCTGGGATCAAACCCACCATAACTTAAAGAACCTGTTGCATAGACGCCGATTAAATCTTGGTAGGGCAAAAGAGTTTTCAGCTCAATTAAAAATTGGCTTAAAAAAACACTGACAGAAAGGGGGCAGTTTAGCTTCGTGCTCATGGTGTTTGTCTCGTTATGCAAAATGGGTGATCGCTTATGGCATAATATCATTTATAGGAGAAATAATAAGATGTCATCCAAACAAAGTACTGTTGATTTCCTTTTAGAGCAGATGGCTCAAGCAGGCGCGATCTCTTCCAAAAAAATGTTTGGTGAGTATGCGCTGTATTGCAATCAGAAAGTGGTTGCGTTTGTCTGTGATGATCAGTTGTTTGTTAAGCCGACAAATGCAGGCAGAACATTGCTTGGAAAATGTCTTGAAGCACCGCCCTATCCAGGTGCAAAGCTGTATTTTTTGATTTCGGGGGATCTGTGGGAAGAGAGTGATTGGTTGGCGCAATTGATACGAGTCACGGCGGACGAATTGCCATTGCCTAAACCTAAAGTAAAGAGGCCTAAAAATGGTTCACCAAAATAAAAGCATTACTGATTGCCTAAAAATTCATTACAATATAGAGGCGGATACCTTGCTGTATCTTCCTTTGGGCGCAGATCCAAATGCATCTGTGTATAAAGTGGTTGCAAAAGACGGCGCTGCTTATTTTGTGAAGCAAAAGCACGGCGTATATAACGATATTCATTTGGCGGTTTTGGAACTATTACATCATGCCAAAATTGAAGAGATCATCTACCCGATCCAAACCATCCACGGCCAACTGGCTCAGCAAGCAGTGGATTTTAGCTTAATTGTCTATCCTTTTGTTGAAGGGGAAAATGGCTTTAGTCACACGTTGAACGATGAGCAGTGGTTCAAATTAGGCCAAGTATTACGCCAAATACATCAAATGAATGTGCCAGCCTCGTTGCAACAGAAACTCCGCCGAGAGCTCTATTCACCCAAATGGCGAGATCAACTCAAAAGGCTTTATCGGGAAATAGACTCTCAATCTGCTACTGATGAAATGGCATTAAGCCTACTCGTTTTTTTAAAGGAAAATAGGTCGCTCATCCAACGTCTAGTCGATCATGCTGAAGCACTAGCTCCGAAGTTGCAGCATCATTATCTGGAATTTGTACTTTGTCATAGCGACATTCACGCGGGGAATGTCTTGATCAGTGCGGACAGTGCGTTTTATATTGTCGATTGGGATGAACCCATTCTAGCTCCAAAAGAACGCGATCTGATGTTTATTGGCGGTGGGGTGGGTAATGTATGGAATCAGCCGTATGAAGAGGAAGTTTTTTATAAAGGCTATGGTCAGACTGAAGTGAATGCTGAAATTTTGGCTTACTATCGCTGCGAGCGGATTGTAGAGGATATTGCGATCTATACGCAGGAACTACTTTTCCCCACAATAAGCAGTGCAGACAGGGCCGAAATGTACAAACATTTGATGGATCAATTTGAACCCAACGGCGTGGTAGAGATCGCATTAAAAACGAGCGTTTAAGAATAAGTGCTATCTTAAATCCTTACGCAGAAAAATTTTGGAATGCTGAAAGAGATAGTTTTTGATTTCACCCAGACGTTGATAGCCGCTTTTTACATAGAATGGTTCGGCTTGAAAGCTGAAGGTGTCGACGGTTGAATAGATGCAACCTTGCTTGCGGGCCTCTTCCTCGGCAGCAAGCAGTAGTTTTGTTCCATACTGGTGGTGCCGAACGCTCTCATCAACCCAGAGCACGTCAATATAAACGGACTCACTGTGCAGCCAGGCTAAAAGGCCGCCATATATTTTATCGTGATTGTCTTTCAATATGACGGAAAAGCCTTTCACTGTTTCGTGAATAATGCTTTCGTTAAATGCCACAATTCCAGCGCGGATGGCCTGTTTATCTTTGTCAGAAGCATTGTAATCGACTTTGATTTGTAGGTCTGCTTTTAGGGTTGTCTGTGGCATAATGGGCTTATGACTGCAAGGATAGGCATATTATGCCACAAATTGACTCTGCTTGGAGAATCTCTTGAAGCATCGCCTTATCCAGGTGCAAAGTTGTATTTTTTGATTTCGGGGGGCTGTGGGAAGATAGTGATTGGTTAGCACAATTGATACGAGTCGCAGCGGACGAATTGCCATTGCCTAAACCTAAAATAAAGAGACCCATCTAAGAGTGGGAATGTGTAATCAAAACGGAGAAAATAGATGTCAGATAAGAATTTGAATGCCGCTTTAGCCTATTACCAGGCAATGAACGATAAAAACTTGGATGAGGTTGCGAAATATCTTCATCCAGAAGTTACACTCCTGAGTCCTTTGGCAGAAGTTTTAGGCAAAGAGGCTGCGCTTCAGGCCGCAAAAGGATTCTGCGCCTTCATGAAAAAAATAACCATTCGGGCGCAGTTTAGCGCACAAGATCAAGTGATGCTTGCTTTCGACATCGATTTTCCCGCGCCCATTGGAGTGGTTCGCTCTGCAGTCCTCATGAGCTTTAAGGATGATCTGATTTACTGTAATGAGATGTTTTATGATCCAAGAGCTCTTGAGAGCAATAAGGGACAAATTTTTAGGCAGAACTAATTTTTGATCCAACGACAAATCATCGCAGGGTTATCCCCTCAAGACTGCTATGATAAGCTCAAAATACTTCACGTCATGATGATACCTTTGTGATAAAATCACACCATCTTATTTTCATGCAACGTGCTCTCTCATGAAACATCCTATTTTTTCACTGAAAAACGATTTTTATCCCCTATTGCACTTACTCACGCCCTTAATTGCCGTCAGTATTGTCAATTCCGCTACCAGCTTTTTTGAAACGCTGTTTCTGGCTCATTTAAGCACTGATGTGCTGGCAGCTGGCGCATTGGTTGGCTGGTTATTTGCGACATTGGTGGTCATTTTATTCGGCACACTCGGTGCCATTAATGTACTAATTTCGCATCAACATGGCGCGAAAGAAGAGCAGCATATTGTCTCTGTTGTGCGTGATGGGTTTGCCGTAGCAGGATTATTGTTGATTCCTACTTTTTTACTATTATGGAACATGCCACCCATTTTAACTTCTAGGAATTTAGAACGCTACTTTGTTGTCTGAAATTTTAGTGGCATTATACTTTGGCTGATATGAGCCTTTCCGGATACGTTTGATCGGATGTTCCGGAGATTTGGCAAGTCAAAAAACACCTACAAGCCTCATTTTAAAAAGCGCCTAGCGTGATTTTCTGTTTTTGCCAAGTGTCGTTTTAGTGTATACACCTCCTGTTTTTGCCTGTTTTTTAGCGGGCCATTTTTGAGGGAGCTTAACACCTGCCTCTCGAAATAAGTCTGCAATGATTGAACTTGGCTTTTGAACTTGGTCGCCGTGACTGGCGCCGCCTACGATTAACTCTGTTTTGCAGTATTGCCCCAGCATCGATAATCCTTCTTCAACCTTCAGGTCAAGATTGCTCCAAAGTTTTGCCAGCTCCTGAACCAATCGGTAGGCCAGCATGACAACCAGTGCATGGCCGCGTGTGCGGCTTGCCTTCCTGACATAGATAGGGCGCAGTTCCAGATGGCCTGTCTTGCAGGTGCGGAAGGCGTGTTCAACATTGATCAGCGCCTTGTAGCGTGCATGCACAACCTCTTTGCTTGCAGCCTCTACGGGCAGATCTGTTTTGACAACATAGCAGCCATTCAATTGTTCGCACTCGGCCTGCTTGTCTGCGTCAATGATCAGGCGAATACTGCGCTCATCCAAGGCGCATTCTACAAAGCCTGCGAGGCCCATGCTTTTAATTTTGGCCTGTAGTTTTGTGAGATAGCCCGCTGGCTTTGCCCGTTTATGCTCCTGCAAATAGACGTTGTTCTCATCCAGCCATTTTTGCAGCTTGGCCAGCTGACTGGCTCTGGTTTTACGGATCTCGAGCATTCTTTTGGGGTTGCATCTCAGCAAATATCGAATCCCTTCTGCTTCACGAACAATCTCATAAAGATGTTTGTCAAAAAGAGAAAGCTGCAGCACGCCAGTATCAATCAGGCTGCTGATTTGTCGCTTGCCAATGGACGTGATGTAATGGAAGCCTGCTGCTTCCAGGTCCTCAATCTGCGGGCCTTTGATCATCCCGCCATCCCCTACAAAGGTGACTGAGCCTCCGCCAAATCGGCTGGAGACCTTGTCAGCCTGGGCTTTGAAGGTTTTGGTGTCATTGGTGTTGCCATCAAAAACCTGAATGCTGACTGGCGTGCCTTCCTGATTACACAACAGGCCCAATACGATCTGACGCTTGCCATTCTTTTTGTCGCGATTGTAGCCAAACTCAGCTAGTTCATTGAGTTCGCCTTCCAGATAACTGCTGCTGACATCATACAAAAAGAGTTCATTTTTACTTTGCGCGTCGGGATGCAGCGCCCCGTAGAGCGCATTCTCAATCTTGTCCTGCTGCGCAGTCAGCCAATCCAGATTAGCGTACAGGTCTTCTTCGTTGAAGTCTGAAAGCCCCAGAATGCCTTCGATATCATGGCTTTTACACAGGCGCACCGCTGAGAGCCTGGAGCCCTGATCAATCACTCTGGCAAAAACCTGAAACAGTGCCAGACGTCCTTCCCGCGTATTGCCCAGCGCTTTGGTCAGACCAATCGACTTTGCGACATGCTCCAAAACCAGCAGCGCGCCAACCGACAGCCCTTGCTGAACTTCAACCCCAAGTGCAGCCGTGCTGATGGCGGATATCTTACGCTTGTTTTGCAGAGCAAGTTTCATGGCCGCAATCTCTTCATCCGAGCACTTGCTGAGGTTGGCGATCGTGTCATGTGTGACTTTGCCGTTTTTACGGTAGCTGTTTCTGAGCAGATGCCGGGTGTATACTTTGCCGTTGACGGTGGTGCTTGAACTGTCTATGTGCATAAAAAAATCAAAATAGCCTGTAGTGACCACTATTTTAAATATACTAGCTCTATATGTCAAGAATTTAATAGAGTTAAAGATAAATTATATGCATAATTTAGTGGCCACATTTTAGGCAAAAAAATAGAGAACCCGTTGTTTTTGCTGAAATAGCCTTGTTTTTGAGCCGGAACATCTGTTGTATATGAAAAAGATTTTGTGCATGCTGATTTGCCGCATTGTTTATATAGATTGAAGGCTTCAAGTTTTATTGCTGTTTAGTTGGCGACAGGTCAGACAGCAAAGCAGTAATCAATTCTGACTTATTTCGCACCTGCATTCTACGCTTAAGCGAGTCAATATAACCTTCAACCGTACGGAAAGATAGGCCCAGCTGTTGGGCAATTTCTTTAGCACTTAAGCCGCGTAGCAGATAATGTGCACACTCAATCTGCCGGGGAGCCAATGCTAGCTTGGAGCTTTGTGCATGCATAGCCTTGAGAAAGTCGCGACGCCCTGCCTCCAAATCAAGTAGAGGCTCAGGCATTTCAATCTGACATTCATGCTGCGCTAAGGGTGGAATGCTAATCGAATAAGCCTGTGAGAGCGTTTTTGATTGATCGACGATTTCTCTAAAATAGCGGACAAAGGTTTTAAGTAAATCAAACTGACTGACATACACCTGGTTCATGCCCTGGTGCGGTAAATGCGTGCCAAAGTGATAAAAATCCGTATACGTTGCCTGAGGTTCAATAATTGTAAAAATATGGCGGAAATTAAAGCGTGCAGCATCATCCAGCATTTCTGCAGTTTTGCCAAAACAATCCATTGCATCCCACATCAGGCAGTTGCCAATATCGTTGAATTGTTTGCGCACATGGAGATCCGCATTTTGATAAGCTTTGTCGACATAATTCAACATAAAATCAGGGCTGGTGCAGATCGATGAAAAGTGGCCTTGATGATCGACGCGTGCATTGGCAAAGGTAGTGATGTTGAGGCAGCGTAAAGGTTTGCAGATATTGAGAATATCTTCTGTATACAGTAGTGAGGGGTGATTCTTGAGGGAAATCGTCACAACATTTGCCTTGATACTTTCTGTTTTATTTGGTTGGATTATATATTATTTTATTGAAAATTGCAAGTTTTTGTACCGTATTTCTACCTAATTTAGTCGGATTGATAGTTGTGTTAAAATAATTTTTATTTAATTTATCTTGGGAATGGTATGCATGGAGAGGTAGGTCCGAAAAAATCGGATGACTCAGAAGCTACAGCGAGAGACAAAGCGTGGGATTTACATAAACTCAGTAATCGTTTAGAAAATGCGGGTGCAGATCTTTATGACACAGCACTTGATGAATTCCATGAAGTCTCGGAGCGTTTTGATCCTGAAAATTCAGATCACGTTAGGCGTGCGACTGCATTGTTGGAATTACAGCAGTTGCGAGGAGAAGAGCCTTGTTATGAAATGCATGTACGTGGAGATCATCCTGATGCCTATCATTTACATCAAGTTAAATTTGAATTAATCGCTGGTGAAGCTGGGAAAAGCCTCAAATATTCAGTATCGCGAGACTTATTTGGTCAAACGATTCCTGATACTTTTAAATTTGTGCGAAAAACCTGGCCCTTAGCGGATGGTCAAAAAGTCTCTGTGCGCTACACTGCCATTCAAACGAATAATCATCATTTATTGGTTTATCTGGATTCCATTGCGGTGGGGGGAAGGCATGCAGGGGCAAGCACAGCTTCAACAGGGGCTCTGCTGCAGTTCTTCCAAAAGCTAAGAGGGCAGGCGAAGAAAAAGGGAATGCACAAGATATTTATTCAGTTTGATCCAGTCAATGAAAGGCTTGGTGAGATATTGACAAAGCGGTATATAACGCATGGTTATATGCCCATGATTGTAATTGGCCCTGCCCCGAAAAGCGTAGCTCAACAGGGTATTTTTCTGTTTGATGAGCATTTCCAAGAGATGGTTGATGAGCCGGTGATCGAGCTTGATGTAACAGCACCAGCTCTCAAATCTAAGCCGACTAGACAAGCGGCTGGTATTGCAAAAGATCCTGATGCTGAGTATGTAGAATCTTTGGAGGATTCTCGTGCAGAGTCTGCTGAGGCTTTAAAGGAAAGAGCACAGGATTTCTGCGAGCGTTTGGAAGTCAAAATGACATCCAATCGTTATCATGCTGGCGAAGAATATATGAATTTTATTCAGCAAGAGCAATTTGCTTTTGAGTTAGTGCGTCAGCAGGCCGAGGCGAGGGGTTGGGATCTTGCTTCAAGCGAAGGCGTTTTAGAAGCAGGTCATGATTTGCAGCAGGCCATGAAAGCAATTAAGCATGCTGCAGATGAGGCAGCGCAAACTCTAGAAGAGTATGTGCAAGAAAAAAGTACGCAGCGAGCGCATGAAATCAGGGCTGTAGAGATTCAAGCTCAGGCATTGCAAGCTTATGCCGAAGCTTTGAAAAAAGGGGCTCATCTACCATCGTTTAAGTCTGGAGCATTAGCGCCTTCGGTTGCGACAGAGCCCGTTGCACTGCCGCCTAAAAAATCCATGTCTGCGCGCATCCATCAAGAGGCTTATTCTGAGCCATTGCCAAATCCTGCATTTCAAAAAGATCACGTGAAAGCAGTCGAATTGGCGCAGCGCTTGGAACGAGGCGGTTTTTTGTCGGATGACAGGCGTATGCAAGCAGAAACAACGCTTTTAGATTTAGTGGAGAAACACGGAGGTGAATCCGCCAGAGCGCGTGCTCAAACTTATCTCCCAAGGCAACACACTACAATGGATGCGATGCGGGAAATCGGCTTTGGAGTCAGGCGTGCTGCGGTTGGCTTGGCGCCAGGATTTTTGGGAGGCGCAGCAGGTCAAGGCGCACGCTGGCTTGCTGAGCAAACAGGTGCAAGTGAATTGGGTGCGGATAAGGCAGAGGCAAGTATAGGGGTGGGTGTTTCGCATCTGGTTGCAAAAAGCTTGAAGTTTACACCCGTTGGATTGGCGTTTAATGCAGGCTTGATGACAACCGCTTATGCAGGTGATTTTTTAGGGAAGCGTGAGGCATCGTTATTGGATGCTACTTTGCCGGAATCTCATCCTACTAATGCCAGTCGTAAGGGCTTGATTGGCCTGGCTCAGACGGTGCATGATGTTTTTAGCATTCCCGTCGCGGCAGCAAAAGGTGCTATTGGTGGCGCTGCAGGATGGTGGGCTGATCATTCAGGGCGAGGGCCTTCTCTGACGCGCCGTGTTTTTTCGAGTGCTGCAACCGAGACCGCAGGGCCGTTACAAAGTTTACTTCAGCACGGCAAAAAAGCAGTGGATGGAATTGCTCGTGCCCATGGTTTAGACGAATTTCAGCCTTGGAAGCCTGATGCAGAGGATGGGGTCAGCAAAAGCAGCGTGCCCTTTTCATTTTTCACCAGCCCAGCCGCAACAGCTGAGTTAGATCCAACCGAGGAGGTTCGTCCTATGTCTTTTTCTTACAGAGCTACAGCTGAAAACGAAGCAGAAGTGGATATCATTGTAGAAGATCTAGAGAAGCTGTACGGACAAAAATATACATCTGCTCAAAGAGCAGAGGTCAGATCCAATGCACAAAAACTTGTCTATGACCCTGGTTCAGAAACAGCGCAAGAATTACGCCCTATTGTAGAGCTAGCACGGAAAGCTGCAGAAGCAGAATTTGTCAGGCCAGACTTAGCACCAAAGCCTGTGTCTAAACCAGCGGCGTCAAGACCACAAGCAAGACCTCCTGTGGCGAGGGCGCCAGAACCACCTCGTGTGGATCGTGCTGCGGCCGATGTGGCGACAACCCATTTGAATCAGTCCATCTTCGCGCAGTGCTTGCCGAGTAATTTGACCCCAGCGCAACGTGCGGAAATTTTGCGCTCCAATGACCCAAAGTCTCAGGCTGAAGCCTATGGGCGGATTTATTGGACAGAAATGTCACCTGAGCAGCGGGCGCAGGCCAATGCAGAGATCAATAAAAATCTGCATGAGCGCACGGATGTGCCGAAAATGCATGATGGTGCTGCTGTCGATTCCAATGGCCAGGATACGGTTCAGGCTGGAGCCAATCATCTTTATGGTGTCACTTATGCGGGGGCGGCAATATTTAGTGCGATGGGTAAGCCTAAGTTGGCTGGAGGCTTAACGCAGGTTGGCGCCGGAGCAATGGCATTTTCTTCAGGTTACACGGCCATTGCTACCTCTGGAGCTTCTGCAGGGCCGGTGGGTCTCGTCATCGGCGGGATTGTCATGGTTGGAATGGGGATTCATTCCGCCTTGAGTGATGAGGAAGCAGCTGGCAGTGGCCTGTCTGAGGCATTGAAGCAGATTCAGGAAAATATTGCAGCGCTATTCAAGCAAATTGAAGTCTTGGGCAAACATATTGATCTGCGTTTTGATCGCCTGGAAAAAATCCTGGGCGAGCAGCATCATGAAGTCTTGCAGTTTTTAAATCGATTGGTCTTTGATCATGCCTTGTCCGTGGCGGATATTAAAGCATTGATGCGGGAATATCATGGCGATTTATCGCAGGATCTAAAAAAGCTAGACGCGCGGGTGCAGGAAGTCTTATCTGAGCAAATGCGCGGTGTTGAGGTGCGGATTGCGGATCGTTATGCGCAAATGAAAGAGTTTCATTTTTTACAAACCCAGCCGGATCGACGTCTGGTGAATCAGGCGCGTATAGCAATGACACGTCCCGCTGAGTTGGCTGAAGCATTTGTGCCGCAATCCCGGACGTTGATGCAGGCGATTACGATGGAATCTCGCGGCAGTGATAGTTTGACGGGTAAGGATCTGCCTGTTGATTTTGCAGCGCTGACACCGCCCCAACTTGAGTTATTGCGAACCCGTTTGCTGACGCCTTGTGGAGATCGAGATCCCACTTTGGAAACCTTACGAGTGGTTGCAGCCTATCATATCGATGCCTTAGTCCAATTTGGGCAGATGCATGGAGCAGTTCCGGATGCGGTGGGGCGTTTTTCATTCCCTAATTTGCATTTGCTCAAAGAGCGGGTTGCGGCATTTTTGGATTTTCATAAAGCCTATGCAGCGCAGGTCATGCCGCTGGATGATGATGCAAAAGCACCGATTCCTGAAAGTGCGCTGCAGGATTTGACGGATGTCATGGCTTATCTGCGTACGGTCTCCGAGCATTTGCGGCAAATTGATGCCAGAGCGGTGCTGGGCGCTGCATTAGATGGTTTGAAAAAACATTATACAGAGATGTACAATCTCACTGTGACTGCGCTTCATCGTTTTGAAGAGAAAAAATCAAAAGAAATGTTGGAGCGGCAACAGGCTCGTTTGGATCGCGAGACTGCGCTCACCGGGCAATTGGCTCATCGAGAGACATTTACCATTCCTGAAGAAAATCAAGTCTGTAGATATCAGATTTATGTCTGTCCTGCGATTAAATATGCGAATGATTTTGTAGAGCCTCAAAATTTACTGACTTTTGTTTCTCCCTTTCAAATGGGATCCATTCCCCTGCATGATCTGTATGGGCGAAGAGGGTATGCGACGACAGCAGAAGGCTTGCATACTGGTTTGAGAGCCCCCTACGGCGATGGCAGTTGTCTTCCAGTTCAAAGTTTTAGTTATGCGAGTTGTGATCGAGCAGAATTGAAACGCAAGCATCAGACTCAGTGGGGACCTCGTTATCATACTTCTGGACAGGCAGCAGATGCATTTAGCCATTTTCCAACGTATCCAGAAGAGGAAATGCGCTTGGATGGGGAGGCGCAGACACGGAAAAATACAGCGCAGTTAAAAGCGTATGTCACTTTAGGCCAAAGCATACAGCAGGCGATCGATGACGATCAGAGTTTTGATTTATTTGATGTCAAATATTTGCAAAATTTTTCTGGCATGCCTCAAACCCTGGGGCCGCGTTTAGTGATGCCGATGCCTGGGCAACCGCTGGGTTTTTGTTTGTCACTTCATCATAAAGGATTTGATCGCTTTATTCCACCCGATACTTATTTTGCAGAAGCAGCCGGATTGGGGGAGATTGTGCTGCAATTTTCGGCCAAAATGGTAGCGGTGTCTGGGGCGAAGGCGGTGACCTTGGGGCTGACGATTTCCTTTGTGTCAAAAGACAAGCGCGTGCAGGAAACCTTGTTTAATGCTTCTGAAACCCGCAATGTTGCACCTGCATATACCAATTTAAAAGAAGTGGTGACGCGGATGTGGGAGGGGGCGTCTTTGTTTGATCCTGAACAGGTGAATCTCTCCTGTGATTTATTTGATCACTATAATCCCTATTTTAAGCGTGTGACAAAGCCTGCACTGGCAGTAGTGTTTGCGGCTAAACCGGTTGATCCAGCAAGACTCACTGCGGCAACGGCATCGATCAAAAAATTGGTTGAGGAGCAGATGGTTGCCTGGCGTTGTGAGTTTAATCAGGACATATTGGCCACCTTGCAACATTGGCGTGGCCCATTGGGTGAGGCCTGCATTAAAGCAGAGGCCATGTCCGTCATGATTGGCTGTTTGGTTGCGCTGCTGTTGCCGGATCACCATGCGCACATTGAGGGTGCGATTAATGATTTGCATCATCGTTGCGATTTAATTGATTTTGTCAAAAGTCTGGATGGACGAGATAATTATGCGCTGCCCCATATCATCAAACCACCACGTACAGAGCGAGCCGTTTTTTGTTTGGCTGATCGTTTGCAATTTATTCTCAGAGATGGGTTCGGATATTTTAAAACGGATATTTTGGCAGAAGTAGATCGTGTGCTGATTCCCGGTGATACAGAGTTGGATGCGTTGTTGCGAGAGCTGGAGGTACATGCAGAAACGCTTGAACTGGCAGTGCCAACCGTTGCCGCACGTCATGTGCCACCTGTTGAAGAGGATGGTTATGCAACGGACCCCGATGATACGGATATTATCCAATTGACCGCTGATTTCATTGAGGATGGACATGATTTAACGGATGAGGATCAAGGTCGTTGGTTTAAGCCAGTGCCAGCGACGCATCCCAGCCTCACGCCATTCTGTAAAGCGGGCATGCGCGTGTTTGCAGGGGAGTTTGCGAATCCCAGAGATCGTGTGGCCTTTTTAAAACATTTGAGGGCCAATGGCTATGTTTCAGCGAAAGGTCATAAAGTGTTTGAGGGGCAGCCTCCTGTTTCTGTGGTGGAACTGGAGACCATGGCGGTTCATATTTAAGTAAAATACTCCATAAACGCCCGCACTTTGGGGTCAGGATAAGCTTGATAACGATAGTAAACATAAATCGGCCACTGCGCTTTTTTATGTTTGGCGAGGACTTCTACCAATTGCCCGGACTTCAACTCATCTTCAATCATATACTTCTTGACGTAAACATAGCCGAGGCCCTGTAAGGCAGCATTGAGTAGGCTTTCATGATGATCAAATTTTAAAAATGGCTGGATTTGTAATTCAGTCCCATTGTCAAAAGAAATAAGATTCAGTGGGCGACGCGCAGTGTGGCAAATATAGGGCAGAGCGATCAAGTCTTTGGGCTTTTGCGGGATTCCATGATCAGCTAAAAATGCGGGTGTGGCGCAGATAATGTCGCGTGTCAGGCCTATTTTTTTGCGTACCAGATTATCGCCTTGATCCAGAATCGGCATCGCAATGCCAAACAAAATATCCACTTCGCCGCGCGAAAAATCAGGGATGTGTTCTGATGTAGTGAGAGTCAGTTGAATCTCAGGATATTGTTTCAGAAAGTCTTTGAGTTTCGGCATGATGTGGCGATCGGCATTCTGTTTAACGACGTGGACTTTTAGCTCTCCGCGCGGGATAGCGGTCACCTGTTGAATTAACTGCTTGGCATTAGCGATTTTCTCGATGACTTCTTTGCAGAGTTGATAATAGGGCTGGCCAATGTCGGTTAATTTCATTTTGCCATGACCACGTTCCAGCAAGATAACATCAAGGCTTGCTTCTAATTTGCTGAGCTTTTTGCTGATGGCTGCATCGGTTTGGTGAAGTTTGAGCGCAGCTGCGTGAAGCGTGCCTTCTTCGACGATGGCGATGAATGCGTTGATATGAGCCAGGTGATCCATTATATCAACTTTTTGTTAAGTTAATTTGAAATTATATCACTTTAGTAAAAATATTTCATCCAGTATAATGGCAAATGTGAATCACGTAAAGGAGCATAAAACATGAAAAAATGGACAATCGAAGAAATGATGACTTTAGTAGAGGTTTGGCTGGTTACAGGAGCCCTAAATCCAGACACTTTGGCCGATAACTTTCAATTCAACTCGCCTTTTTGGAGAGATGCGAATCGTGCTGAGTTTATTGCGCAGTTTGGTAATCCAAAGGCTTATCAAGATACTGCCCTATCCAAAATCACTCATTTTGATCCAGTGGTTCAATTAAAAGCTGCAGATGGGCAGCATTTTGCAATTGTCTTGCAATATCATACTAAAAATGGCGGTCATGTTTATGAGACGGTTTTCGGAGTGATGTCTGATGGTTTGCTCGCAGAAATGCGCTCGATTTATGATTTGAATGAAACTAAAATGGCTTTGGATCTGCATTAAAAAACCTGATTAGTGAGGGGCAAAATGATTTCTAAAATAAGATCACGTGAAAAACTGATTTTTCTGATTATGGTCTTGGTGTCTTCATTGGGGCAGCTGACCTCAGATCTTTATTTGCCTTCACTTCCTGCCATTGCAATCGACCTGCATTCGAGTAACCATGCTATGAAAGGCGAGTTACGCATTGGACACAATCTAGAGCACAGTTAAGTCGAGATGGAACGATTGGTCATTGTGAGGCCCGACGCTACGGAACAAGGGATAACTACGCAGATGCGCAAATCATATCCAAATTTGCCCTGACCTAAGCATGAGGATTTTAGTGTTAAATAATGTTAATAGATTGATTTATATGGATTTAAGTCGATATTATAGTGATACTTAAA
>CANJQG010000023.1 GCA_947476405.1 Thiotrichales bacterium
GCGTCTTTGCCAGGCTCCGAAGCTTTGCTTTAAATATTTGTCGCCACAATGACATCAAAAATGTCAAAGCTGCGCTTTTTGAAAACGCCCTTGCCTTTGAACTTATCAAAGCTTACAAGGGGATTGTATCATAGAATTGGACCGCCCTGACCCTATAGTACCTTATAGTATCTTTTCGATTTGATTGACCATCATATTCCATAATGTATTAATCCAAGGCATGACACTTTGCATTCCAGGCAAATCAGAATTCAATCCACCAGTCCCTGAGCCACCGCCCTGCCCCATCATTTTGTAAGGATTTGGCCCTCCCGCCTGATCGATAGGCGCAGGGTTATTATTGAGACTCGACTGATTCTGCTGAGCTTGTTGATTTTGCTGTCCACCCAACTGCTGACCCGCACCTTGAATTGCAGCTCCAACACTTGGAAATAAGCGAGAAACTAGATTCACATAAGGTTGAAACCAGCCGGCCAAGATTGAAGTTTGATACAAACCACCCTGAACCCCTCCAAAACCACTCAAAACCATAAACCATAAAAACACACTCACCATTAACATTCCGCGCACCCAACCGAGCCCTGCGCCACCCAGGCGATCAAAAAAACCAATTTGATTGGGGGTCAACATAAAGCGTAAAATAAGTCTCGCAACCATACTGATCACAAGCGTTGCAATAAAGACTGCAGCATAAGTCAGCCATAATTGCAAAACCCCACTCCCGACTAGATTACCAAATACACCTGACAAGGTAGGACCCGCCATCATGGATACAAAAAAGGAAAGCCCCCAGATCAGCGTAGAAATAAAACTGCGAATCAGTCCCAAAAAAAACCCCATGAGAACCGACAAAATCATGACGATAAAAATACCCCAATCCAGTATATTAAATGATTGAACCACGAACACCCCCTAATAATAATCTTTCCTGATTATGACATTCTATAAATAAACTCACAAGCATAAATGAACCGAACACTACAATTCGATCTTCCGGCCCTGCCTTTTTTAAGACCGACTGATAAAGCCCAGGCATCGATTGAAAATCAATATAATTTGAGTCAGGCAATGCGCGGTGCAAGCCCTCAAAATCTGCCGCACGCTCATGAACAAGCTCAATTAAAAACCAGCTATTTACGATCTTCCATAACGGCTGACAAAGATGCAAAATGTCTTTCTCTTTCAAAGCTGAAAACACCGCGTAGGTTTTTCCAGAAACAGGATTCGATCTTAAGTAATCAGAAAGATACCCCGCAGCCTCTGGATTATGCGCCACATCAATTAAAATTTCTGGCTGAACTGCAATACATTCCATCCGTCCAGGTACCCTCAAATTAGCCAAAGATACACCAAAAATAAAGGCATCAAAATCTGCATCTATTCTTTGTAAAAGAGCCCATACTGCCAATGCATTCTGACGTGGAATATACGCAATGGGATAGTTCGCAATATCCTGAAAATTAAAATCACGATCCCGCAGTGCAAGCGATACGCCCCATCGGTCAGCCTCAGCCAAAATACTTTGGGGGGGGGCCACATCTCCACAGACTGCAATCTGCCCTGTACGCAAAATTCCAGCTTTTTCAAACCCAATTTGTTCACGAGTCTCACCTAAAATTTCGGTATGATCCAAAGCAATACTGGTCAGGAGGACTGCATCTGCATCTATACTGTTCACCGCATCTAAACGCCCACCGATTCCTACTTCTAGAATTAACAAGTCTACGTCCGCTTCTTTACAAATAAGCATTGCAGCAAGAAATGCTTGATGAAAATAGCCCAGCTCCAGATCTCCCTGCACCGCATTAACCTGCATCATCGCGTCTGCAATCATCGCATCGGTTGCCTTCAGCTGATCCACAACAATCCGCTCATTAAAAGAGATTAAGTGGGGCGAAGTAAATAAGCCTACTTTTTTTCCCCGCCGCTGAAAGTAATCAGCCAAAAGATGACAGCTTGTTCCCTTTCCATTTGTTCCTGCAACCGTAATCACGGGACAATGCTTACTATAATGAAGACGTCTCAGCATTTCGCGACAAAGCAAATTCCCGGATCGATTCATTTGAGCTTTTCTCTGACTTCACTGTATAATTGTTATTTTAAATCGAGAGGCCCTATTTTGACAATGTTTATCACCCTGCAATACCTTCTACCCAAACAGCTTCTCTCACGCCTAGGCGGATACTTAGCCAATTGCAAAATCACTTGGGTTAAAAATTCACTTATCCACGCGGCGCTGAAACACTACACGATTGATATGAAAACAGCAAAACAAAAAGACCCCTTCAGCTACCCGAGCTTTAATGCCTTTTTTACACGGGAATTGGCAAAACAGGCAGCGGAATATTTTCCTGAACCCCCTCAATGGGGAGCACCTGCGGAGGGCATCTTGAGTCAATTCGGACAGACCGATGCAGGCCATTTAATTCAAGCTAAAGGTAAAAAATATAGCGTGCAGTCTTTATTGAGCGATCACCCCTGTGCAAAGTCCTTACAAGAAGGCAGCTTCGCAACGATTTATTTGGCACCGCATAATTATCACCGCGTTCATTCTCCTATTGCAGGAACAATCACTGAAATCCAGTTTATTCCAGGTAAACTGTTTTCAGTCAATCTCAAAACAGCGGCCGGTATTGATGGACTTTTTGCGCAAAACGAACGAATGGTTTTTTATATCACCTCAACGCAGGGCTGCCTCGCTTTTGTGATGGTTGGCGCGCTGATGGTCTCAGGTATCAGAACTCGATTTCCACAGGGCTCGGGACTCTCCATTCCGATTCAAATCGGTGATGAGCTGGGTTATTTTGATTTCGGCTCAACCGTGGTATTGGTTTCGGAAAAACCGCTTCAATTCAATCTGATCGAAGGAAGTCCAACCACATTAGGATTGCCCTTTGCATCATCATTGACTTCGCGTTAGAATAGCCTATTAAAAAGAGTAAGGACATTGAATGGGTGGAAGTGGGATCTCAATTTTAAGCTTGGTTTTCAGTGCAAGCTGGGTCGTCAAATTTGTGATGCTTTTATTGCTTGCCGCTTCAGTCTGCTCCTGGGGATTAATTTTAAAAAAAATAAAACTCCTTAAAAGCGCCAAGCTGACCTCCAGCACTTTCACTAAAAAATTCTGGTCCGGCGCGGATCCAGCGCAATTATTTCGGTCTCTACCTACTGAAACGGAAGGTTCTGCTACATTGTTTCAAGCAGGATTTAAGGCTTTTTCTAAAATGCAAGATAGCAATGCAGAGCCCGCAGTCGTGATTGAAACAATTGAGCGCGCATTGCGCGTGGGCTTTAGCCGTGAGGCCGCACGCCTCGAAGACAACCTCACTGTTTTAGCAACCATTGGCTCCGTGAGCCCATACGTGGGGTTGTTTGGTACTGTTTGGGGAATTATGAGCGCCTTCATTGCCCTAGGTGGCGTGCAGCAAGCCACTCTATCAATGGTTGCACCGGGCATTGCTGAAGCCTTAATTGCAACAGCAATGGGCCTCTTTGCAGCCATTCCTGCGGTCATTGCCTATAACCGTTTTTTATCTCTGATTGAAGTCGAACTCAACGAATACGAAAACTTCTCTGATGAATTTGTTAATCTACTTTCCCGTCAACTTGGATCGGCGCGCCGTTCATGAAAAAAACACGTCACAGAAAAAGACAAATCTCTGAAATCAACGTTGTACCCTATATCGACGTAATGCTTGTTTTGCTGATTATTTTTATGATCACGACACCGCTTTTATCCCAAGGCGTCAAAGTTGATTTACCCAAAGCGACAGCCAAAGCATTGCCTGATCAAAATATTCCACCGATTATTATTTCAGTAGATGCCTCTAACAATTACTTTTCGAATATTTCATCCACGCCTACTCAGCCGATTAATGCAAGTGATCTACAATCCGAAATCAGCAATGCACTGACTAAAAATCCAGACCGAAAAATCTATGTCCGCGCAGATCAAAGCGTCGGGTATGGTGATGTCGTTACTGCAATGGCGCTCTTACAACAAGCCGGGGCTGCAAGCATTGGACTGATGACAGACAATCCCAGCAATAGTAAAAGCCCATGAATAAAGCAAATCGGCCTTACTGGATTTCTTTCGGGCTGCATTTTGCCATCTTGCTCATTGCCATCATTTTAGGCTACTCCAATCCTAAGATTTTTAATTTTGGCACAGCGGCTAAATCTCCTCAGCAAGTGCAAATTGTCAATGCGGTCTTAATTTTACCTCAACCCAGCACATCCAAAATCATTACCCCCATTCCCCCTGCACCCAGTCCACCAACGCCCCCGGTTAAAAACCCCACGGATAAACCCAATCCCAAACCCAGCCCAACGCCCACACCCCCCAAGCCAAAACCCATGCCAGAGCAAGTTGCACAAGACAAAGATGCAATTCAGATTCAAAAGCAAAAAGAGGTTCAGCAAAAATCACAACAATCCAGTGTCCAAAAACAGCAGGCTTTACAAAAACTAAAAGCCCTCGGATTATCCAATTTGGCACAAGCCGTCAACAGCAGTCAAAAAGAAGCCGCCAGCGCCGCACAAGCCGCAAAAAATCTGACTTTACAACAAAAATATATGGGACTCATTCAGCAAAGCATTCGCGCCAATTGGATCAATCAGTTTCCCAATACTCCTTTGACCACTACGCTTAAAATTCATCTTGATCATCAAGGCAATGTCCTGAGTGTTTCAGTCAGTCAATCCAGTGGAAACTTAGCCTTTGACCGTCAAGCCGTCCTCGCCGTGAAAAAATCCTCTCCACTTCCGCTCCCTCCTGACTCAGGGCTCGTAAAAGATTTTATGAATCTCACCCTTCCATTCAGCAATCAGAATTAATCCCATGAACCCCATTAAAACAAAAGCAATCGACTATCTCTCTCGCCGCGAGCACAGCGTCAAAGAGCTTCAAGCCAAATTAGAGCAGCACTTTACAGATACCGATCAAATCAAAGAAGCGTTAGAAGCATTACAAACAGAGGGCTATCTCAGCAACAGCCGTTTTCTAGAAAGTCGCATTCGCCATCGCCTGAATCAAGGTTATGGTCGAATCCGGATTACGCAAGAGCTGTCTCACTTACATGGATTTAAAAGCACAGACATCCAGGCCGGTTTTGTGCTCTTTGCGGAACTCAATGATGAAGGCAATCAGCTGAGTCAATTCATTAAAAAAAAATATCCCCACTTTGATCCAGAGAACAAATTAGAAATTCAAAAAATAACAAAAAAACTGTTACAACGCGGATTTGATTATGCTTCGATTAAGGATGCGCTGAGATCCGCCCATTCAACCCCGAAGCAGTGTTAATCATTAGCAACCTCTTACTACCTCGCATTTTAGAGCGGATGATCTGGATGATTAGTCTACTGTTTCGGGAGGGGTATCCAAAGCGATAGACGAACAGGAAACTTTTCTTTTTTAACTCCGCTTAAAGGATATCCCACGCTCAATGAGCAACTTGACTTCCTGCAGACTGGAGGCCGTATCCACACCCGGGGGATTATTCTCTGGAGCAATATCAACATGAATTTTATAACCATGCCAGAGCACCCGCAACTGCTCGAGCTTTTCCAAACGCTCAAGCGGATTTTGATGCAATTTAGGATACGCACGCAAAAAACGGCCGCGATAGGCGTAAAGTCCAATATGACGATAGAAGAATAATTCTTCAGACATTTCACCTGGAAACGCATCTCGCGCCCAAGGAATCGGAGCCCGGCTAAAGTAAAGCGCATGATTTTCCTGATTAAAAACAACTTTAACATAATTGGGATTAAAAATATCACCTTTTTCAATCAGCTCTTCGCAGAGGGTGGCCACCTCAACTTCAGGATGCGCCTCTAAATTCAGGGCGACTTCTAAAACATTTGCAACCGGAATCAAAGGTTCATCGCCTTGCAAATTGATAATAATATCATCATCCGCATAGCCTTTTAAGGCCATAGCCTCAGCACAGCGATCGGTCCCTGTGGTATGCTCAATATCCGTCATACAATAAGGCGCATTGATGCCTTCTGCCAAAGCCGCAATACGCTCATCATCTGTCGCAATCAGCACACTATCAAAGCCACATTCGAGCGCCCGCTCGTAAGTATGTTGCAAAATCGATTTGCCTGCAATCGGAATCAATAATTTTGCGGGTAAGCGCGTCGAACCATAGCGCGCAGGAATAATAATTCGTTTAGCCATGTGTTTTTCCATCCAATTCTTCTTCTGTTAAAGGACGCGCTTCTTCAATAAGCATAACAGGGATGCCCTCACGAATCGGAAAGGCTAACTTATCTATTTTCGACCACAACTCTTCTTTTTCTTTACGATAAATCAAAGGTGTTTTTGAAATCGGGGAAACCAAAATTTCCAATAAATTTTTATTCATCTTTCGATCCATATGGTAATTCAAGTCGCATAATATAGCACAATTTTTGCCAAAATGCATCCCTGAATAGAGGGGAAAAGATTATCTTAGTATTCAAATAACAAGCTTGCGGCAAAATAAAATTCAGACACTTGACTGCATCTTTCGCTGTCATCACAATGCATTCGTTTTGAAAATCAGAAAAATCAGCCTGAACAAAAGCATGATGATCTGGAAATGAATGGCAAATCACTTCAGCGCCAAGCGCCTCTAAGCTCGCAAAAAAGCGCGCCGGATTGCCAATACCTGCCACTGCATGGATTGTTTTCCCTCGCACAAAATCTAAAGATTTTTTTTCATTCGCTGAATTTAAAGGCAAAAGATTAAAAGATTCCAATTTAAAATCAACACCACTTTGAACGACAAAATCAACCTCTTTTAAACGAGATAACGGCTCTCGCAGGGGCCCAGCGGGCAATAAATAACCATTCCCAAATTGACGCTGCCCATCCACAACCACAACTTCCATTGCACGAGGCAACTTCAAATGCTGCAAGCCATCATCACTTAAAATTAAATCTAAATCAGGATGTGCAATCAATAAAGCCTCCACCGCTCTCATCCGTTGATGATGCACGGCAACAGGTGCCTGCGTTTCTTTAAAAATCAATAAAGCCTCATCACCCACATCAACAGCACGATGCTGATCTTCAATGATCACAGGCGCTTCTGCATATTCTGCTTTACTTTTATAACCCCGAGAAATCACACCTACTTTTAAATTTTTATTTTTTAAAAAGGCCAGCAACCCTAAGGTTAATGGCGTTTTGCCGGTTCCTCCTACTGTTAAATTACCAATCACAATAATCGGTAATTTTAAAACAGGTTTTTTGTAAAAATAGCGATAACGCAAACGCCAAACAAAAAATAATCCACCATAAAGGAATGAAAATGGCCAAAGCAAAGCCATAATCCAGGGAAAACGCCCTTGATACCAAATTTCATTCAAAAAAACGCTCAGCTTCTTATTCAATTAAACGATCCTATCGCGACAATTTTCTCAGAATGACTATATCATAAAAAAGGAAAGATTCCAGATTGCTTTTTCAAGCTGAACCTGGTTAAATGGTTTTTTAAGCGGATAAGGATATTTTTCACCCATGAAGCGCAGCATCTCAACTTTTGGCCTACTTTTGACTTCGATTTCAGCCACCATTGGCTCAGGCTGGCTCTTTAGCGCTTATTATACGGCCGCCATCGCAGGGCCTGCCGCCAGCCTATCTTGGATCATCGGGGGCCTATTTGTCATCATTGTTGCATTCGCCTTTGCGGAAATTTGCGCCATGCTCCCCATTAGCGGCTCCAGCGCACGCATTCCACAATATACTCATGGTACAGTCGTCAGCTTCATGTTTTCGTGGATGATTTGGCTCTCCTATCTTTCCGTTATGACGGTGGAAGTCCAGGCTGTTATTCAGTATGCCAGCTTCTACATACCGAATATGATTAAATCGAATGGTGGACTCACACATCCTGGCTATCTTGCAGCAACTATTTTGATGCTTATTATTACCATCATTAACACTTACTCTATTCGCTGGCTCATTCGCTGCAATAATATTCTGACACTCATCAAAGTCATTATTCCAATCATTATTGTAATCACCATTTTAATTGACTATTTTACACCCGCCCATGTACTGCATGCCGCTAACAGCGGTTTCATGCCAAATGGAGTCAAGAGCGTATTAGGCGCCATTAGCACAGGGGGAATTATTTTTGCGTTTAATGGCTTTAAACAAGCGGCAGAAATGGCAGGTGATGCCAAAAATCCTGGACGTTCTGTCCCTCTCGCGATTGTTGGATCTGTCTGTATTTGCTTGATTTTATTTTTACTGATTCAATTTGCCTTTTTTAGCTCCCTGACTCTTGAAAATTTAACTTCAGGTTGGAGCAATATCCAACTGCCTCATCACAACAGTCCACTTGCGAGCATTATTCAGCAGGATCACTTACCTGCACTCCTCCCTTTACTCTATTTTGCAGCTGTCATTGCTCCGCTTGCTGCGGGCCTGATGTATTGTAGCAGTGCGGGACGCTCGCTTTACGGCATGAGCAAAAACGGCTATCTACCTCGCTTTTTTCAGCATATCTGCCCACAAGGCAACCCTCGCAATGCTATTCTCGTCAACTTTATCCTAGGAATGTGCCTTTTTGCTCCACTGCCAGGCTGGGAAAACATGGTTTCCTTCCTGACTTCGCTACTCGCCATTACCTACGCCGTCGGCCCTATTTGTCTACTGGCTTTGCGCAGTCAGGCAGCAGATCAAAAACGCCCACTTCGCCTGCCTTTTGTGCATCTCTGGGCCTTTATCAGTTTTTATATTTGTACTTTGCTTGCTTATTGGAGTGGCTGGGCGATTCTCTCCAAAATGGGCATTGCCATAATAGTTGGCTTTCTGGTATTGATGATTTATCGCTTTTGTACCGCACGCAGCATCAGCCTAAACTTTAAAGAATCTATCTGGATGTGGCCTTATTTTATCGGCATTATGCTGATTTCATACCTCGGAAATTATGGCGGAAAAAATATCCTGACGCTCAGCAGCAGCCTTATTGTTTTAGCTATTTTCTGTCTGATTATTTTATGGCTTGCAATGCGCTTTAAATTACCCCCTGCATGCACACAAAAATATATCAACGAACTACACCTTGAGCGCGATGAAATAGCCTGATGCTTGAATCCATCAAACAATATGCCCGCGAACTCGGCTTTGCCCAATTAGGAATCAGCGATCCCCATTTAGGCGAGGCACGCGAACATCTTAAAAATTGGTTAGAAGCAGGGTATCAGGGTGAAATGAAATATATGAGTCGCTATGGCTTAGATCGAGCTGACCCGACTAAAATTGTCCCTGATACCCGCCGAGTAATTGTCGTACGCATGGATTATCTGCCGGCTGATCCTGCTTTTTATGAAGTCCTACAAAATCCAAAATTAGGTTTGATTTCTCGCTATGCACAAAATCGCGACTATCATAAGTTGATTCGCAAACGTCTGCAAAAATTGGCTGATTTTATTTTATCCTGCCATCCTGATCAACATGCACAATTTCGCCCTTTTGTGGATTCCGGCCCCATCATGGAACGCCCACTTGCCGTCAAAGCTGGCCTGGGCTGGATTGGAAAAAATACGCTCCTGATCAACCCCAAAGCAGGCTCCTTTTTCTTCCTGGGTACCTTGCTGACAAACCTTGAATTACCTCTGGATGAACCCTTCGCAAAAAGTCATTGCGGTCGCTGCACTGCCTGCATTGATATCTGCCCCACCCAAGCGATTATTGCACCTCATGTCTTAGATTCCAGACGCTGCATTTCTTACCTGACGATTGAGTTCCGCGGTATCATTCCCCTTGAATTTCGAAAAGCCATTGGCAATCGCATCTATGGCTGTGATGATTGTCAATTCATCTGCCCCTGGAATAAATTTGCACAAACCGCAACTGAAATAGGGTTTCATAGTCACCGTGGTTTTCTCAAACCGAATCTATTAGATTTATTCGCCTGGACAGAAAAAGACTTCCTGCACTTTACAGAGGGCTCGCCCATTCGTCGTATTGGACATGATTGCTGGCTCAGAAACATTGCGATTGCGCTCGGAAACGCGCCGCACTCTCCCCAGATTATTCAAGCCCTGCAAGGCAAATTAAAGGACGCGAGTGATTTGGTGAAAGTGCATCTCCTCTGGGCTTTAGATGCGCAAAAAGAAGCAAATTAATCCGAAGCCTTAACCACAAGATTATTCTCAACTTGATTCACTCCAGGCACCCCTTGTGCCGTTGTTCCAGCCAATTCAGCCTGTTGATCTGAACTCACGTAGCCATTTAATTGCACCACTCCATCACTTGTTGAAACAGAAACAAGCGAATAATCGGTGATACTCGCACTCATCAAGGCTGTTTTCACCCGGGCCGTTGTTGCACTGTCATCAAAATATTGGCCCGTACTTTCCTGATTAGGCGTTCCCGCACACGCACTCAAAAGCAAGCTCATGAAAATCAGAATGCCCATTAAACGCTTTGTCATTTTGCTCATTTTTTTACCCCTATAATTGAACCTAGATATGATACTTTTTTTTAGGACAATTGACAATTTACCTGAATCAGTTACAATGAATCCACTTTGAATATTCAGAAAAAACATGTTTAACGTTCTAAAAAATTGGTTTTTTAAATACTTTGGTGATCCTGAAGCGGCCATTCTATTGATTGTTCTTTTACTGACCTTTTTATTCATTTGGCTCTTCGGCCAAATATTAGCACCCTTGTTGGCCGGACTGGTCCTTGCCTATTTATTGGATGGCGTCATTACAGCCCTGCAAACCAAAATTCGCTGTCCACGCGGATTAGCCATTACTTTAGTGTATAGCATTTTTATCGGCCTATTTGTCTATGCACTGATTGCGCTCTTGCCCACACTTTATAAACAATTTGTTCAGCTCGTCAGCCAAATCCCTCAGTTTATAGCCAGCTTTCATGATTTTATCGCAAGTCTTCCCAGCACCTATCCGGGCTTAATCTCCAACAATACTGCTCAAAGCTGGATTACCAGCACGGATGTTAATCTCTCTGCATTCAGCAATATGGGCAGTACGGTTTTAGCAAGTTCTTTTACTTCGATGTCTAAAGTCATGACTGCACTCATCTATGTATTTTTGATTCCTCTGGTCACCTTCTTTTTTCTCAAAGATAAAAAAGGCCTCTTAAAAAGCTTTGATGCATATATGCCTGATCAGCGTGGACTTATCTTAGAAGTGGCCCATGAAATGCGCCTCATGACGGGACGTTATGTACGTGGAAAAGCATTTGAAATCTTACTCGTCACCGCATTATCCTGGATTGGCTTTGCTATTCTACACTTGAATTATGCTTTTTTATTAGGCTTACTGGTCGGACTCTCTGCAATTATTCCTTACGTAGGCGCAATTGTTGTAACGATTCCTGTCGCATTGATTGCCCTCATTCAATTTGGAACCAGCCCTGATTTTGTTTATGTCATGCTTATTTACGGAATCATTCAAGTCTTGGATGGCAATCTGCTGGTCCCCCTTTTATATTCTGGCGCAGTTAATTTAAACCCCGTTGTCATTATTACAGCAGTCTTATTTTTTGGTGGAATCTGGGGGTTCTGGGGCTTATTTTTTGCAATTCCATTAGCCACCCTCGTCAAAGCAGTGGTACAAGCTTGGATGCGCCACGCGAATAGAACCTAAGTTTTTAGCCCTACACCCCGATTCATTAAAATCAAGTTCGCCGTAAACAAGCCCACAATAAACAAAATAATCCCGATTAATGCAACAGTAATTGACTCCGAAGCGCTCACCCCTAACAAGGCATAGCGAAAAGCATCAATCAAATAATGCACGGGATTGATATACGCTACAAACTGCCAATTGCGGGGCAAGTCCGCCACATTAAAAAATACGCCCCCCAGATAAATCAACGGCGTTAAAATAAAAGTAGGCACAATCACCAGATCATCAAATTTACGTGCAAAAATCCCATTCATAAATCCAGCCAATGAAAATAACATACTACACAGGACAATCAAGATTAAAGCTAAAAACCAATGCCTCATATGAAATCCAGAAAACCATAAGCTGATAAAAATAACCACAACACCGACAATAAACGCGCGCGCTACACCTCCGATCATATAGCCACTAATAATCAAAGGATTAGGCATAGGCGAAACCAGCATTTCCTCAATTGAACGATTAAACCGTGCACTATAAAACGAACTCACCACATTTGAATAGGCATTCGTAATCACCGCCAACATCACCAGGCCCGGTGTAATAAAAACAGTATAGGGCACACCCTGCATCGCTCCAATTTTAGGCCCCATGACCTCACCAAAGACTAAAAAATAAAGCACTGTTGTAATCGCTGAAGGCAAGAGTGTCTGTGGCCAACCATCCAAAAATCGGACTATTTCTTTCCGAACGATCCCATACAATGCAATCCAAAATTGCGGCCCCTTCATGAATGATCTCCTGTCAAATGTAAAAATAAGCGCTCCAGGCGGTTTTGCGCATTGGCTACACTCATCACTTTAATATCGGCTGCTAATAATTCTTGAAATAATGCGTTCAATGATTGATATCGCGCCACTTCCACCACCAATTGTGTAGGCGACTGAAGCGCTGCCGAATAGGACAGTTTTGGCACAGCGTCTAAAGGCTGCTCCAAATCCAAAATCAAGGTATTAAACTCCAGTTCTTTCAAAAGAGAGTCCATCGAAGCATCTCGAATAATCTGACCTTTATTGATAATAGCCACATTTCGACACAGCATTTCAGCCTCTTCCAGATAATGCGTAGTCAAAATAATCGTTGTCCCTTGTTGATTTAATTCACGAAAAAACCCCCATAAAACTTGTCTCAACTCGACATCCACTCCCGCGGTTGGCTCATCTAAAATCAAAATCCGAGGGCGATGAATCAAGGCTCGCGCAATCATTAAACGCCGCTTCATCCCGCCAGACAACATACGCACCAAGCTATTTCGCTTATCATAGAGACCTAGACGCTCTAATAATTCTTCAGAATAAGCCAAAGCCACGCTTCGTGAGACACCATAATAGCTGGCTTGATTCAGCAAGGTTTGCGTGACTTTTTGAAAAATATTCAGGTTATATTCCTGTGGCATGACCCCCAGTAAGGCTTTGGCTTTTTCCGTTTGATGATCTAAATGATAGTCATGGATTTTAATTAAACCACTCGTCTTATTGACAATGGAACTTACAATACCAATGGTCGTTGACTTTCCAGCACCATTGGGCCCCAACAATGCAAAAAAATCACCTTCTTGAACGGCAAGATTAATTCCATGCAAAGCGGTAACACCATTGTGGTAGGTTTTTTTCAAATCTTGAATCAACAATGCAGGCTTCACTCAAACATACTCCCCACTTTAAAAAAATCAGGCCGCCCATTCAAAAAAACCTTGATATCCAGCGGCTTCCCACCTGGCAATTGCAGACTTAAAATGTCTAAAATACCCTCGCCTGTTTGCACCCCAATCGCATCATCCCTCACATTAAGAATACATCCAATCTCTGCTTTTTTTCCTTCCAGCGCACAGGCTTTCAAAACCCGAATGATCTGACCACCGTAGCCTGTAAAACAAATGGGCCAAGGAGAAAAAGCGCGAATCTTTCGTTCAATGTCCACTGCATTTTTTGCCCAATCAATACGGGCTTCTTCTTTGGTCAGCTTCGCCGCATAAGTACTCCCCTCTAAAGGCTGAGCTTTTGGAGATGGAGGATCTGCCAAAGCCTGTACTAACAAGGCTGCACCCCGCACAGCCAAGAGATCATGCAAGTCCCCTGCCGTCATTTCCGGCAAAATAGCGACGGACTCCTGCAACAAAATCGGCCCTGTATCCAAGCCCTTATCCATTTGCATAATCGTCACACCCGTGAGTGCATCTCCGGCTTCAATCGCTCGCTGAATGGGTGCCGCACCCCGCCATCGAGGCAAAAGTGAAACATGGACATTCCAACATCCCAACCCTGGAATGTCCAACACAACCTGAGGAACAATCAATCCATAAGCAACGACGACCATCAAATCAGCATGGAAATCCTGTAAAACATTTTGAATTTCAATATCTTTTAAACTAATGGGTTGATAAACAGGAATTTCATGCGATAACGCCAACAGCTTAACTGAACTGGCTATTAATTTCTGACCTCGCCCAGAAGGCCGATCTGGTTGCGTTAAAACGGCGCAGATTTCATGGCCTGCTGCAAGCAAATTCTCCAGAACAATCGCTGAAATTTCAGGGGTTCCAGCAAAGATTATTTTCATTACGTCCTTACATCGTCGATTGACGATATTTCAATAGTTTTTTTTCATACATTTTCCGCTTCAAGACTGAAAGACGATCAAAAAAAGTAATCCCCTCTAAATGATCATATTCATGAAGCAGGCAGCGCGCAGCGTAATTTTCACGTTCGCAAAGAAATTCAAGCCCTTCCCGGTCAAACGCTTTGACAACGACTTTCTGTGGGCGCTTGATATTCACTGTAATCCCAGGAAAGGAAAGACAACCCTCTGATTCATCAACCCATTCTTCACTTTCAAAGACAATCTCTGGATTAATAAAAAAAAGGGGATTCGGCTCAGTTGGATTTTCGTCCATAATAAAAATGCGCTGACTCACGCCTATTTGATTAGCCGCAAGCCCCATACCATTATCTGCATACATCGTTTCCAACATATCATCCAGCAAACGAGATAAGGTTAAATCAAACTCAGAAACAGGGAGGCATTTTTTCTTCAAAATGGGGTCTGGATATTTCACTACTTTCAAAATCGCCATCTTGTCCTTTCCATTGGCGTCATTTGGTAATATTATAATCCCAAGTCTTCAAAGTCACAAGCGATACGCCATGAATGTCAGCATTTTCGAACTCTTTAAAATTGGCGTGGGCCCTTCAAGCTCACACACTGTCGGCCCCATGCGTGCGGGACGGGCTTTTATTCTGTCTGCTGAAAAATCAGGGCACCTCAGCCAGGCTGCACGGTTACAAATCGATCTTTATGGTTCGCTTGCCTTAACAGGAAAAGGACATAGCACAGATTTAGCGGTTTTACTGGGGGTGCAAGGCGAACAACCCGATCTAATTGACCCAAACTGCATTCCCAGCATGATGGCTGAAATTCGTCGCAATCACCAACTTGAACTTAACGGCCAATATCCGATTGCTTTTGATGAACCTAATGATTTAATTTTTCATTATCTTGAAAGCTTACCCTACCATCCAAATGGCATGCGCTTTTGTTTATTTGACGCTCAAAAAAAACTCCTCCAAAGCGAGACGTATTATTCAATTGGTGGCGGGTTTATTGTGAGCGAAAAAGAAACCAACCAAAAAAACCAAGAAAAATCAGCCGTCCCCTATCCTTTTTCAACAGGAAGAGAGCTCCTCGCCCATTGCAAAAAAACACGATTTTCCATCGCTAAAATCATGCTGGAAAACGAAAAAGCCTGGCATACGGAAGCCGAGATCAAAGCCTGGGCATTAAAAATTTGGTCCGTAATGAAAGGCTGTATCGATCGCGGCTGTGCAGAATCGGGCATTCTTCCTGGCGGATTAAAAGTGAAGCGCCGCGCTCATATTGTCAAAGAAAAGCTCATGGAGCAAGAAAAAGCAGGCCTCCCTCGCGATGAAATGAGCTGGATTAATCTTTATGCCCTTGCCGTCAATGAAGAAAATGCAGCCGGCGGCCGCGTCGTGACAGCCCCAACAAATGGCGCTGCAGGCATTATTCCTGCGGTCCTTCACTATTATCTCAGCTTTACGCCCAATGCCAATGAAGCAGGCATTATTGATTTTTTACTTACGGCCACAGCGATTGGCATTTTATTTAAAGAAGGCGCATCTATTTCCGCCGCTGAAATGGGCTGTCAAGGAGAAGTGGGGGTTGCTTGCTCCATGGCGGGTGGCGCTTTAACAGAAGTATGGGGCGGGACCGCCTGGCAAGTTGAAAACGCGGCTGAGATGGGGATCGAACACAACTTAGGATTAACCTGCGATCCCATTGGTGGCCTTGTCCAAATTCCCTGTATCGAACGAAATACAATGGGATCAGTCCAAGCAGTTAATTGCGCAAAACTTGCATTAATGGGGGATGGGACGCATATTGTATCCCTCGATGATGCCATCAAAGCCATGAAACAAACCGGAGAAGACATGAAAGATCAGTATAAAGAAACGTCAAAAGGGGGCTTGGCTATTGCAGTCAACCAACCAGCGTGTTAATCATGGCTTATTTACAACTAAAAGTTCAAATTAGGGAAGATCAGTTTTCTCAATTAGATGATCTTTTATCTCGCTCTGGCGCTTTATCTGTCAGCGCAATGGATGCAGAAGATCAGCCTATTTTAGAACCCAAACCGGGTGAAACACCCCTTTGGCAAAATCTCTCTTTAACGGCACTTTTTCCTGCTAATAAAAATCAAGCCAAAGTGATCAATCGCATTAAACCCCATTTAAATGAAACTCAACAAGCCAGCTTGAGCTGGACTGAAGTCCCTGAAGAAGCCTGGGAACGCGCGTGGATGCAGCATTATCAACCCATTTGTTTTGCTGAGCAGCTCTGGGTGGGCAGCACCGAACACACGCCCCCTGATGCCCTCAAAGCAATTCTATTTTTAGATCCAGGCCTCGCATTTGGAACTGGCTCTCACCCCACAACTTATCTGTGCCTCGAATGGTTAAGCACGCAAGATTTAATCGGAAAAACACTCATTGATTACGGTTGCGGATCAGGCATTCTTATGCTGGCTGCTTTAAAACTTGGTGCGCATTTTGGACACGGCGTTGATCTGGATCCTCAAGCGCTCACCGCCACAAAAGACAATGCTGAACGCAATCAAATTCAAGGAAATTTCAGCCTAGACTTACCGGATACTTTTTCAATTGAAACGCGCGCAGACATTCTCATCGCCAATATTTTAGCCAATCCGCTCATTGAATTAGCCCATTTTTTAAGCTCACTTTTAAATCCAAAAGGCAAGATTGTTTTGTCAGGCTTATTGCATGAACAAGCCGCCTCCGTTAAAAAAGCATACGCCCTTGAAATCAACTGGATAAATCAACATGAAAAAGATGGATGGATCTGCTTAGTCGGAGAAAAAATCGTTGCAAACTCACCCAGATAGATCACCCCACACTAAGCCATAAAACCCGCCACAACTGAGCGCTCATCGTAAGACTGCTTCACACCTTGCTTATCAAGATAGGTTTCATGCCCCTTCCCTGCAAGCAAAACAATATCCTCCGGCTGTGCGCGTTTAAGCGTCGCATAAATGGCTTGCGTCCGATCTGCAATAAAAGTCATTTGATCTGGATAACAAAAGCCTGCACGAATTTCAGAAAAAATATCCTCTATCTTTTCAAAACGCGAATTATCTTCCGTGACCATAACCTGATCGGCATAATACTCAGCAATTTTAGCCATCTGAGGACGCTTACCACGATCACGATCACCCCCACATCCAAAGACGACCCAAAGCGTTTTATGATAAAGCTGTAGCGATTTCAAGACCTTTTCTAAAGCATCTGGTGTATGCGCATAATCGATGACAATCAAAGGCAACCCAGGACGACGCAGCGTTTCCATTCGCCCGATTACCGGACGTACAAAAACACTCAAACGAGCCAACAAATTGAGATCAAAGCCCAAAGCCATTAAAGCGGTCATACTCAGGACTAAATTACCCACATTAAACTCGCCCAACAATTGCGTCTTAATCTCTGCCTGACCCCGAGCCGTATAAAACATAAAGTGCTGACCTAAATCCGTATGCTTAATCTCTGAAGCAAAATAAAACGGGGCTTCATGCACCCTGTCACTGCACAAAAAACACTGCGTCTTAGGCCCGCAATATGAGACCATCATCGCGGCATAGGGATCATCATGATTAATCACCGCATATTTAAGATCTGGCCAGGAAAACAATCTCGCCTTCGCCTCAGCATAATGCGGCATATCCCCATGATAATCAAGATGATCTTGAGTCAAATTGCTAAAAATCGCTGTGCAAAAATGAATGCCATCCACGCGATTTTGAGCTAACGCATGCGATGAGACCTCCATCCCTACATATTCAACACCCTGCGAGACAAAATCCCGCAGCATTTCTTGCAGCGAAATCACATCTGGCGTCGTTTGTGTGGCCTCCTGCAAATGCCCCCAGATCCCATTTCCAACGGTCCCAATCACTGCGGATTTTTGACCCATCAAGTGAATATATTGTGCTAAATAATGGGTAATTGAAGTTTTACCATTGGTCCCCGTCACACCGATCACTTTCAATTTTTTAGAAGGATAATCATAAAAAAAATCAGCCAAGTGACCGATCTGGCGATACAAATCCGGAACGACCAAAATGGGAATCTGTGCTGTGGCTATCATTTTATTACCATAAAGATCAAATGCTTTGTCATACAAATTCTGGGGGCCATCATCCGTTAGTCCAGGCATCGTCTCTACCAAAATAGCGACGGCTCCTTTTTTCAAAGCCTGGCTAATAAAATCATGCCCATCAAAATCATCCCCCTTTAAGGCACAAAAAACTGCACCTGGCGTAATTTTTCGACTATCAATACAGAGCCTAGACACTTCGATATTCTGAAAATGAGCTGCAGACGGAAGCTTCAAAAAATCCACCAAATCTTTTAATATTTTCAAAATCGATCCTTCCTTATCTCTCTTTTTAGATGATAGTACTATACTTGCAAGCAAGAGCCAAATCTCCTAGACTATAGCGCATCCAATTACAACTTAAAAATTAAGGAATACTGATGTCATATTTAACTGCAACTTTTCATACCGGCAAAGGCGCAATTCGCGTTAAACTTCATGCGGATAAAACCCCCTATACCGTAGCTAACTTTATTAATCTTGCTCAAAAAGGATTTTATAAGAATAAAAAATTCCACCGCGTCATTAAGCCCTTTATGATTCAAGGCGGATGCCCACAAGGCACAGGAACAGGTGGCCCAGGCTATCGCTTTGGCGACGAGTTCCACCCCGAATTGCGTCATGATAAACCCGGCATTTTGTCGATGGCTAATGCAGGCCCAGGCACCAATGGCAGTCAATTTTTTATTACCCATATTCCGACCCCCCATTTAGACAATGCGCATACTGTTTTTGGCGAAGTCTTGACCCCAGCAGACATGGAGATCGTCAATGCAATCAACCAAAATGATGTCATTGAAGAGATTACCATCGAAGGCGACACCACTGCATTATTCGAAAAAACAGCAGATAAGCTGAAAGAATGGAACGCGCATTTGACAAATGCAAAGGGGTAAATGATAATGATTCTCATTTATATTCTGAGAATCCCATGAAGACCCAACCCCAAAAAAAATCCCAACGCTTTTTCCTGCGCTTTTTTATGTTTGCGATTGGCCCTGGTTTAGTCGTGATGCTGGCAGACACAGACGCAGGCAGCCTGATTACCGCAGCACAAAGTGGTGCAGTCTGGGGTTACCGCATGTTATTGCTCATGCTCATCCTCATTCCCATTTTGTATATTGCACAGGAATTAACGCTACGACTGGGGCTGGTGACAGGAAAAGGGCATGGCGAACTCATCAAAGAACGCTTTGGGCAACGCTGGGCATGGCTGTCCGTCAGCACCTTACTGCTCTCCTGCATGGGCGCGATCGTCACGGAATTCAGTGGAATTGCAGGCGTAGGCCAATTATTTGGCATCCCCACTTCTCTCAGCGTAGGAATGGTCATTATTTTTATGGTGATCATGGCTTGGAGTGGAAGCTACCATCATGTTGAACGCTGTGCGATTCTGATTGGTTTGTTTGAACTCATTTTCGTCGTGGTCGCTATCCTCGCCCATCCACATTATCATGAGGCCGCCACGACCATGTGGAATATCCCTTTTAAAAACAGCCAGTACTGGTATCTTGCTGCCGCTAATGTGGGCGCAGTAATTATGCCTTGGATGATTTTTTATCAGCAATCTGCCGTTATCGACAAAAAACTGAATCATACTCACCTAAAAGTTGCACGCATTGATACCGCAATCGGAGCGATCATCACACAGGTCATTATGGCCTCTATGGTCATGATTACTGCCGCCACGATTGGAAAAACAAATCCTGGAGCCCCACTCAATACTGTCTCTCAAATCAGTGATGCTTTAATTCCATTTCTAGGCAAAACCGTGGGTCAACTTTTTTTTGCAATGGGCATGCTTGGCGCCTCATTAGTCGCAGCAATCGTTGTTTCATTGACTGCCGCTTGGGGCTTAGGAGAAGTCACCGGCTATAAACGCTCTCTTGAGCATCACCCCAAAGACGCGCCCTGGTTTTATATCGTCTATACTTTGGTCTTAATTTTTGGTGGATTATTGATGATCTCTGGAATCAACCTGGTCTCACTCAGCGTTGCTGTTGAGGTCATGAATGCCATTTTATTACCGATCGTACTGGGCTTTTTATATCTACTCGCTCTTAAAACGCTTCCTGAACCCTACCGCCTCAAAGGAAAATACGCGCTAACTGTTGGCGTTATTTTAGGGGTGACCGCATTATTTGGCCTAGTATCTGGCGTTTGGGGCGCGGTTTAATTTACAAATTAGCCCTAGCCAAGCGCTGCAAAATCAGGTATAATCGCGCCACTTTGATTTAAAATTAGATAACGACTATGCTCTTAGACCCTACAAAAATCCGTAATATCGCCATTATTGCTCACGTCGATCACGGCAAAACCACACTGGTTGATAAGCTTTTACAGCAATCTGGTGCTTTTGGCGAACGGGCTACCATTGTTGAACGTGCAATGGATTCTAACGATTTAGAAAAAGAACGCGGCATTACTATTTTAGCTAAAAACACAGCGGTTGATTATGAGGGATACCGCATCAACATTGTAGACACCCCAGGACATGCAGACTTTGGCGGTGAAGTAGAGCGCGTTCTCTCAATGGTTGACTCTGTTTTATTGATTGTCGATGCCGTCGACGGCCCCATGCCACAAACTCGTTTTGTGACACAAAAAGCGTTTGCGCAAGGCTTGCATCCGATTGTCGTTATTAATAAAATTGACCGCCCTGGCGCACGGCCCAATTGGGTTGTCGATCAAGTTTTTGATCTTTTTGCAAAATTAGGCGCGAGTGATGAACAGCTTGACTTTCCAATTGTTTACGCTTCTGCATTACAAGGCTATGCAAAACTGGATTTAAAAGATGAAACAACGGATATGAGCGTTCTTTTTCAAACCATTATTGATAAAGTCTCGCCTCCTAATGCAGATATCAACGGCCCCTTTCAAATGCAAATTTCTTCCCTCGACTACTCTAACTATGTTGGCGTCATCGGGATTGGGCGAATTACACGTGGAAAAGCAAGAACAAACATGCCCGTGACTGTCATCGACGTTGCTGGAAAAACCCGCAATGGTCGCATTTTACAAGTCTTAGGTCACATGGGTTTAAAACGGATTGAAGTCCCTGAAGCCTCTGCTGGAGACATCATTTGCATTACTGGCCTCGAAAATATTTTTATTTCTGACACGGTATGCGACCCAACTTGTGTTGAGGCCATGACGCCTTTATCCGTCGATGAACCCACAGTCACCATGACTTTCCAAGTGAATAACTCCCCTTTTGCAGGAAAAGAAGGCAAATATGTCACTTCCCGCCAAATTCGTGAACGCCTCAATAAAGAATTAATCCACAATGTGGCATTGCGCGTGAATGACACTGAAGATCCTGATAAATTCCAAGTCGCAGGCCGTGGCGAACTCCACCTTTCTGTCTTAATTGAAACCATGCGACGCGAAGGCTATGAATTAGCTGTATCCCGCCCAGAGGTGATTTTTCATACTCTTGAAGATGGCACCACTGAAGAACCGTTCGAGTGGGTGACCATTGACGTTGAAGAAGCAAATCAAGGCGGCGTCATGGAACGCATGGGGATGCGTCAAGGTGACCTCCTCAATATGGTGCCAGACGGACAAGGTCGTGTTCGCTTAGAATACATGATCCCCACCCGTGGATTGATTGGCTTTAGAACAGAATTCATGAGCTTGACTTCCGGAACAGGAATCATCACCCACGTGTTTGATCATTACGGCCCCATGAAAAAGAATGTGGCAAACGAACGTCCTCGTGGCGTGCTCATTGCCAATATCGCAGGTAAAGCCTTAGGTTACGCGCTCTTTAATCTGCAAGACCGCGGTCTCATGATGATTGATCACGGCACCGAAGTGTACGAAGGTATGATCATCGGGATCCACTCTCGCGATAATGACTTGGTTGTCAATGTCATCAAAGGCAAACAACTCACCAACATTCGCGCAGCGGGAACCGATGAAAATATCGTTTTGACAACACCGATCAAGCATTCGCTAGAACAAGCATTGGAATTTATCAATGATGATGAGCTGGTTGAAGTTACACCAAAATCCATCCGTCTACGCAAACGTTTTCTCACCGAAAACGAGCGCAAACGTGCAGATCGCTCCAAAGCAGAATAAACTCTAATTTTTGATCGACAAACGCATAAATCCTTGCTAGAATTCTTGACAACCATTAATTTTAGAGGGCTTTATGCGAATCAAAAAAATACTTCAAACTAGTTTTATCTCTTGCTGCATATCTTTACTCGTGGGTTGCGCGAGTGATACCTGCGTCACTATTCCCTCAACAGGAAACAGCAACAACACTAATATTGGCTCAGGCATGTTTGGCAGCACGACCATTACGCCCAGCTCTGAGAAATTAGCAGGAAATCTCCTGTTTGCGAAAGTGGCCCTATATAACAAAACCACTGACAATCAAAAGCTTAAATATCAATTTCAGTGGTTCTCCCCTGATGGCTTTAATCAAGGAAATCCAACACCCTGGACGCCGATCGAGCTCCTACCAAACATGACCAAAGTGGTCTCGAGCATTGCACCCACTGCTGAAACAACTAATTACAACGTCTTAGTCTGTGCTAATTAATTTTTAAGAGAGAATAAAATGAAAAAACTTTGCCTTGCTATTTTACCGTTTTCTATGATGTTGTGCGCTTGTTCTTCGGGCCCTACAGTGAGTTATGTAGATCCCAATACAGTCGATACAACTTCAATTAACTTTAGCTCGACTGATCTCCAAACCACAGCAGCAAGCATGGTCAATCAAATGCTTGCCTCCCCGGTCATCGTACAATTGACGCAAAGCCAATCGCCTGTTATGTATGTCAGCGGCCTAACGAATAATACCAGCGAATTTATTGATACGCAGGCAATTACGGACACCATTTCAACCCAGCTGATTCAAAGTGGAAAATTTCAGTTTGTCGATATGAACAAAGTCAATGCGATTAAAAAACAGTTGAATTATCAAAATAACTCTGGAATGGTTAACCCAAGTACAGCAGCAAAAATTGGCCAACAAGTTGGCGCACAATATATGTTTTATGGCGATATCTCTAGCATTACAGCAGTCAATTCTAGCCAGGAATCTCAATACTATCAAATCACAATGCGCCTAATGAACATCCAAACAGGCATTATCACCTGGCAAGGACAACAACAAATTCGGAAAGTTGCAACACGCAAAACCTTTGGTTGGTGATTACTTTGTTATTTAAACCCTTCCGTCAAATTTTCCGCATTGTAAAAATTATTTATATTATGCTTAAATTCGGCTTAGATCGCGCTTTATTTAACCTTCCTCTTTTTAGCCTATTTAAAAGCTTTTTTTGGTTCAATCCTTTTTACTGGCACATACGCAAACAAAAACTCACACGTGGTGAGCGCTTACGCTTGGCATTGGAAGCATTGGGCCCCCTTTTTATTAAGTTTGGCCAAATTTTATCCACACGCTATGATGTGCTTCCTGATGATATTGTGGAGAGTCTCGCAAAATTGCAAGATCAAGTCAAACCTTTTGATTCAAATATTGCAATTCAGACCATTGAATCTGAACTGGGCGGCCCTATCGATCAATTTTTTGATCACTTTGAAAAAGAAGCCTTTGCATCTGCTTCAATCTCACAAGTCCATGCTGCACGCCTTAAGACAGGTGAAGAAGTCATTATTAAAGTGCTTCGCCCACACATCAAAGAGGAGATTGCGCAGGATATTAGCATTCTCAATACCTTAGCAAAAATTTTAGAACGCATCTCCGGCTCAGCACGACGAATTCATGCAACAGGAATTGTGGATGAAATCAATCGCACCCTACAAAATGAACTTGATCTTGTTAAAGAAGCCGCGAATGCCTCCCAATTACGCCGCCAGTTTTTAACTGATCCCAGACTGTACATTCCTAAAATTTATTGGGAAGTAACACGAACCAAAGTATTAGTCATGGAGCGTGTTTATGGGATTGCCGTGGGAGATGCAGACGCTTTACATGAAAAAGGATTTTCCCTTCTTGAAGTGGCAACCGTAGGGATTCAAGCTTTCTATACTCAAGTTTTTTCCAATGCTTTTTTTCATGCTGATATGCATCCAGGGAATATCTTTATCGCATCTAACTCCCAAGCGCATCCCTGCTGGATTCTTATTGATTTTGGCATTGTGGGAACATTAAGCAAAGAAGACCAATACTATCTTGCCAGCAATTTTCTGGCCTTTATTGATCGCGATTATCGTCGCGTTGCTGAATTACACTTAGAGTCTGGCTGGGTGCCTAAAAACGTCCGCATTGATGTTCTTGAATCCGCGATTCGAGGGGTCTGCGAACCCATTTTTGAACTTCCTCAAAATCAAATCTCCATGGGCCAAACTTTATTCCGCCTCATTAAAATCGCACGCGAATTTAAAATGGAAGTGATGCCTCAGCTCCTCCTTCTCCAAAAAACCCTCGTTAATGTAGAAGGCCTCGCCAGAAAATTAGCGCCTGAAATTAATATGTGGTTAATTGCAAGGCCCATTCTAGAAAAATGGATGAAAAGCAAATTAGGCTGGAAAAGCCTGCTCCATCGTTTAAAAGAGCAACTCCCTACCCTGAACGAACGCCTCCCAGAGATCCCACATCTTATTTTTCAAGCCTTAAAAAACGTGCAATCTAAACAAGAAAATCCGACTGTGGACAAGCACTTGCCCCCTACCAGATGGCCTCTTTTTAAGCGCTGGACTGGATTTATACTAGGTCTTCTGATCGGCATTGGAATAATGATAATCTACTTCCATAAAATATAATCCCTGAGGAGGAATCGTCATTGCTGCGGCATCACGACGCTTTGCAAGCAAAACGTCCTGCATCCATTCTGGCACTTTTTTTTTCGCGCCAATTTTCAACAAAACCCCCACTATATTTCGCACCATGTGATGTAAAAAGCCACCCGCTTTAATATCAATCACAATCAACTTTTCCTGACGCGTCACATTACAAAAATGCACTGTTTTAATAGGGCTTTTTGCCTGACACTCCTGCCCCCTAAATGATGAAAAATCATACGTACCAACCAAATACTGCGCCGCTTGATGCATCAAATCCACATCAAGAGGCAATGGATGCCAAAGGACCCGATCATGTAAAAGACTAGAGGCGACAGGTTGATTTAAAATCTGATACTGATACCGACGCGCCAGAGCAGAAAAACGCGCATTAAAATCATCTGCTACCCGTTTTGCTGCATGAACGCGGATATCATGAGGCAAAAAGTGATTAGCCCCCACAATATAAGTATAAAGTTGACGCATTACAGGGGTATCAAAATGAACAACCTGGCAGCGCGCATGCACGCCCGCATCAGTCCGACCTGCGGCAACAAGACGCACAGGATGCTGCACCAACTGCGTAAGGGCCGCCTCAAGTGTAGCTTGAACACTCGCCACACCACGAGATTGACGTTGCCAACCATGATAAGCCGTTCCAACATACTCTACTTCTAGTAAAATTCGTGGCATAATAGACAGATTCATTTTATCCGAAATGTATTTTAAATTTTAAACAGGAAAAATACAATGCATGAGAATAAGCCTTCACTCCAAATGATTTTTTCGACCCAAAACAATCAATCAGAAAACAATTCTCTTTCTTTCTATTTAGAAGATAATCAATGGAGTCACCTTCTGGAATTAGTCAATGAATATGGAAATTTCGAAATTTACAAGGACGGCTCTAATCAATTTCTTCTTCATCTTGGAGAGCATCGTTTTTCAGTTTCGAAAGATTTCAATAAATCAATGGTCACGATGCTTGATCTGTCACTCGCGACTCCAGGTGCCGCGGAATTACTTGCCAAAATTGCGGACTTAATCTTTTTTGATCGCAAACGGCGTTTTATGATTTTAGCCAGCGCGATAGATTACGAAAAAGCAGGATGGACAGCTTGCCAAACCCTCGAGATCCCTTTAAAACCAGCAAACAAAGATCAAGCAGAACGTTTTCAAGCCTGGGAAACAGAGTATAAAAAAAATAACACACTCAAATTCAAAAGCTTTTCTCAAACCATCGTAGAAAACAAAACGTCCGAAAACCCCACACCAGGCAACCAAACTAATAAGTAAGCGCGCCCAACTCTGAAATGCACTTCTCTTGATTATGGCTAGAAGAAGATAGGGCTGGATGAGACTGCACCGCCTGAGTCAAAGATTGCCTGGACATAATTTCAGTTAAAATCGTTAAAGTCGCGACCACATTGCCCTGAGGATTATAGATTGGATACACTTTTACATGCGAGGCAAACTCAGTCTTGGAATGCAAAATTGCATTAACAAACGAACTCGAAACTTGACTTAAATTAAACGCAGAAAGTCGCATTTTCTCCAACTCTAACTCCACCTCTTCATTGAATAAAGTAAGCTCTGCCTGAGATTCCAAGGCAAAAGCCTCCTGAAAACCATGCAATTCACGATAACGCTCGCTCGTCCATACATAACGACCATAGCGATTATTAATGCAACTCAAACGTCCCAGATGCATCATGACATAATGCAACTCAGCAGGATCTTCTATTCTTAACAAAGAAATCAATCTTTTAACACAATAACCATACTTCACATAAATACCGTGAAAAACAACCTTATCATAAATATCCTGAACCACATCTTTAATTTCTTGACAGTCTTGCATGATGGCGCTCCTCTTATCTAAGTTCCCGCCATTTCAACATAAACCACTAAATCTAGCAAGGAACATTGATACAAAATTCATGTAAATAATATAAAATTTAATAAAAGAGCCTCTTGCAATATTATTTTCAGAAATGGCCAGATAAACAGCAGAATCTGAACGTATTGACGGCGTTAGGCGTCCGCGGGTAATTTTCCAGCTGTATTGCATCAAAAATAAACAATTTTTCGATTTTCCAGGCAGGGCATTCC
>CANJQG010000024.1 GCA_947476405.1 Thiotrichales bacterium
ACATGCTGACCTCCTTAGGTAAATTGTTTTCGCAAACTAATTATACCACAAAGTCAGCAATTATGCCGTGTTCAGCCCTCTTTTTTGATTATTTTTACTTTCCCTGAATTAATAAATTCGCTCACTTGCTGAATATTGCAAGAGGCTCTCTATATACATATTATTAAATATAATAACACTTTAATAATAAAAAAGATAATGATCATCAAACTCAATCATCGAATCAGTATTAATCCTAAAAATAAAGTCATTAACAACCCTTTTCTCAAAATACATATAGAGCAGGAAAGAGCAAGGGAGTCTTTTGGAAAGCCCCTTAGGAAAGCACATCCATCCCAACAGGAACGACGTACTGAAATTGACGCGCGTTAATCACGGCATTTAACTTTACATTAGAGAATTTCAAGGTACTGACCTGACCCAAGGTATTGGTGATCTCAAGCAATTGTATCTTGCCACTCGCATCAAAACTGAGTTTTATTTTTTTGATCATGGAATTGGGATCTTTAGGCACTAAAACATAATCATTCGCATCAATAATCGTCACTGCAAATAATGTATTGATATCTTGAACTTCCCCGCCCAACAAAAGCAAAGGCGTTGTAGAAAGATTATGACCCAAAGGCGTGATGGTGACTTGCTGGAGATCAGGCTCCACATTCCAAACTTGCTTGCCATTGGAGATATACCACTCTTCATTCGGGCTCAAAATATGCCAATTAAACTGATTGGGCTTCAAAATCATTAAAGTTCCCTGGCTCATGTTGCCATGCCCCTGACCATTCTGAACCGTCTCTGTAAAGTTGGCTTGCAGACTGGTAAAACTTTGCAAAAGTTGATTTAAATCGCCATAGGCAAAATTAGCAAATAAAGCCAGACATAAAAAAAGAGCTTTCATTAAGGCAACTCATCCACTTCTTTAGACTTAGGAATAAAGGCTTCGCGATTCAAACCCAGCAAAACGGCAATGGCTCCCGCAATATAAATAGACGAATAAGTGCCTACAACCACGCCAATCATTAAAGCCAATGCGAATCCATGAATGCTCGGCCCCCCGAGCAAAAACAGGACAAATACCACAATAAAGGTCAAACCGGAAGTGATGATCGTCCGCGATAGGGTATCATTAATCGCCTGATTTACGACCTCTGCGACAGACAACGCACGCATCACGCGAAAATTTTCACGAATTCGATCGTAAACGACAATCGTATCATTCAGTGAATAACCAATCACGGCAAGCACTGCCGCCAAGGCAGTCAAATCAAACCGAATTTGAAAGAGGGAAAAAATCCCCAGAATAATAATAGGATCATGAGCCAGCGCAAGCGCTGCACTCACAGCGAATTTAATTTCAAAACGCAAAGTAATGTAGAGCATGATGGCAATAATGGCAACCAACATGGCAAGCACACCTGTTTGTGCCATTTCACTGCCCACTTCTGACCCCGTATAATTCACAGAAGTCACTGTCGCAGTGGGTAAAGCCATGGTCATTTTATCGGTAATCACTTGCTGTAATTGGGGGCTATCGACTGAAGTGCCACTGGCTTTCAAATCTTTCGGCGAAAAACTCAGCATTAAATCTTTGGTTGAGCCAAAGGTGACAATATCCTCCCGCTCAAAACCAACCTGCTCCAAAGCCTGACGCACTTCGCTGATTTTAGGGGTCGATTGAAAATGGACTTGAATCGAATAGCCCCCTGTAAAATCGAGCCCCCAATTCATTCCACGCACGCCCATGGACACACAAGAAATGATAATCAAGAGCGCAGAGAAAGCCCAGGTCCACTTGCGGAGGCCTAAAAAATCAATCGTTGTTTTTGCTTTAAAAAATTCCATGTCTGTTGTTCCCTAAATCCCAATCGATAGTTTACGCTTGGGATGGCGACCGTAGATCCAATTAATACAAGCCCGTCCAACCACCACTGCACAAAAAACAGAAGTGACAATCCCAATCATCAAAGTCACGGCAAATCCTTTGACTGCACCTGTCCCAATTGCAAACAAAATCACTGCAACAATAAAAGTGGTAACATTCGCATCAATAATCGTTCCAAAAGCACGCTCATAGCCGGTATGAATGGCCAACATATTGGTAGAGCCCTTGCGCAACTCCTCTCTAATTCGCTCAAAAATCAGAACATTTGCATCAATGGCCATCCCTACGTTCAATACAACCCCCGCAATTCCAGGAAGCGTTAAGGTTGCGCCCGGTAAAAGCGACATCACCGCCACAATAAAAATCAAATTAAGAATTAAACAGAGCCCTGCAATCAAGCCAAACACACGGTAATAAATCGCAATAAAAATCAGAATCAAGCCCAAGGCAACGGCGACAGACAAAGCACCCATCTTGATATTTTGAATGCCTAAAGACGGACCAATTTGTTTTTCTTCCGCCACTTGAACCGGTACAGGCAAAGCCCCTGCACGAATCGACAAGGCTAAGTTTTGCGCCGCACGCGCATTACCAATCCCTGTAATCTGAAAATGACTCCCTAATTGAGATTGAATCGTCGCGACATTAATTACAGTCTGCGTAACATGCGTGACGGTTTGAATTTTTCCATTCAATTCTTCTTGATCAAAGGCACTCTGAACCAACACAATCGCCATCGGATGACCCACATTTTGCCCGGTCACCTGACTAAAATAATTCACTTCAGGCCCAGTCAAGCTGATTTGCACAATCGGCGCACCGGTTTGTTGATCATACCCCACTGAGGCGTCTGAAATCGCATTCCCTGTAATAATCACAGGATTGTAAAGCACAACGCCATTGCCATTTTGATCATCATAAATCGAGGATCCCGCAGGGGCATTTCCAGAAGCCAAAACCTGCGCAGCATTGACCGTATCATTAACTAACATAGCCTTGAGAGTAGCCGTTCCGCCAATAATCGATTGTGCTTGCGTGGCATCTTGCACGCCCGGCATTTCAATCACAATCCGATTATTACTGTCTTTGGCAACCGAAGCTTCTGCAACACCCAGTTCGTTTACCCGATTACGCATCACCTGTAAAGTTTGATTCACCGCATTATCTTGCAAAACCTTTAAAGCAGGGCCCGATAAATTCGCAACCAAGCTCAGGGTTTTAGTATCCGGAATGAGATTCAGATCAGGATCATTTTTTTGAATCAAAGTTTGCGCATTTTGCAAGCTTATCAGATCAGAAAATCCAAGGACAACCCCCTCTCCAGGAACCGTATTAATCGTGGAGTAATGAATATTCGCTTCACGCAAATCATTCATGATACTCGTCGCATCATCCTGCATATGGGTTTGGAGCAAAGCTTGCATATCCAAATCCAACAAAATATACATGCCACCCTGTAAGTCCAAACCCAACTTCATTGGCGCGCCACCCAAGGCACGTAACCAGCTCGGCGTATTGGGCGTTAGGTTCACCGCCATCATCTGATTAGTCAACCCTGGACGCAAAATTTCTTCAGCAGCCATTTGATCATCAGTATTTTTAAAGCGAAGGGTCAGATTATTAGTATCTTCTGCTGCACTCAACACCTTAATATGCCCTGCATTCAAGGTATCCGTTACTTGACTCACCAAAGCAAAGGTGACAGGCGAACCATCTTTACTTGAAATCTGTAAAGAAGGACTCTCGCCATAAATATTCGGCAACGCATAAACGAGTGCCAGAATAAAAAAAACAATAATCAGTAGCCACAGCCACTTTGGTGTTTCATTTTTGATAATCGTGGTTGACAATTAAGGCGCCTCTATTCCAACGGTACCTTTTGGAACCAAACTCACAATCGCTTGTTTTTGCATTTTGAGAATCACTTTATCGGCCACTTCCACTTCAACAATTGAGCTATCGACATTGATAATTTTACCATAAAGACCACTCGACGTAATGACTTCATCACCCTTTTCAAGACTACTCATGACCTGACGCTGTTCCTTAGCTCGTTTCATTTGTGGACGAATCAAGAGGAAGTAAAAAATCAACACAAAAACGACCAGCATGGCCAAAGAAGGCAGGCTGGAAGGTGAAGGCACAGCTGCAGCAGGGACGCTTGTTCCCAGATTCAATACGGCTGCAGGCTCTGCTGCAAAAGCCATTCCCACCCCTAAAATACCCATTGTAATTAAAGCGAATTTTGATTTCATAATTGCGACCCTTTTAATACGTTAAATGACGTGACTCACTTTACCGACTTTTGTTTTTTTTTGCAACCCGCCATTTATTTAAACATGAATTCATTTGGAAGTCAGAGCTGCCAGCCACTCTGACTCTGTTAAAATCTGAATTCCCAAGGCTTTTGCTTTTTCGTATTTTGAGCCGGGCTGGTCTCCCACAATGACCGCAGTGGTTTGTTTAGAAACTGAATCACTGACTTTTGCACCCAGTTCCACTAATTTTGCTTTCACTTCATGGCGCCCCATCGTATGTAAGGTCCCGGTGACTACAAAAGTTTGGCCTTTTAACGGCAAGTCTGTTTTTTTAAGGGGCCACTGAACCCCTAAAGCCAATAAATCAACAATCATTTGACGATGGGGCATCTGCGAAAAATACGTCACCAAACTCTTAGCAATCACAGGCCCTACTTCCGGAATTTCTAAAAAATCCGCTTCGCTTGCCACAAACAGCGCTTCAATAGAATCAAAGGAATCTGCCAAGGAATGAGCGGTGACTTCGCCCACTTCATGAATCCCCAAAGAAAACAAAAGTCTGCCGAAAGTGGTGAGCTTACTTTTTTCAATCGACGCTAAAAGATTATCCACCGATTTCTCGCCCATCCGTTCTAATTGCAACAAAGTATCGCGATGAAGCCGATAAAAATCAGCGGGCGTGACCACTAAATCCTCTTCGATCATTTGTTCAATTTGACGCGGCCCCAGGCCATCAATATTCATCGCCCCTTTTGCCACAAAATGTTGCAAACGCGCCAGATGCTGTGCACCACACAAAACGCCACGTGGACAACGAATCGCCACCTGCCCTGGAATTTCCTCTAGCAAAGCCGAGCACTCAGGGCAATATTCCGGAAAAACAATCGGCCTTGCATCCAGAGGCCTTTTTTCGAGCAAAGATCGCACGACTTCAGGAATAACATCGCCCGCACGCTGAATAATCACCTGATCACCGATATACAAATTTTTACGCAAAATCTCATCTTGATTATGCAAAGTCGCATGCGAAACCGTCACGCCCCCGACTAGAGCAGGCAATAAAATGGCCACCGGCGTGACCACTCCCGTACGCCCAACCTGAAACTCAACATCCAGCAAAGTCGTTTCCACCTGCATTGCGGGAAACTTATGCGCTAACGCAAAACGCGGCGCTCGTGCGACAAATCCTAATTCCTGCTGCAAACCAAAATCATTGACTTTATACACCACCCCATCAATCTCAAAAGGCAATGACGCGCGCATCACACCAATTTGATGATAAAAATCCAGGCAACCTTCCACTGAACGCGCTACTTTTTGCAATCCTGTCAGTGAAAACCCCCATTCTTTCAAACAATTTAAAAGCGCACTCTGGGTGGCTGGCTGCGCCCAACCTGACACAAAACCCACGCCATAGGCAAAAAAATGCAATGCACGCGAAGCCGTAACTCCTGAATCTAATTGACGTAAACTGCCTGCCGCTGCATTACGCGGATTTGCAAATTGTTTTTCACTGGATTGATTCAAAGCTAAAAAAGCCGCTTTGGTCATATATACTTCGCCACGGACCTCAATTTTTTCAGGCGAAAACAGCGTATTCAATCGCTGCGGCACATCTGCAATCGTCATAATATTGGCTGTAATATTTTCGCCTGTTTCACCATCTCCGCGTGTTGCGGCCAAAAGCAGCTGGCCGTTTTCATAAGTCAGAGACACCGCCAGGCCATCAATTTTGGGTTCGCAACAGAGTTCGAGCGGATCATTGGGACGCTCATCCTGAATTTTCTTGATAAACTTACGGACATCCTCTTCGCTAAAGCCATTATTCAAGGACATCAACGCCTGTAAATGGCGCACTTCTGAAAAAATATCTAACCCTTTTGTACCGACTTTTTCTGTCATGGAGTCGGTTTGTTTTAACTCAGGATGCTGCGCTTCCAAAGTCAATAACTGGTGATAGAGCGCATCATAAACTGCATCTGCAACCAAGGGCTGATCCAAACGATGATAGGCATCATTGTATTCTTGCAATTGCTGACGGAGCTGATCGATTCTATTTTTCATCATTTGTGAGTATACTTAAAATCAGGCAAACAAAAAAGTGGAGCATCCCATGTGCAAAAAAATCGTTCGTCGCTTTAAACTGCTCACCGCCCTGGAGGCCAGTATCGGAAGCCTCCTGAGCTTTTTACTAGGCGCATGGATCTCAACCCACCTCCATGCAGGAAGCCCTTTAATTGGAGGCCTTTGGGCCATGATTTCTGCGGTCATCATTGAGCATGTCAACTATCAAGAAATGCTGAAAAATGCACGCATCCGAATTTTAGGAACCCTCATCGGCATCCTGATTAGCCTGGCTGGTTTTTCAATCCTGGGCTATTCTTATGGCTCATTTTTTATCTGTATGCTCCTGTCGGTCATCGTCTGTGCGGCTCTCAAACTCACTGTCTATCGCTTAGCGTGCATTACCATTGCGATTATTTTTGCAATCAGTCAGGTCGGTGGCTATGTCAGCCCATGGGTCAATGCCTCTAGCCGCTTTTTAGAATCGCTCGTGGGTATTTCAGTTGCTTTCGTTCTGGCCACTTTGATTTATTTTATCCGCGAAAAATTTGACCTTAAAGAAGCGATATGATTTTATTTATTCATATTATTTTTGGAACCAGCTTGCTGGGGCTCAGCTTTTCTAATGCATTCTATGTCTTACATCATCATCGACATCCTGATGCGATCACAATTCCACTGACCCTCAAACTCGCCTTAAATTGTGAAATTTTTGTCTTACTCCCCCTTCTATTTTTGACGCTGATCACAGGTTCAGTATTGATACAAAACCTCTATTTCATTTCGCCTCCCCCTTGGATTATCAGCGCCTTTATTCTGATGAGCCTGGCCTTGCTTTGCCGGCTCGCCAGCATTTTGATTCTTTGGAAAAGCAGCACGCTTCGCTTTTACTTCAGCCTACACATTTTATTTTGGATTATTTTTGTGCTCATTATTCATGATGCAATCGTCAGGCCAATGCACTATTTTTGGCAAATTTGGATGCCATCATGAAGGTCCTCATTACAGGAGGAGCTGGTTTTATTGGAAGTGAAATCAGCGCACATCTACTCAATGCGGGACATCAAGTGACGCTGGCCACGCACCATGCTGGAAAAGCACAGCGACGCTTTCCTGCTACAAAGGTTATTTTTTGTGATTTTAAACAGGATCTCACTCCCGAAATTTGGCTGCAACGCCTTGACTCGATGGATGCCGTCATTAATTGCGTAGGTATTTTAGAAGCAGGCTGTAAAAAAACCATGAACGCCATTCATTATCAGGCCCCTAAAGCATTATTCGAAGCTTGCCAGACGCGAAAAATTCACCATCTCATTCATATTTCTGCGATTGGACTTGAACAATCTCCAAAGCTGGATTACGCTATCAGCAAAAAAAAACTAGAAGACCACCTTTTACAAGAAGGCCCTGCAACGCTCATTTTGCGCCCCTCCTGGGTTTACGGCGATAAAACCTATGGGGGAAGCTCATTATTTCGTGCTCTTTCAGCTTTTCCTGGACTGATTCCCTTACCCGGCAACGGATTACAACAATTTCAGCCTATTCATATTTCTGATTTAGCCGCGTATATTAGCGATCATCTCAGCGATATACGATTCAAAACAGAAATCATGCATGCAGTGGGTCCAGAAACACTTTCACTCAAAACTATTTTGATCAAATCAAGAGCCTGGCTTGGCTTCAAGCCCGCACCCACACTTTCAATTCCCCTCTGCTTTTTAAAATGCCTTACGCCATTGGGACAAATATTCCCCTGGTTTCCGATTAAAAAAACCAGTCTTGCAATGATTCAAAATCAAGATTTAGCAATCAGCAAACAGCCGCCCCTCCCCCAAACAAAATCATTTTCAAAACACCTAGACTTGCAGCCTTCTGCGACACAAGACCGTTGGCAAGCTCGTCTTTTTTTCATGCATCCGCTTCTGCGCATCATTTTAGCTTTTTTGTGGCTCAGCTCAGGCATGATCAGCTTGGTTTCAGGGCAAGATGCTTTGAATCTCCTTGCAGCAGCACACATTCCCTCTTCTTTGCAAATGAGCATGCTGATTCTCGGTGCAGTGCTTGACGTGCTACTGGGCCTCTGGGTTCTGTCGGGACGACATACAAAATGGGCTAATTTAAGCCAGATCTTGATTATTATTTTTTATACGCTTTTTTTAAGCATCATGCTTCCCCAATTGTGGCTAGATCCCTTTGGCGCCTTGACCAAAAACATCCCTATTCTGGCCTTAATTTTAACGCTAATCATCATCGAGGAGCCCGCCTAAAATGCTCATTACATTCATTTTAATCCTGCATATTATCGGCGCGGCTGTTTTATTTGGAACCGGCATGGGCACCGCATTCTATATGCTCGCCGCCAATCGTAGCCGCAATATTACATTTATTGCAAAAGCTACACAGCTGGTCGTGAAGGCTGACTGGATTTTTACTGGAACCGCAGGGATTCTACAGCCGATTACAGGCGCGCTCCTTGTCTATTTGAAAGGGTATCATTTCGCTGACTTCTGGGTATGGGGCTCCATCCTAGGCTACGTTATTGCTGGAGGCTTCTGGCTTCCTGTTGTTTATTTTCAAATTGCCTTAGGCAAAATAGCCAATCAGGCCTTAGCAAAAGGCACTGCCCTTCCACCGCGTTACCACTCCCTCTACCGCGCCTGGTTCTGGTGTGGCTGGCCCGCTTTTTTAAGCTTGATTGGTGTTTTTTTCCTGATGAGTACTGGGCCTACTTAAGACTGCTTGTCTGTGTTATGATAGACCCGAAGTCAGCTAGACAATCGCCTGCGAAAGCAATTTTGTAGGAGGAAAGTCCGGGCTCCACAGGACAAGACGCCAGTTAACGACTGGGAGGCGTGAGCCTACGGAAAGTGCCACAGAAAATATACCGCCTTGAAAAAGGTAAGGGTGAAATGGTGCGGTAAGAGCGCACCGCATTTCTGGCAACAGGAATGGCAGGGAAAACCCCGTCTGGAGCAAGACCAAATAGGAATCCTCATGGTGTGGTCCGCACTTGGATTCGGGTAGGTTGCTTGAGCTTTGGAGTGATCCACGGCCTAGAGGAATGATTGTCCATGACAGAACCCGGCTTATCGGCTGACTTTATTAAATTGCTTAAAAAAAAGATCCCTCGAAAACGGATCCTGACTGACGCGCTCAGTCTTCATGCCTACGCACATGATGCCAGCCATTACTTGCTGATTCCCAAAGTCGTGATCCGCGTTGAAAGTGAAGCTGAAGTTCAAGCCATTCTCAAGGCTGCACAAACAGCCTGCTTCCCCATCACTTTTCGTGCCGCGGGAACTAGCCTCTCAGGTCAGGCACAGACTGAATATGCGCTGATTGTGTTAGGCGAAAACTGGCGCGATTATAAAATTCTCGCAAAAGGCGAAATCATTTATCTCCAACCTGGCGTGATTGGCAGCGAGGCCAATTTATTTTTAAATCCCTATCAGCGAAAAATCGGACCCGACCCCGCCTCCCTTAATGCCTGTAAAATCGGCGGCATCGCAGCCAATAACGCCAGTGGTATGTGTTGCGGCATTCAGCATAATACTTATCATACCATGCATGGCCTCCGCTTGATTTTGTCAGATGGCACGCTTCTGGACACCCATACCGCGCATTCAGTCGGGCAGTTTCGCAAAAGCCATGAAGCCCTTTTAAGCCAGCTCACCCAATTACGCCAAAAAATCATCAACAATCCAGATTTAGAAAAGCAAATTCGCCGCCAATATCGCATTAAAAATACCCTCGGCTATAGCCTGAACGCTCTGATTGATTTTGAAGACCCCATCGACATCCTGACTCATCTCATGATCGGCTCTGAGGGGACTCTGGCATTCATTGCAGGCATCAGCTTTCAAACCCTGCCCTGCCCCTCGCATGAGGCGGTCAGCCTGCTTTTTTTTGAAGATCTTCATGCCGCCTCAGAGGCCGCCCTAAAGCTTCCCCTTGAGGACATCGCAGCCCTTGAAATCATGGATCATACTGCACTCAGCGCTGCAAACCTCTCCACCTTATTGGACTTTGATCTCAGCACCCATTCCCAGCATGCGGCTTTATTGCTAGATATCAAAGCCAATTCCCCTCAAAAATTAGAATGCTTGATTAAAAAAATAGCTGCTCTGACACCCAAAAAATGCATTCATCGCACAGACTTTCTAAGCGAACGCAGCCTCTATCACAAAATTTGGAATATCCGCAAAGGGATTTTTCCAGCCATTGCAGCTAGACGTAAGCCAGGCAGTGCCTTGATCAACGAAGATGTGGCCATTCCCCTCCGCTACCTGCCTGCTTTTTGCAAAATCTTACCCTTAATTTTTGAAAAAAATCACTTTAAACAGAGCTGCATTTTCGGCCATGCCAAAGACGGCAATTTGCATTTTTTGTTAGAAGCAGACTTTGCCTCAGAGGCGGGCATTCAGCAATACGAAGCCTTTATGGCGGATCTCGTCAAACTCGTTCTGTACTACAAAGGCGCCTTAAAAGCCGAACATGGCACCGGCCGCAATATGACCCACACCATCAAGCAGGCTTTTGGCGATGATGCCTATGCGATGATGCAGGAAATCAAAGCACTATTTGATCCACACGGCATTTTAAACCCCGATGTTATTTTGTCAGACAATCCGCATTTGCATCTTCAAAACCTGAAACAAATCCCTCAGGTTAATCCCTTGATTGACGCCTGCATTGAATGTGGCTTCTGCGAAAAAGTCTGCCCTTCTAAAAACCTCAGCCTCACGCCTCGACAGCGCATTGTCGCTTTGCGTGACCTCCAGCCTAAAATGCCCAAGGATTTTCAATACCGGGGCGTGGATACCTGTGCCAAAACAGGCCTGTGTGAGATGGCCTGCCCGGTGGGCATTAATACAGGTCAGTTGATGGGCGCGATGATCGCAGCCCGACGCACCCCTTGGCAGAAAAAAATTGCAGCCTGGATGGGACGCCATTTTGGCCTTTTGAGTCGTTGGTTTTATCACTCCTCACCCTGCCCTCTCCCGCAAGAAGCGAAGGATCTTTCTGTGATCTATTTTCCCAGCTGTGGCGAGCGAATACTGGACAAAAACGCCTCATCCTTTCAAGCCAGCTTACGCACCATCTTCAAGCAATTGGAGATTGATCTCATCATTGCCGACCCCACTCATCTCTGCTGTGGCCTTGCCTTCAAAAACAAAGGCTTCCCTGAAATTGCCGCCGAAAAACACGCCGAACTCAAAGCATATTTAAACACACTATCAGAAAACGGAAACATCCCCATTGTGACCGAAACGGCGAGCTGCATTGAAGACCTGCCACTGAGGGATATATTAGATTATCTGTCGGATTTACTATTACCCACTGATCTGCTTCAAAAACGGGATGAAACCATCATGCTTCATCTCACCTGCAGCATGAAACGTCAGCATCTGGAAACGAAAATCACCACACTTGCAAAACGCTGCGCCACAACCGTCATCATCCCCTCAGACATCGATTGCTGTGGCTTTGCTGGAGACAAAGGCTTTCTCGTTCCAAAACTCAACCAGAGCGCCTTAAAAACCTTAAAATCTCAAGTCCCCCAAGGATGCACACAAGGCTATTCAGGCAGCCCCAGCTGTGAAATTGGCCTGACGAAACACAGTGGCATTCGGTATCAATCACTGATTTATTTGATCGAACGCGCACTTGGTTGACTCTTGATCTGACCGCACTTTTATTCACACCCTTTCTGCCAAAGTGATTTGCAATGAACACTTTCAAATTTTATACTTAAATTATTTTAATGCCGTTTGATTTTTTTAATGTCACTATCAGCCACACCCACAGCTATTCATGAAATCATCATTATCGGTGCAAGCCCTGATACTCAATAACGATCGGCCTTTGCCCAGTCAAAATAGCGGTCATGATAACCCCCGAGCGTTAACTGCTCGACCTGGAGATGAATCGTGTAATGCGAAAGGCCTGGATCAATATCTTTGCCATCTGGATTGGCAGGCAGAATCATACTCAGATTTTTCGCAGGCTGGACGGGGTTGTAAATCTGTTTCTTAACTTGGTAGGCACTTAAAGGCTCTCCATTCTGTAAAGCTTCTAAGAGGGGACGCCCATCCGTTCCGGGCATCTTCAAATGCAATAAATACGCGACGGTGACCGGGACATCCACATTGCCTGTCGGTAAAGTATCGACAAAATGGGTTTTAAAATCAGGGCCAATCGCGACCAAAGTATTATGCACATCAATGGGACTGAAACTGCCATGCATCCCCCGTTCCATGAATGAACTATTAAATTCAATGCCTTTAAAGCCTTGAATCACAGCATTGGCATCATAACTACTGCCTGCAATCACGGCAGGACTGCGTCTCTCTGGATTTAGAAGGCGCACTAAAGACATTGGAAAAACCCCAGGCAGGATACCATATTGATCATTCACAAAAATCGCATCAAACTCTTCCCGACTTTGCAAATAACGCACGAGCTTTGCAACCAATGTGCGATTGTGATCAGGCACATAAAAATAAGTACTGCCGCCGTTTTCCGCCACCACAATCGCATCATGGGGCAGAGGATTTGGGACAAAATACGCCGGGGTGGTTTCAGGCACATCCTTAATCATGACCGTCGGATAAACAGCCTGTCCATCTGCTTTTATTCCTGACAAAACAGGCGCATACAATGCAGGAAGACCATCATAGGCTTTAAATCCAGCACGCGTGAGCAAGTCAGCCGGCCTGAATCCCCCTGAAACCGAATAGCCATGAGGGTCCACATCGCCCACCATACCTTCATGAATACCCCGCAAAGGGAATAAATTTAAAGGCCCTGAAACACTGCTATGTCCATGATCGGACACAATAATCAAGTCGGTCTGACCCCACTCATGCAAGGCTTTCAGACGCGTGATGAGCTGGCCCAATAATTGATCTTGCGCTGCGACTGCAGACAGCATACTCTGACTCCCCACCCCATACGCATGCTCCGTGGTATCGGGATTACGCATCCAAACGACGCTGAGAGCGGGCTCTTCTTTCGGCAAAATCTGGGTGAGATATACCTGCATCATATATTGATTTGAAACACTAAACGGCGAGACCTGTGTTGCTGAAGGATCGCTGGTGATGCCATCTTTCAACGTGACAACGGGACTCCAGGCTGTGGGACCCTCGGTTTGCTTCGAAGTTGCAATCGGCAACGGAATCTCTGCTTGCTGCAGCTGCGCCACAAAGTCAGCAGGATAGGCGTGTTTTTCATCAAAAACAATTCCATTCATCCCAGACTTTTGCTGATAATCCTGAAAAAATGCAGGCCCTGACTTGCCCACAGTCGCTGTTTTTAGACCCGCTGCATGCGCTAAATTAAATAGAGTATTCACATACACTAAAGGCCGGGCTGAGCCTGAATTTAAATCTTGAAGAATTTGATAATCCTCGGTAAACACAGGTCCTGAAAAAGCAATTTGACGCCCCGAACTATCGGCTCCAATTGCTTTAGGATTCCATAAAGTATTCCCAAAAAAACCTGTCTTGCCTGCAAAATCTCCCGTCGCAAAAGTTGACGCATTCATCATGGTAAAGCTTGGATAAGTCGAATGGTTATTCGCAAAATAAGTCCCCGCTTGCGTCAGAGCGTATAAATTGGGCGTAAGACGCTGACTGATTGCATCAGGTCTCATCCCATCCCAGACAAAAATAATGACTTTGGGCGTGCCAGCTGAAGCAACCCCCAAGCCAAATATCACGCATAATACGCAAGTTTTAAACAGGCTCATTCACTTGCTCACTATGCCCGCAGCCCTCTTTAGGACAGACTTTTTCAAGTCCACGACGCTTCGTTTCTTTCATGGTCATCAAGGGCCAGGCACACTTGGGACAGGGTTCATTCATGGGTTTATTCCACAAAGCATATTTACAATCCGGATAACGACTACAGGAATAAAATAGTTTTCCATAGCGTGATTTACGCCCTACTAACTCGCCTTTTTGACATTCAGGACAATCCACACCGGTTGTTTCAGGTTTATTGAGAGACTCAATAAATTTACAATCGGGATAGCCCGTACAGCCGATAAAGCGCCCATAACGTCCTATTTTATATTGCAGAGGCTTTTCACATTTTGGACAATTACGATCCAATAATTCAGGCTCTGGCTGCGCTGCATCACCATCCATCGGACGCGTATAATCACATTCCGGATAACCCGTACAGCCAATAAAACGGCCATTCCGACTTAATCGCGCAGACAGCGGTTTACCGCACTTTGGGCAGGCTTCATCCATGATTTCTTGGGTCACATCACTCCGCTTGACCGAACCCTCAATCTCATCGACTTGATTTTTAAAAGGCGTCCAAAATGCTTCGAGCAAAGGTACCCACTCTTTTTCTCCACGCGAAACACTATCTAACTCATCTTCCAGGCTAGCCGTAAAATGATAATTCACATAACGATCAAAATATGAAGTCAAAAATTTACAGACAACACGACCTACATCGCTGGGCTTAAAGCGCTTGGCATCCAAAGTGGCATATTCTCGCTGCTGCAATGTACTGATAATACTGGCATAAGTAGATGGTCGGCCAATACCAAACTCTTCCAATGCTTTAACCAAAGTTGCTTCTGAATAACGGGGTGGCGGCTCAGTAAAATGTTGTTTATTTTCCAACTCTTTCAAAGGCAAAATATCCCCCACAATCAAAATGGGAAGGCGCTTGCTTTCTTCATTTTCTTCTTTATCATCATCCACGCCTTCCTGATAAACACTTAAAAATCCAGGCTTCGCAATCACAGAACCTGTCACACGGAATAGCGCAAGTTCTCCTGCTGCCAAATCCACACCGACGGTATCCATCAAAGCATGCTGCATTTGTGAGGCCACGGTCCGCTGCCAAATTAATTGATATAAGCGATACTGGTCGCTATTTAAAAAGGCTTTCATCTCCTCCGGTTTACGCAAAACTGAGGTCGGACGAATGGCTTCATGCGCTTCCTGTGCATTTTTAGATTTTGTTTTGAAGACACGCGCTTCTTCAGGCAGATTCTCAAGCCCGTATTCAGATTCAATAAATGCACGGATTTCCGTCAGCGCATCCTGCGATAAAATCACGGAATCCGTACGCATATAGGAAATTAACCCCACTGCTTCTTTCCCAATATTGATCCCTTCATATAAATTTTGAGCGATTTGCATCGTTTTCTTTGCCGTGAAACCCAATTTACGAGAGGCTTCCTGTTGCAAAGTAGACGTAATAAAAGGTGCAGCCGGTTGCCGTTTTTTCTGTTTTTTCTCGACTTTAATGACTTTGAGCACCCCTTCAGCCGCCTCTAAAATTTGCTGATTGACTCGCGCTGCATCCTCACTATTTTTGATATCAAATTGCTTGACGATTTCACCACTTAAAACCGATAATTTAGCCGTAAAATCGACTTTATTTTTATTTAAATGCGCTAAAATACTCCAGTATTCTTGGACAATAAAGCGTTCAATTTCCTCTTCACGCTCCACAATTAAGCGTAATGCAGGACTTTGTACCCGCCCGGCGGATAAACCGCGTGCGACTTTTTTCCACAATAAAGGCGACAATGTAAACCCAACCAGATAATCCAAGGCCCGACGTGCCTGTTGCGCATTGACCAAAGGCATCGAAATATCGCGTGGCGATGCCATGGCAGCCGTAATCGCTGACTTGGTGATTTCATGAAACACGACCCGCTTCACTGTCTTGTCTTTTAACAGACGTTTGGCTTTCAAAATTTCATAGACATGCCATGAAATCGCTTCTCCTTCGCGATCCGGATCGGTTGCGAGATAAAGCGTGTCGGCCTGTTTCATTGCTTTAACAATTTCGTCCACATGCTTTGAATTACGCTCGATTAAATCATAGGTCATCTTGAAGTGATCATCCACCTGAACCGCCCCTTTTTTAGCGGGCAAATCACGCACATGCCCATAAGACGCAAGGACTTTAAACCCTTCACCCAAATACTTTGTGATGGTTTTACATTTTGCAGGAGACTCTACGATCACCAGATTTTTCATTTGTTTTCCTTAAATTGCCTTTTTAAAGCTTTAACACATTTTGCCTGCCTTTGTAAAGTGCGCCAATTTCGTTTTTAACTCAAGCAAGAGCTCGGGAAGCGAATCCACCAAAGTCGCGCCATCGCGAATCAAAGCATGGCAACCCTTACTGGTGACACTATGAATCGATCCAGGAATCGCAAACACTTCTCGATTTTGCTGGATCGCATAGCGTGCCGTGATCAGCGAACCACTTTTTTGCGCTGCCTCCACAACCAGGACCCCCATTGACAAGCCACTGATCACGCGATTACGCATCGGAAATTGATGGCGAAGGGGGCCATTTTGCAACGGGAATTGAGAAATCACGGCGCCCGTCTCTGCAATTTTATTCGCTAAGGCTTGATGCTCCCGAGGATAGACTTGATTTAAACCCGTCCCCAAAACTGCAATCGTCATCCCGCCCGTTTTCATCGCCCCTTCATGCGACAGCGCGTCAATTCCACGCGCTAAGCCACTGGTCACCACCAAGCCAATTTCGGTCAGCGCTTTTGCAAAAGCAAAAGCATTTTCAGCGCCATAATGCGTCATACTTCGACAGCCCACCATTCCTAATTGCGGCTCATTGAGGACATCAAGATGCCCATGAACACTGATAAAAGGCGGGGGATGATCAATCATGCTTAAAAGATAGGGATACGCCAAATCGCCATAGGCAATCAAATGATGCTGGGGCTGCTCAAGCCAGGCAAGCGCCGCATCAATCTCAGCAGAGTCCGCTTCTGATTCGCATGCCGGAACGCGCCCTTCTTTCAGGATTTTCAGCTGCTGATCCTCACGCAAATCGTGCCTTAGCCATAATTTCACACATTCCAATTGATTCATGTACCCTCCATTATTTGAATGAATTATATGCGTAGCATGATCAAAATTCAAGCCCATTATAAATATATCTTAAAACCGCTTGCATTCCCGCCAGTTACGCTATAAAATGGCACCAATTTTTCGTGCTCTGTGATTAGTCGATCCAGCGTGGCGATCAAGGTTTAACATTTAAGGACAAACATGAAAGCAGAGATTCATCCCAATTACGCACCGATCCAGGTCACTTGCAGCTGTGGCAACAAATTTGAAACCCAATCCACTTTGGGCCACAATCTGACCGTCGAAGTCTGTAACAAATGCCACCCATTCTATACCGGCGAACAGAAAATTATCGATACCCAAGGCCGTGTAGAAGGCTTTGCAGAACGCTTCGGCAACTTTGCCGCGATGGCACGCAAAAAAAAGGCGGAATAGCCTAATGCATAACGAGGCTTCTTCTAAACTGATTATTATCGGTATCGCAGGAGCCTCCGGATCTGGCAAGAGCTTACTCTCCAAAACCATTGTAAATGAGCTCGGTTCTGATCGCGTTGTTGTGATTTCCGAAGATTCTTATTACAAAGATCTCTCTGGAATGACGCTGGCTCAGCGCGCCAAGGTGAACTTCGATCACCCTGATGCGTTTGACCACACCTTGCTTGCGCAACATTTAAATGACTTAAAAGAACACAAAAGCATTGATATTCCTGTTTATGATTTTGTGACCCACGCCCGAACCGATAAAACCATTCACATTGACAGCCATAAATCCATTGTCGTCCTTGAAGGCATTTTACTGTTTGTCGATCCTGCAGTACGTAAAATGATGGATATCTGCATTTATGTGGACACCCCATTGGATGTGGCTTTTATCCGCCGCTTACGCCGAGATGTTGTTGATCGGGGCCGCAGCATGGAATCCGTCATCGAACAATATCAAAGCACAGTTCGCCCCATGTTTGTTAAATATGTCGATCCCTCCAAGCGTCATGCTGATTTAATCATCCCGCATGGTGGAAAAAACAGGATCGCCATTGACATGGTACAGGCAAAGATGAAAGAATTGCTGAATGGCCACTTACAACATCAGTAACCAATGAACTTACCTCAAAAATTAGAAGCCCTGCGCGCACTCATGCACACTCATCAACTGGACTATTATCTCGCCCCAGGAACAGATCCACACCAAAGCGAGTATATGCCAGCCATGTGGCAACGTCGCAGCTTTATTTCTGAATTTGATGGTAGCGCAGGAGACGTAGTCATCGGCCTCGAGAAAGCCTATCTCTGGACAGATGGCCGCTATGAATTACAAGCAAAAAACCAACTGAATCCCGCACATTATGATTTTTTTATCTCTGCGCAGGGAAGCGACTCCTCCATGAATCTTTTTTTTGCAAAACAAGAAGCACCCGTTCGCTTAGGCGTTGACCCTCAATTAATGAGCATTGCTGAAGCGCAAAATCTAGAAAAATGCCTGAAGGAAAGCGGAGGCAGCCTTGTTTTCATCAAGGAAAATTTAATCGATCTGATTGAACAACCCGCTGCATTTAAAGCCCAACCCATTTGCCTTTTAAACCTCCAATATACCGGCAAACCTGCGGAAGAAAAAATTAAAAAACTCCAACAGCATCTGAGTCATTTACAATGTGATGCCCTTGTTTTAAGTGATTTATCCTGCATTGCCTGGCTCTTTAATTTACGAGGCGAGGATATCCCCTACAATCCACTCTTTCTCAGCTATGCCCTGATTAGCCCTGAGACTTGCACCTTATTTTTAAATTCAGACTCCCTCAATCCCGAATTGACAGAATATCTCTACCAGCTCAATGTCGAAATTGATGAGTACGCTACTTTTTATCATGAATATGGACAGAAAAATTTCAAACGCCTCTTACTGGATCCCAGGAAAAATAACCAAGCCCTCCTAACTGGCACGCATTTCAAGCAAGTCTATTTTGATACTTCTCCAATTGATCACTGGAAATCCTGTAAAAATGATGCTGAAATTTCAGGTGCAATTGAAGCCCATCGCATTGATGCACTGGCCGTGATTCAATTTTTGCATTGGCTGAAAAAAAATGGCATCGGGAAAACAGAATGCGGTATTGCAGATAAGCTGCTTGAATTTCGACAAAAAAATCCTCAATTCAAAACCCCCAGCTTTGAAACTATTCCTGGCTATGCTGACAACGGCGCCATCATGCACTATCATGCGCATCACGGTCAGGATAAAACCATTGGTGACCAGACTTTGTTATTGGTGGATTCAGGCGGCCAGTATCTGGAAGGCACAACCGACATCACACGAACAGTTCATTTAGGCACCCCCAGCACGTTTGAAAAAGAATGTTACACCTTGGTTCTAAAAGGCCATCTGGCTTTAAGAAATGCACGCTTTAACCATGGCACACGCGGTGAGCATCTTGATGTCCTGGCGCGTCAGTTTTTATGGAAAAAAGGCTTCAACTATGGGCATGGAACGGGTCATGGTGTAGGCGCATATCTCTGTGTACATGAAGGCCCACAACGTATTTCAACTGCAGCAACGACGGCGCCCCTTTTGCCTGGCATGATTGTCAGTAACGAACCTGGACTCTATTTATCCGGCCGCTTTGGCATTCGCATCGAAAACCTGCTTTATATCAAAACCGCTGACATTGAGTCGGAGTTTGGCCCTTTTTATGAATTTGAAGACCTCACTCTCGTCCCCTATGCGCATCAACTGATCGCTATAGAACTACTTAGTTTTGAGGAAATCACGCAGATTAACCAATATCACCAGAAGGTCTGGAGCACACTCTACACGCATCTCGAAGGCGATGTATTAGAATGGTTAAAGCACGAGACAAGCCCACTTTAATCAGATCGAGAGAACAGAGATTACTCTTCATAATGCTGATCTATTCTGGCATCAATCTTCGCTTTACGAACAGCATTTCCTTTTACCGCTAAAATCTCAATTGGATAACCTCGAATTTTAATTGAAGTCATAGGAGTCGGGATCGCCTCCAGATACTCGACAATTAAGCCACTCAAGGTTTTTGGACCATCTGTGGGCAAATTCAGATTAAGATCCCGATTCAAATCTCGAATCGTCATGGATGCATCAACCAAAGTCGAACCATCTTTCATTTCTCGAGTATGTGCATGCGCGGAAGGCTGGCTAAAATCAGTAAACTCCCCCACAATTTCTTCCAAAATATCCTGCACAGTCACCAATCCTTGAATATCGCCATACTCATCCACCACCAAAGCCACATGCGTCGAATGCCGCTGAAACTGAATCAATTGTTGCTGGAGGCTACTGGTTTCTGGAATAAAATAAGGCCGCTCTAACAGAGATTCCAACATGGCAACGGGGTCTTTACATTTTTCAGGAAAATTAATCGCTTTTCTCACATGAAAAATTCCCAACACATGATCGATACTATCTCGATAAACGGGTAGCTTGGAATAAGAACTCGCCTGCAATTGCTTAAAAATTTTAGACCAGGGATCATCCAAATCAATTCCCATAATATTCTGACGCGGCACCATCGCATCCTGAACCGTCGCATGCTCTAAATCCAAAACACCCAGCAACATATTTTTATGCGAACCATTTAGAGACTTCCCTGAGGCCCGCACCACACTCCGCAATTCATCACTGGTGAGTGGATCCATCATTTTACGGTCTTTTACATTCACCCCAAACAGGCTTAAAATCGCATTCACAATCATATTTAAAACAAACACCAAAGGATAAAATAGCGCCTGCAAAACCTGCAAGGGAATCGTCGCTGGAAACGCAAAGGTCTCAGGCCGAATCGCCGCCAATGTTTTGGGCAACACCTCTGAAAACAATAAAATAAATAAAGTCAGAACGACCGTGGTCATGACCACCCCAAAATCGCCAAACCAACGACCCGCCAAAATCGTTGTTAAAACAGAGGCCAAAATATTGGCAAAGGTATTGCCAATTAAAATCACACCGAGTACGCGATCAGGACGCGCTAACAAATGCTCAGCTCGCTTTGCTGCACGGGATTTTTTAGCTAAATGTCGCAAGCGATACCGATTCAGGGCCATCATTCCCGTTTCAGAGCCTGAAAAAAACCCAGAGATCATCACCAAAAGCACGATGATAATCAATAAAACAATATTCACAAAAAAATCATCCTGTTCCGTCAAAATTCAGCTTTAGTATAGAATTATTTTGCCTTCGCGACAAGAAGCTGTTATACTGAAAATGTAAGTAATGATGCTGTCTGAGTTGTTAGCCACGCTATTATATCCTGAGCTAATACTTCAAAAAATTGGAAGTTGCATTTTTGATGCGGTGTGCAAGCTGGCCTTGAGTCGGAAGCCTAATGTAGCAAAATCAACATCCGCCCTGGACAAATCATGCGTTCAGGTATTCTAAGGCGAGCGGCAAAATGGACAGCGCCCTTTTTAATTCTTTTAATTCCCAAGGATTTTTTCTGTGAATGATCTTCATGCGTTACGCTCACGCATCAAAACCCAGCGCCAAGCTCTTTCGATCGAAGATCAACATCAAGCGGCACTTGATTTTTGTCACAATCTACTCGCATCAAAAGCACTCGATTCCGCTGAGCACATCGCGGTATATCTCGCACATCAGGGCGAACTCAATCTTCAACCCACGATTGATGCCCTCTGGCAACAAGGGAAGGCGCTTTATCTTCCGACCTTAAATCAACACCACTTACTTTTTAAGCTCTATACGCCAGAAAGCTACCTGCACCCTAATCGTTTTGGCATTATTGAGGTGTCCAGCCGCGAATTCATTACCCCTGAAAAATTAGATGCGGCACTGGTTCCCCTGGTTGCCTTCGATCAAGAAGGCCATCGCATTGGAATGGGAAAAGGCTATTATGACCGCAGTTTTTCCATGAAAAAAAAACCGCTCCTCATTGGCTGTGGTTATGCTTTTCAAGAGATTCCTACTTTTACACCCCAAAGTCACGATATAAAAATGGATCATGTGATCACCCCCTTTACTTTACTTTAAAAACCCCCTAAAATCCGCGAAATTATTTTCAATTACACCGCGGAGAACCTATGAAAAAATATTTATGCTTTTTAGCAATAAGCCTGTCTACAGCCAGCGTTTTCGCAGAAGGCACCCCCAACTATTGGAGCGGACACGTTTCGGCTGGCTTGGGTTGGTCCTCTGTCAACAACAACGACATGGTCAATGTCGGTGGCACGACTGCAAAACAGTATGCGACCTCCAACAACACCTCCAATCAGCCTATTTTTGGCTTAGGAATTGCCTATAACATTCCTTATCCAGATGTCCTCCTAGGCATCGGATTATCGGCCTATTACATGCACAATACTAATGTGACTGGAACCAACACCCCCTATGCTGACGGCCAGCCATTCTCCGGAAGTAGCTTAGCCTATTCCGCTAATGGCCAAAGTTACGCATTGATGCTTGAACCCAAATTTACCTGGACACGCTACGCCTTGCAACCCTATGTTTTTGTCGGTGCCGGCTTAGCGATCAATGCCTTTGGAAATTATGCTGAATGGGCCACAGATCCGAATGGAACTGCGACTCCTGCACTTTACTTTCCCACTTCATATGACGCTTACAACCTCGCTTATGAAATGGGTGCTGGCGTGCAATATGTCATAGGCAAAAGCCCACATGCCCCCACGATTGGCCTGGACTATCGCTTTATGAATTGGGGATCAGCACAATTGGCCGCGAACTCCCAGCAAGATACAGGGGAAGGCGTAAATTTTGGAAACATCCGAACCAGCAGCATGAACCTCACTCTCTCCATGCCCTTTTAGTCTACAACCAGGATAATTATCATGAAAAAAACCATTCTAACTGTAGCGCTGCTCAGCCTTAGCATCACCGCTTTTGCAGAAGGCAACGTCAGCTTATTCAGTATCACACCCAGCATCCTCCAAGCCACACTGCGCAGCGATAGCAAAACATCAGTGCAATACACCTTGACCAACAATAGCGCTAATACTTTGAGGGGCATTACCCTACCCATCTGGCCCGCAGGTATTTCGACTCAATCCATCTTTAATACCTGCAGCAGCGTGCTTGCAGCACATACAACCTGCCACTTCAATATTTTAATTCAAGGCAGAAATCAACCCTCCATACTTTCTCTCCGCCCCACAATCTGCATCAATAATGGTGGATTTTGTGGCCGCCCTGATGCAAACCAGATTCTAACCATCACAACCCTCCCGATCACAGACCATGCTTATGCTTATTTACCCATCTTAAACAATAATCAAAGCTATAGCAACAATATGGTGAGTGCGAACACAACAACACCTTACAGGCTCAATACCCCCTATACTAACGATTTTGATTTCACATCGAATGGCCCGAACGCAGGAGGGATTGCTGTCAGCAAAGACGGGCACTATGCGTATGTCGTGGATCGTGGCAATGAAGCCGTCAAAATTTTGAGCCTTACGCAAGGACAAATGACCTTAGTGGGCACCCTTTCGTTTAGCAACACCGATAATCTTCAATCCATTGTTGTCAATCCGGCAGGAACACGCGCTTATGTCTCTGCGGGCACGACTGTTTATGCAATCAATGTCAGCGATAAATCCAGTCCGCAATTATTAGAGCACAATGATACGATGACCATTGACAGCCAAACGTTTTCAATGGCGATTTCCCCCGATGGCTCTAAATTATACATCCCCTGTCCTTATGGTGGCTCATATGGAACGATTGATCTTTTTAATCTTAATAATGATCTCAATACGCCCTTCCATCCGCCTTTGTCTTATACAACAGCAGCTGCCACTCCTTTTGCGGCCGTTGTTTCGCCCGATGGCACGGCCGTTTACATTACCAATAATGCAAAAAATAATGCAGGCGTTTCGAAAATTAGCGATGCCAACGATCCGGTAAATTTATCCTTTAATCAACGGCTCCTCCCCTTACCAAACGACAGCTATCCTGAAGGCCTGACCATTTCGAATGACGAAACCACTTTATATGTGGTGGAAGATTATGCAAATAGTCAAGCGGCCATCATCAACTTAAATACTTTAAACTCTGAAACAGTTGATCTCGGCAATGCCTCTTACTCAGTCGGTGCTGCACTGAGTCCTGATGGTTCAAAATTATTCGTCACCAATAACAGCAGCCCTCCACTCACTGTGATTGATTTAGAAAATGGAAATCAGGTCTACCAAGCTTTTGATAACAGAACGGACTTTGGAAAATCTACTGCACGAAGCAATTTTATTAACTAAGCCTAAAAATCCATATATTATTAACTTAAGGAATTACTATGCAGACCTCTTTACCCCAACAACGCGCCACTGAACTGTCTTCAATCATAAACTGGAACCCAAACAGGAGTGAGTCTAATGCCAGCTCCAGCTCTAGCTTATGGGATCAAGGTAAGAAAAAATGGAAATTGGGAGCGGTTACTTTAATAGGATTGACTGCCATAGGGCTTGGTTTAGGCTTTGGTCTTAGTAAAAAAAAACCAGGCCCCACCCTTCCTTCTTCCACTCCCACACCTTCAGCCACTCCAACAAAAACAACCCCTACCAGCACGAGCATAAGCGACAGCAGCACCTTGACGATTAGCGGCACAGGAGCCATCAGTGAAATCATGTCAAAGAGCCTAAGCGGTACATCTGATCAAACTCATACTGGAACCGGAACAGGAACCGGAACCGGAACAGGAACAGGAACAGGAACCGGAACAGGAACAGGAACCGGAACTGATACAGGAACTCATACTGGAACCGGAACCGGAACCGGAACCGGAACAGGAACAGGAACCGGAACTGATACAGGAACTCATACTGGAACTGGAACCGGAACCGGAACCAGAACTGGAACTGATACAGGAACTCATACTGGAACTGGAACCGGAACCGGAACCAGAACTGGAACTGATACAGGAACTCATACTGGAACTGGAACCGGAACCGGAACTGGAACTGGAACAGGAACTCATACTGGAATCGGAACTGGAACTGGAACTGATACAGGAACTCATACTGGAACTGGAACTGGAACCCCAGCTAACAGCCTAACCGCTCAGCAAAGCGCATCAGCTAGCGCTAGCGAGAGCATCAGCAATCCAGGCAATCCAAATTCATCCAGCGCATCAGCCAGTGATAGCCCAAGTGCTGCTGCTGCAACAGAAGCACGCCTTTTAGCTTTGCAAGCCCAATTTTCTGAAGGGATTCCCGGTGCAGATGAATGTCCAGCGATTGAACTAATGAGGCCTGAACAACACATATTGCTCAATAGCCCCGTGACGCCAGGCAGTTGGTCTGCTTATTTACCCAGCTTTTCTTCAATCGGAAACGGCCTAGCGCAAGGCGCTATCTCCTGCCTGAGTCAAACACTGATTAAGGGCATTGCCGGAGAAAATAAAAATCTCGAAAAAGCCCTGTCCGCTGTCTTTGCTACCGTGATGACGGCCTCAACGCTCTACTTAACAGGAGGACTCAGCACCATTCCAGTCATTTTGGGTGGCTTAAACATCCTGATCAACCATTTAGATATCGATGAAAAATATAAATCAGCGATTCCTTTCGTTGGCATTTTGATGCTCCAGGCGTATGCTGAAAAAGATTTCACTCTCCTTAAAAACGCTTTTACTCTTTTAGCCGAAATGGGCATCAGTCGCAGCATGAATTATGTTGGAAAAACAAGTATGGGAGGTGTCATTGGTGCATTTTCTGCGTCAAAAACCGTTGCTCAGACGACCGAGCAAGGATGCTTAATCTGATCAAATCCAACCTGCTCCGGCCTGAAGCTGCACAATTCGCCAAATGGATTCGCGAGCATTGGCGTACTGAGAATGTTAACCATCATGTGCGTGATGTGTCTTTCAAGGAAGATGCCTCAAGAATCAGGGTCAATCCAGGCGTCTTTGCCAGGCTCCGAAGCTTTGCTTTAA
>CANJQG010000025.1 GCA_947476405.1 Thiotrichales bacterium
AGCCTGATTGCTCCCAATCGTCTGACAACCTCTGCCATTCGCTCAGATCTGCTTCTCTTTTTAACATGTTTGCTCCTGCTTGGTTAATTCAGCCAGGAGTGTCTCATGTTTTATTTTAGGCCGTTAGATGCGGTTGTTTGAACGCATACGTAGTTCTCAATGGGCGCAAGCTTGCTGAAAAATTACATCAGGAAGGCTATCATCGCTTGTATCTTATTTCAGGCACGAACTTCAAGGATTTGCCAGAGTATTTAATCCAGATTTCTCGGTTTGACATTGGGGATGTGCTTAATCATCCTTTATGATGCCTTTTCGGTTGGCTTCTGTAAGGTTATTGAAAAAAATACCATATTAGTTAAAGAGAATGTTTAAGCAGTCTTCCATAAACATAATATCATTGTACATGCTCCAAAAATCAAATACCAACCAAAAACATTGCTGTTTCCAAAAAGATGCTGAATACCCTCTATTATGGTTGGACTCATTCCACCGATAATTGCGGCACCAAAATTATAGCTGAGTGAAACTCCAGTATAACGAATTTTGGTAGGAAAGCTTGTAGTCAAGAAGGCTGCCAATGGGCCATCAACAGCGGCAACACTAAAAGCAATACCTGTTCCGGCAAGAAACCACCAAACTGGGTCTGAACATTCAAATAAATGGAGCAATGGAAAAATACCTATTAACATGAGTAAGCCACCGATTCGCATCGTTGTTCTCTTGCCAATGCAGTCTGAAAATGCTCCCCATAAAATAGCAAAACAAGCCTCTAGGAAGGCAAGATAAGTAGATAATTGAAGTGCATGTTCTTTTGAAATAGCATAATGAAGTTGTAGATAAGATGATAAATAGACCTCAGTTAAAATAATAGCAACGCCCACATAACCTGAAATGATAATGTTTTTTGCAAAAATTAGTTTATTTTTCTGAAGTAAGTACAGAAAAGGAAATTTAACTAATTCTTGGCGTTTCTTTGCTTCTAAAAAGGTAGGTGATTCAGCTAGATTTCGGCGAAAATAAAAACCTAAAAGGCCTACAGCAACTCCTGCAAAAATGAAAGGCCAGCGCCAGGCTTCTAACATAGGAAGATGAACAAGATGTGAGTTAAACAGTAAGACTAGTAGAGAGGCGGCAAAAACACCAAAACCAGTAGCACTGGTGATTACTCCAGATATTAACCCCTGGCCTGTTTTTTTAAATTCTAGTATGTAAACACTGCATCCACTATACTCCGTACTGACTGCAAGTCCTTGCAACGCGCGACAAATAATTAAGAAAATCGGCGCAAGAAGCCCTATACGTTGATAAGTCGGCAACAGACCCATTGTAATGGTCGCGCCACTCATCAGTAAAATATTGAATGTCATAATTGAGCGACGTCCAAAGCGATCGCCTAAATGTCCAAAAATTAGGCCTCCCAATGGGCGAAGCAAAAAGCCAATCGCAAAAATAGCCCAGGTAAAAAGAAGGTCTAAAGCATGTTGTCCGTGAGGGAAAAAAGAAACTGCGATAAACGGCGCTGAAAAGCCATAAAGCGTATAGTCAACGTACTCCATAAAAACGCCAAGGAGCGCACTTAAATATATTTTAATGGGAACTGGCGTGTTTTTAATTTTGGTCTGATTATTTTCCATTTTCTAAGTTTGCAGTCTATTCTAATAAGATGGTTCGCTGCATCATACACGAAGTAGTAATCCATGAGAACCAGATTAAGCAATTGCGCGATAAACGCGGTTTGACAGACCGTTTAAAATAAACTAAAATTTGTATAAATTTAGATGAAAGAAAGGATGTTTTATGAAAATACGTATTGCAACACGCGCAAGTAAATTAGCTATGGTTCAAACCCGTCAAATTATGGCCGAATTGGAAGCGATTATTCCTGGCGTTGAAATTGAGCTTGTTGAAATCATTACCACAGGTGATCAAATTCAAGATCGATCTTTAGCAGAGTTAGGTGGAAAAGGATTGTTTATTAAAGGGCTTGAGGAAGCTTTGCTTGCTGGAAGGGCAGATATTGCGATGCACTCCTTAAAAGATGTGCCACCTAGTTTGGACAAAGAGTTTTGTATTCCTGCGGTGCTCAAGCGACACTCGCCTCATGATGCCCTAGTCAGCAGTAAATATTCTAGTATCGATGAACTCCCTGCTGGGGCAGTCATTGGAACAAGCAGCGTACGCAGAAAGGCTGCTTTGCTTCATATGCGGCCTGATTTGGATATCCGAATGGTGCGAGGAAATGTAGATACGCGTTTGAGAAAGCTTGATGAGGGCGAGTATGACGCGCTGATTTTGGCCGAAGCTGGTTTAGTTAGATTGGGATTAGGTGATCGTATTCGTGAACGACTTCCCTTAAGTGTTTGCATGCCATCTGTAGGGCAGGGAGTTATTGCGATAGAGTGTTTGAGTACAAGAGAAGATATGATTGAGGCTTTAAAACCCCTCAATGATGCTGAAACTTTTGCCAGAATTACTGCGGAGCGTGCAATGAACCACGCGCTCAAGGCCAGTTGTACCTCTCCTGTTGGTAGCTTTGCGGAGATAACAGAGAGTGGGCTAAAAATCACAGGTGTTATTTGGAGCCTAGATGGCCGCCATAGAATTCAAACAGAACAGCTGGGAAAGCTTGAAGATGCAGAGTTATTAGGGCAGATGGCCGCAAGTGACTTGCGCAGACAAGGCAGTGCGGATTTATTAAAAACGCCAGTCACAGATACGGCACCTTCTTCGCATGTGATATATGCTCCTGATGGAGCAGGTGATGCTTCTGCAGCAGCATTTGTTTCTCCAACCGCCAAGTGACTCATGCCTAAAAAGCTACTTTCACTCGTGCAATGTTTTTATGCCATCCTATTTCTTGGCATGATGGCTGCAGTGATGTGCTTTTTATTCAGTCAAAGCGGCGGTGATAGTAGTATCAGCCATTTTACAAATACGGCAGATCCATATGTAGACCTGTTAATTATTTTTGGTGTCTTTAAGTTACATGGCAAAATGCCTCAACCCATGCGATTCTTATTTAAAATCCTGGGTATTTCATGTATCTTTCTGTTTTTCTGTGATATTTCTTTTTACCTTGCCGTTTATATTGGTAGCATTTCTAAAATAAGCGCAATCAACATTTTAGCTATTCCTTTTGTGCTTTGGACTACTTCTCTCATTAGCTTCTATTTAATAATGATCAGAAAGCGAATCATCCTATCAAAAGCATTTTTTTGGTTATTAGGGGCTTGTATTTTGAAAGACGCCTTGATTGTCGGGCTTTACATGTCATCGCCAGATTGGACGCTTAAGTTACTATCTTTTCAAGGAGGCTATGAAACACTCTCTGGATTTTTGGTGCTTTACCTTTTCGACTTAATCATCTTATGTCTTATTTATGCGGATTCTCCAAGTATACAGTGCTTTCTTACGGGTAATATTGTGATTCTTGCGGGAGATGCTTGGATCAAATATGCTTATGTGACAAGGAAAATGCACATGTTGCCAATTGGCGATCTATTTTGGCTGCTTGGCCTAATTTTAACGTGCTTCAGTTTTTATCTGATTTTTATTGAAAAAGCGTTTGATATGGAAAAATGGTTTAGGCCTGTCTCTTCCATCAAAACGCATGTAGTACTTTGGACATTTGGAATTACAATCTTAAGTTTCATTATTTTCCTGATATTGGGTGCTGCATTTTCAACAATTAATAGTCAAATATTCATAGGCTTGCCTTTCTTTTTCATGATGTATGCTACTATCGTTGTCATTATTGCCATTTTTATCGGCAGAACCTTTGAGGCTCCATTTAAGAAAATCGAAGCGAATATTCGCGCGTTGATGTTCGATGATGACAAGCAAAACATGAATGCTCAGTTTGCCACAGTAGAATTTCGATTTTTGCAAAAGTTTCTTTTAGAGGCTTACGAGTATAAAGAGGCCAAAGATCGTACTCAGAAGCAGCTTGGTGCGCTGACCTCAAAGGTTGCACATGACATCAAATCTCCAACTGCAGCTTTAATGGTGTTGACAGAGGAATGTTCAGATATTCGTGAAGAGGATCGTATAGCGCTGCGACATATTGCCAATACGATTTCGGACATTGCCAATAACATCCTTCATCAGTATCCGATTGTTGGGGACGAGAGAACTGCTTTGCCTCATAAACATGAAGCTCTATTGATCTCTACGCTGATTAGAGAAGTGATTTCCGCAAAGCGCTTGCAATATAAGGCTCGTGGTATTGAGTTCGAAGATATGTTTTCAAAGGAGTCTTACTTTGCTTTCATCGAGGGTGATCAAACCGAGTTTAAACGGATGCTCTCTAATCTCATCAATAACGCAGTTGAGGCTTGCTCGCAGGGTTCTCCAAAAATTCGTATTTCTTTGGAGTTGCGTGAGAACCAAGTTATTTTAGGAGTTGAGGATAATGGACAAGGGATGCCGTCTGAGCTGATTGAGCGCATTATGAAAGAAGAGCCTGTTACTGCAGGTAAAAGCGATGGTCATGGTATTGGTCTGGGGCAGGTGCGTCAAACTCTGGCAGAATATCAAGGCAAAATGAAAATTCAATCTGCGATGGGTAAAGGCACTTTAATCAATTTGATTTTTAAACAGTCTCCCACTCCTGCTTGGATTGCTGATCAGATTGTCATTGCTCCAGGGGCAAGTGTTTTGATTTTAGATGATGACCCCTCTATTCATACGGCCTGGGATCACCGTTTGCGAGATGCAAGCGAAAAAGGCGGACTTAAAATCCAGCACTTTAGAGAGGGTCGCGAAACAATGCGTTATGTGGATGCCCTCAGTCTAGAGGAAAAAGAAAATCTGTTTTTGCTGACGGACTATGAGTTGCTCAAACAGGATGTGAATGGGCTAGATGTGTTGGAGCACACAGGTATCAAGCGTTCTATTCTGGTGACCAGTCATTATACTAATCCAAAAGTATTAGAACGCGCAGCATTATTGGGCACAAAAATTTTACCCAAATTGTTGGTGGTGGAGATACCTATCAACCTTAAAGTAGAAGCTGAGAAGACTATTCAAATGGTTGATCTTATTATTGTAGACGACAAGCTTGATTTTATTAAAATCATAGCCGATTATGCGCTGAAGGATAAAAAAGTAGCGATGTATGACTCTCCGTACCAGTTTCTCCAGGAATATCATGCTTTCCCCAAAGAAACGCTTATTTTTCTGGATGATGATTTTGGGGTTGTGGGTATCAATGGGCGCAAGCTTGCTGAAAAATTACATCAGGAAGGCTATCATCGCTTATATCTTATTTCAGGCACGAACTTCAAGGATTTGCCTGAGTATTTAATCCAGATTTCTCGGTTTGACATTGGGGATATTATTAATCATCCTTTGTGATGTGTAACATTCCTACTCTCGACTTTGACCTGAAAATCATCCTTTTCGATGCCTTCTCGGTCAGCCTCTGCATCAACACCTTGAATATAGATCTTTGCCAGTTGGGCGCATTCTTCCAATGAGCGAAGCGCTGCGAGGCAGGCCGTTATTGCACTATCATTCTTTGTGTCAATGCTTTTCGATGCAAGTTCTGCAAAAATTGGGGGTAATAAGATTTTTAGGTGGTCGTTGAGTTTATTGATCCCGTAAATCATTGGCTCGAGATCATGAGAAATCCGTTTAATGCTTCTGCTCATTTTGTAGCTCCTTTTTTGGTTTAAATTTTAGAAAATTTGGTGGACTCAACATAGACTCCCATTAGGGATTCAGAATACAAGGGTAGCATCAGTGGATTCTCAATCTTATGATGCAGAATGTTGATCTGGTTTGGATCTTGGAAGATGACAACGCCTAATATGATTCGGCGTTCTTCTACGGCATGCACCATTACCCAGTCGCCTAGATTAGTTGTTTTCCTTTCTGCAAAAATGAGTACTTCACCTGCTTCAAATTTTTGGAGTGCAGACGGCGCACTTAATTGCACCGCAAACAATCTTTCGTTGTATTGCCGTTGCGCTAAAATTTCCCCTATTGGCTCGCTGGGCATGTGGCCTTGCTCTCTTAAAATTAAGAGTTGATCTGGATAGTGAATGGGAACGGAGATGATCTTACTTGGAGACGGTTTCCCATACATTTGTACAGAATCTTGTTCTGTTGTTTTGCCTGTGGAAATCCAATCTGGGTCTACTTCCAAAAGTGCAGCAATTTTCTGAGCACTGCGAGGGTTTTTGGCCTCACTATTTAATATGTAATTAACTGCCCCGCGAGATATGCCAAGTTTTTTTGCGATATGAGTCTGCTTAATTCCGACTTGCTCAATCACATATCGCAGTCTTTTTGCAACCGTATCGAGGCTGGAATCATTGGGTAGCTTGATCTCTTTGTTCATTTTTACCGTGTTTTACAGTGTTAAAACCTAAGTATAACATGCAAATTCAGTTTTGACAAAAATGTTTTTACAGTATTTTTTCATTGATCAATCATGGATTTATTTGCATTTTTTCATATTTAAGTCCATTTATCCTTGACAAAAATACTGATAAAGCATTTAATCTGCACTTAGGTATTAAATAAGTGCCTAAAAAAGATAAAAATGCAGCATATTAATCAAGACATGACAACTTTGTATAATATAGGGGAAAATAAAATGCTCAATAAAACCAAAAAAATAGCGACCCATTTCACCGGCCATAGCCTGGTGATTCAGTATAAAATAAACAAGGCAGACACCTGTTTTGAACTTGCAAAAGGTGGTTGGTGCGATTTCAATGACCTTGATGAATTTTGCAAAGCCTGCATTCCAGGTTACATCATTGGTTGCCGCAGCATAGATCAAATGGTTGACCTGGCAGACAAAATATATCGCTATTATACGCAAAAAAATAAAGTCACTGTAGGTCAAGTATTTTTTAAAAAACAATCAGCAAAAAATGGAATGTGTCCCTCAAAAGTAAAGGTTTTACGCCAGATAGGAGTGTAATGTCATGATGATCTATAAAAATAAGAAAGGCGATCTTTGTTTGGAATTAACTCTGTGCAGCTTTGTATTGGATGTACTATCCAAGGAAGCTGCTGCAAATCATTGCTCTATCCAAAGCGAGATGAGCAAACGCTTGAGAGCCACATTGTATAACGATATTGAGTACAGAGTGCGTGTGAACGAACTATTCACAGCAAAAATAAGAACAGGCTTTGCCAAGAAACAGACCCTGGCTTTAAGTCACGATATGCTTGATTTGCTTCTGGGGTCTGCATCTGTAGATGATCGCACCTTGGATGAAGAAGTCTTGTTCCGATTTCTGGTCAGTTTTTTGTATCCTGCCGAAATGGAATTGATCAATAATTGTAATGCGCTCATTCACCAACATATTACCAATGAAGCCATTGAGCGAGAAAAAATTGCAGCGATGGCCACTTTATTCAGATTTCAAGAATCGGTACGAAGTGATGGAGGAGATGGTCATGCTGGGTGAAGAACAGGAGCGCCAAGCCATGAGAGGCTTTGATTATGTCATGCAGAGCTTAAATATCATGCACTTTAACAAATTAGATCAAGGAGTCCGTATGTTAGATTCTACAAGTCTGAAAGCAGCTATTCAAAAACAAGAAAGAGCCCGTTTGCAAGTGATGCTGCGATTTTCAAAATACTCGCTAAATGAGCTAAAAAACCTGTTCACTGCAATTGATGTTGAACTTGAGGCAGCACGGATTTTGGCAAAATGGAATCAACAGAAGGTGGCAGCATGAATCAACAAAATATGATGCGAGTGGGTTGTTCGTTATTCACAAAACTGTTTTTGGTTAAAGAGGCTCAGCTTTTCAAGCAAGAACTGAATGCCCATGTTAATACAGTGGTGAACCAATATTTATCCTACTCTCCACCTAATCCAAGCGACCTAGGCTTGACAGGCTTTTTTATTAGCCCAATTTTGAAAAATCATCAAAGTTATTTTCCATTTGAACCCAATGCTGACCTTACCATTCAGTTTGCTGAGTATCAGGAGTGGGAGCGTAAGCGAATGCTTGAAAAAGCCTTGTGTCAGCATGTGCTATGGCAGCTATGCAATAAGGAGGTCGCTGATTCTCATGTGCAAATTGCTACTGAAATTTTAGAAGACTTAGCCCATTGGGAAGGAGGTGCGGTGGGGAGATGAGTCAAATATAGGGCTGGTGTAAAAACAGGTTTTCTCTTTCCTAAAGTTTTGCACCTGCCTTTTATTTGATTTGCTGAGTCAAGTTTAAAGAAAGGGCATTTTGAGAGCAGGATACAGCCTGAATCTAAATGCTGATTTTTAATGATATTGATCAAATAACAGAAATTCACCATGAATGTCTGTGGGGAGAGCTTTGCCTTAGATATTTTTTAGATGAAAAAATAGTCAAATTTATGTCGATTTTAACCGCAATACTGCAAATGAAATAGGAGCAACAATGTACCAAGAATTAGACGAAATACCCGCTGTTGAAAATCGGCAACTTTTCAAAAAAGGACTCACTGCAACACTAGTCTGTGTCGGGGCTTATAGCATGTACCCATCCGGCTTTTCTTTTGGAGAAAGGATTACGCATGGAAGTCACGCTGGGGGGTATAGCTTTGGTGCGGCAACTCTCGTTGCACAAGCCTCGCTTACTATTAATGCCTGGCATAATATTATTTTTAAGGGCTCTCATCGTAGTCTTGCCTGTAATCTTGGATTGCTACTCGGTGGAGCGTTGACCATGGTTCCTGTTTGGATTTCAGGATATACCGCGGCAGAAAAAAAACATCCAGATGAGTTTATCTTCAATTTGCTGTCCACTTTGATTCCCTGTGCCCTCACGGCAGGAATCTATACCGATGTGGTCGGTGGCTTTATTGACAACGTTCGTGCCCGATTAAGGGGTGAGGTAACGTTGGGAGAGCGCCCCGTGACGAAGTTGCAAGCAGGTTTAGCTGTGGGGATTTCTTATATGGCTACATCAGGGAGCTTTTTAATCAGTTATTTCTTTTTGAATCAATATTTAGCAGACAAGGTTCCGCGTCAGTTGGATCATCCTTTGGCTGTGGTTATTGCTACACCATCGGTTATCTGTAGGGGAATGCTTTCATCGCGGGCTTTAATCCGAATTTCATCCCGAGCGCTTGATTATTTAGATCAAGAGCCGGAAGAAAGAGGCTGTGATTTGAATTGGCTTTCAATACTCGCCTGCCTGATTGGAGCGGCGGGTGCAGGAGCCTTTACCGAGGTTGTGCTAGAAGGATGCGAGCGAGGCGGGTTTGCTTTTGGAGTTGAGGTGTTTTGGGCAGTTGTTGCTTTTGCCGTGACCAGTCTTTTGAATTCGGATGCAACAACTAGGCTATTTAAAAATGCACAAGAAAGCCTACAAGGGGCACAGTGCCTGTTTTTTAGTGCCAATCCAGTCATTCCAGCTGAAGAGAGTGCTTTAAATATTGCTCCCCTTCTGGCTGATAAATGATGCAAGGAACAAAAATGCTAGAAGAAATGATAATAGGTGAGCCTTGTAAAAAACAAATGTTTGAGCAGTTGTCAGGAATTGATTTTGTAGGGCTGTTTTTGGATGGGGATCATCTTAAGCAAAAGATTAGTCATGCGATCGTGGGCACGCTGAAGGCATTGCTCACTCGTTACGCCAAGCGAGAAACCTGTGCAAGGGCTTTGGTACTGCGTAATCTTCCAGTCGATGCTTGTATTCCCGCGACCCCTTTTGATTCATCAGCAGTGGTTCTGGGGAAAGTGCCCATTACGCAATTAACGCTTTTAAGCCTTGCGGTGAATTTAGGTACGCCGATTGGATTTAGCAGCGAAAATAATGGAGCGATTATTCATAATATCAGTCCGATGAAAGATAAGAAAAACACCAAGTCAGGGCAGGGGGCGGCTGAGCCTCTGAGTATGCACTCTGATTTTGCGTTTTCAGATCATCGTCCAGATTGGTTAATCCTCATGTGTTTGCGTAATGAAGATAGAATTCCAACGGGAATTTGTTTTGTTGAACAGATTTGTCAGAGCCTCACCCCTGAAGAGCTTGCTCTGTTGATGAGTCCGAGTTTTTTCATTTTTCCTCCTGAATCTTCTTTGCTGAAAGAGCCCAGGATGGATGCCATTCTTGCTCAAAGAGGCAATGAATTGATATCACGATTTAATCGGGATAAATGTAAAGGACAAACTGCAAGCGCACAGGCTGTGCTTGATAAATTTGCAGCCATTGCCGATGAGCTTGCTTGTGAGGTGGTTTTGACTGCAGGGGATGTCTTGATTTTTGATAATAAAGCCGTCTTGCATCGGCGTCGGTCTTTCGAAGCAAAATATGATGGAACAGACAGGTGGCTGCAACGTGTTTATTGTAAAGCTAAAAATACAGCCAAAAATATTGAAGCGGAACTGATTCGCGATTTGGCAATCAATGGGGGAGTGTAATGCAAAATTCGTTTTTTAATATTGCCGATTATAAAATCGCAGCGCAACAAGCAATGAGTGAGGGAGCATGGCATTACGTTGATTGTGGTGCAGATGCGGAGATCACTAAAGTTGAAAACGCCACTGCATTTGAGCAGATTAAGTTTATTCCAAAAAGATTAACAAGCCACTACGCACCCGATCTTTCAACAACAGTGCTTGGCCAAAAGGTGACTTCTCCCATTATGCTGGCGCCAGTGAGCCCCTTGACGCTAATTCACGAAGAGGGTGAGCTGGCGCAAGCCAGAGCGGCAAAAGCAGTGGGCACTATTGCGATGATTAGTACGGATTGCCATTACCCATTGGAAGAAGTGGTGAAAGAGGCGGAGAGTCTTTGGTTTCAACTATATTGCTATGGGGATAGAAGTTTCCTCAAGCGTATGATCGAACGGGTTGAGCAGAGTGGATACAAGGCATTGGTGGTCACCGTTGATTGTGTGATTTTGGGTAATCGTGAGCGCTTGCTGCGCCATCAGTTTAAAATGCCCGACACCGTAAAAATGGGTAATCTGGATGGCTTCTTTCAAAATCAAAAAGAGCAGCTTGTCAGTGGTTCCGTTGAGCGTATTAAATTAACTTGGGATGATATTCGCTGGATGCGCAATCAAACCACCTTACCTTTGATTGTGAAGGGGCTCGTGCATCCTGATGATGCAAAAATTGCAGCTGACTTAGGCGTGGATGCAGTGGTTTTATCAAATCATGGCGGACGGCAGCTCGATCATTCTATTCCACCGATTATGATGCTGGAAGAGATTCGCTCAGCAGTTGGTGATAAAATAGAGGTCTATATCGATGGGGGAATCCAGCGTGGTACGGATGTGATAAAGAGTATTTGCTTAGGCGCCAATGCGGTGTTAATTGGACGATCCTATATCTGGGGGTTAGCTGTAGCGGGTTGTGATGGAATTGTGGACGTGATGCGAATTTTTGAAAATGAAATGCGTAAAAGCATGATTCAATTGGGTGTCGATCGTATTCAAGATTTAAATAGGAGCTATGTACGTCAATGTTATTAAGAAGTTTGCCTTTATTATTTGCTTTGCTCTGGAGTACGGGATTTATTGGGGCGCGTTATGGTCTGCCTTATATTGGCCCCTTTGCCTTTCTGGCGATTCGTTTAGTCATTGCATTGCTGGTTCTGCTAGTGATTATTAAATGTTGTAAGCTTAAATTTCCGCGTTTGCATTTAGGCTATTTGCATGTTTTTGGAAGTGGTTTGCTGATTCATGTTGCTTATTTGGGAGGAGTTTTTTATGCCATTAAGAGTGGCTTGCCTGTGGGGCAAACCGCAATGATTGTGGGGATGCAGCCTATTTTAACTGCGATTTTGGTGCATCGAACCCATTTTCTGAAAATTTTAATGATCAGCTTGCTGGGCTTTGTTGGCTTATTGTGTGTGTTAGGCGGGTGGCATCTTTTGGTGGATTTGAGTGGGAAGACTTTATTGCCTGCGGGGATTGCACTCGTGGGGATTACCTTGGGGACGATTTATCAAAAAAATAAATGCACACAGTTTAATGTGGTGGTGATTGCCTTTCTCCAATATTTGCCTGCAACGCTTGTTTTTGCAATCTTGGCGGTTGTTTTTGAGCGAGGGCAAACGATCATGTGGAATGGAGAGTTGGTTTTTGCTTTGCTCTGGTTAGCACTGGTCTTATCGATTGGGACTATTGTTTTGATGGGGTATTTATACAGAAAGCATTCTGCTGCAAAAGTGGCAAATTTTTTCTATTTGGCTCCGCCCCTTGCATTATTACAGGGTAAACTCTTTTTTGGTGAGGTGATCAGCGGGGTGAACATGGTGGGGATGGCGCTGGTTGTGGTCAGTCTATATTTGACGAGTAAAGTGATGAGGAAATAACATGAGGTGGAGTCTAAAAATAATCAGTGCCCTAGAGACTTATGGCATTCGTCAACAGGTGTTGTGGCCCGACAAACCGATTGATCATGTGAAGATTGATGGCGATGAATTTGCAATTCATATCGGGTTGTTTGCGGATGATGTGCATGTGGGTGTCATTTCATTGTTTGTGGATGGCGGGGAGATGCAATTTCGTAAGTTAGCCATTTTGCCAGCGTATCAAGGTCATAAAGGTGGGCAAGCGCTCATCGCAAGTTGTGTGGCCATCGCTGCTCAAAACGGTGCAAGTAAACTTTGGTGTGATGCTCGACAAGATGCGCTGGGTTTTTATACGAAAATGGGCTTTGAGATTGACGCAGCTGTTTTTTTTAAGTCTGGCGTGGCTTACCAAAAGGCTTTTTTGAATGCGCCCTATCCTGATATCACGTTGCCTCCAGTTTTTGAAGGATTGGATGAGGTGCTGACAATGACTGTGCAATATCCTGCTGGGGAAGGGTCTTTGCTTCCAATGTATAGTAGTGGACTAAAGGCTGCTGAAGGAGGGGCACACGTTCCTGCTATGACGGAATAGCTGCAAGCTACATACAGAAGTTTTAGAAGCAAAAGTGTTTATAGGAGCGGGTTAAAGTGCTCTTTTGAAGGTTTAATTAATCCAATTGCTTTAGTGATCAGGTGCTGAGCATGATCAATCTGACCTTCAATTTTTTGCAATTCTTTTACCTGCTGTGGTGTTGTGGAGAGGTCATGCCAAATATCAATGCTTTTGATGAATTCGCTGAGATCAGCGCCGAGTTTATCTAGTATTCGTTGGAAATGGTTGGTGTCTTGATGAGAGCTATATTCCTGCATCTCCTGATGCAGTACTTCCTTAAAATTATCCAGCAGATTTGATAAGTCTGGCAGCCCTTCATAGGGGGATGAATCTGGCATAGAGAAAGGTTCCATAGCTATTAAAAGTTACTTCATAATACCTTGGCAAGTGCTGTTAGACAAGTGACTCTGCGTGATATGCAGTCAAAGTGTTTGCGGCTGACAATCAAAATCAGTTGGAGTATCCTGAGCATAAGTCATTTTTGAGGGAGAATACCATGGTAAAAGTAGCATTTAAGGGAAGTCCCATTAGTTTATATGGTGATATGCCTAAGCTGGGTCAATATGCACCGCTTTTTTTGCTGACCAAAACTGATTTGAGCGAAGTTGATTTGCCTCATTTTCAGGGAAAGCGGGTCGTCATGAATATTTTCCCCAGTTTAGATACGCCAACATGTGCTAATTCTGTGCGTGCATTTAATCGTGAGGCTTCCAAGCTTAAAAATACGGTCGTTTTATGTATATCAAAAGATCTGCCTTTTGCCCAAAGTCGTTTTTGCGGGGCAGAGGGTTTGGATCAAGTGATTCCTTTATCTGCATTTCGTGATGAGGATTTTGGTCAGATGTATGGTATAGAAATTGCTGATGAGCCTCTGCATGGCTTATTGGCGCGGGCTGTGATTATTCTTGATGATGAGGGCACAGTGATTTATACGCAATTAGTCAAAGAAATTACGGATGAACCAGATTATGCGGCTGCGTTAAAAGTATTGGCTTAGCTTGACCTTGGAATAGGCGGTAAAGGAATGAAGATCAGAATCGATCATCTGAATATTTTGGTTGAAGATTGGGGTAAAACCGTTGCGTTCTATCATCAGCTGTTTGGCTTTATCGAGGGAAAGCATGTGCCAGAAGGACGTAAAAATTATCTCTACACTGCCGACCGTAGTCAGGCATTGATTCATTTGAGTACCTTAGATTCGAAGGCGCGAACTTTAGCTAATCCAGATAATCCGTTTCAGGTGCAGGCGACACCTGGTTCACAAAATCAAAATACAGGCGCTCTGGATCACGTTGCTTTAGTTGTTGGGCCGGTGGATTTTGATCTACTGATTAAAAAATTAGATGCCTTGAAAATTGAGTATCGTATTTCCAGGGAGCAGCCGCGTCAGATGTGGTTTTTTGATCCGAATGGCGTGAAGCTTGAGATTACGGACATGGCATAAAAATTGAGATTACTTCTCTAAAATACCCAGCGAATCGATTGGGCCGATGGGCGTAAAAGGAGTTTAAGGCTTGCAGATCGACAGCGATCATCAAACGGTGGTAGGACAATGCAGAGTAAATGGGGAACAACTTTTTGATTAATAAAAAGACTTCCAATAGCTCGGGCTTCGCTGCAAATTCCAGCCAGTTTTCGCAACAAGCACTCTGTAATTGTTGATAGATTGGGTCTGATTCTTTGACACCATGATGCGTGATGGCTTGAAGCAGAAAATTATCCAAAGCAAAAAATGGATGGCTGATCACGATCTCTCCCCAATCAATAAAGGTCATGTTCTGGGTGCTTGAATCAAACAGAACATTGTTGGTGTGAAAATCGGGTTGAACGAATGTTTCTGGAATCCGATATTGGGAAAGGTGTTCGCATTGTTCTGAAATAATTGGGGTTAAACCCTGCAAGATTTGCAGTTCTTCATCCGTCATTCCATCGGCTTTTAAAAACGCTGTTTCCTGAATCAGTTGCTCATAGAGCTGGGGGAGTTTTTCCAATCGCCAATCGGGAACGCCCAGTGCCAGAAAGGGCTCGAGCTGGTTCTCGATTGAGCGTTGGATTTTTGTATGTTGATCAATCGCTTGGGATAATAAATCTGGCTGAAAGTTGGTTTTGAGATAGCTGCGTAGTGTTTCTCCGGCATCCTCCATGAGAAAACAATGGAGATCATCATTAATCGCGATCACCATCGGGACACTGGCATGAAATTGCCCCCTCAGCAATTGAATAATTTTTGGCTCTAAAAAAATGGCAGGAGGCGTTTGTTTTAAATAAACCTTGCCTTTTGAAGTTGAAAATCGGATTACTGTCGACCAAGGCGTTTCCAGCACGATTTCAGGAGGCTGTTGCAGTGCGTATCCTCTAGAAATTAGGTAGTCTGTTGCCCATTTTAGAATCGACGTGTGATCGTTCATTGTGTAGTCCTGGCTTATCATGATGGCGCTTTAACAGGGTAGATTCATTATACAGCGTTTTGCTTCTCGAACCATGAGCGGTATGATAAGTGGGACAATCGGGATTTGCTTTTTCCCTTTGCTGTCACATGCTTGAGGCGGGAATGAAAAAGGAAATGCAATGAAACAATTGAATCCACTGGAAAACAGAGTACAAAAGACCTTTATCTTCAATGGCTTTTTGTTGTTATTGGTTGCCATGGTATTCCCTTTTTATTCGCCTTGGGCGCATCACCAAGAAGGGATTCTTAAGGTTCATTTAATTGGTGCGCTCGAGGCTATATTGTTATTTGCCTTTGCTTGGTTTTGGCTATATTTAGCCATACCAAAATGGGTCAATCGATTAGCCATTGTGCTGATTTACACCGCATTTTGGTCAAATATAGTGGGTTCAGCAATTATTGCCATTTTTGGGGTTAATATTTTAGTTCATTTCTTCTTAAGTTGTTCTGAGTACATCCTGATTCCTATTCTAATTGCTTTATGCAGTCTGTGCCCAAAAATTCACAATATGATGAGCTCAAGAAGGTTTGTTGGGGGTATGCTTGGGTTAACAGTGCTTTTGACTATTTTTATCATCTGGCAAGCGCTTTCGCATTGATTGCATTAAAAAATAAGGGCAGAGTGGCTATGGGAAAAATTGAAGCATTTTTTGAACGACTATCACCGCTTTTATCCCAGTATGAACCTTTTGCGTATCAGTTGGATCAAGACCCAAAATTATTAGGCCAGGCTTATGAGGACTTGGTCGAGATAGGCGGCTTGCGCTTGCTGATTCCTGAGTCCTGCGGTGGCCTGGGCGGAGAGCGTCAGGAGTGGATTCGCTATAATATTGAGATGGCAGGCTGTTCAGGTGCGCTTTTGTTTTTGCAGGCGCAGCATCAATTCACCGTAGATATCTTGAATCGCCTTTTGCCTGATGAGCGGATCAGTCAGGCTCTTTGTCATCTTGCCGAAAAAAATGAAGGAGTGGGAATTGCAGTCTCATCCTCCCGTAAAAACTTAGTGGCACAGCGTCAATCAGGGGGCTGGGAACTGTCAGGAGAATTGCCCTGGGTCACTGGATATGGTTTTTTGGACAGAATCCTCATCGCATTTTGTGTAGATAATCAGGATTATTTTGGCTTTTTTGCATTTGATCAAACAGGGGCTGTCACGGCTTCCTCTATTAAAGCGACCGCCATTTATAACTCTACCCGAACCGTCGGTGTGACGCTGAATCGTTATTTTATCGCTGCTCAGGATATTATTGCAGTTCGTCAAAAAGAGCCAGATGTCATGCGCGAGCACCCCACGCTTTATAATTTTACAGGGGCTGCAAAAGCCTTATTGAAACTATCCAAACAGGGCAAGCATTTTTCTTCTGAGCAGGCAGCTGCACGTCATCGACAATTGGAAGCAGATTGGCAGGCATTTTATCAGAATGTGTTGAATGGCCCAGCAGAAAACCCCTACGCCTTGAGAGCAAAGGCATTATTGATTGCTGAAGAGTGTGCTCTCTTTGCCAGATTGATGCATGGCGCTTCAGGTGTTTTGGAAACTGCGCCCATTATGCGCCTGAGTCGAGAGATTTGGCAATATGCGGTGGCTGGAATTAACGAGGGACAGATTGGAGCCTATTTGGAGGGCTGGGATGATTGATAATGGACACGAATGGATTCAATATGCGGAGGCGTTATTATGAGTGAAATAGCGATTAGATTTTCAGAATTAACAGACACAGAGGCCCTATTTGAATTGGTACAGGAGTCAATTGAAACCACCTATCCAGTCCAAGGCTGGTGCCGTCCAGGCTATATGATTGAAGATGCAAGAGGCTGGATTGGGCACGGTCAGGTAATGCGCGAAAAAGGCGGAGAATATCACTTTGTCGTTTATGACGCTGATTCAAAGCGCCTGATCGGAACCACCAGTATTATTCGAGTGGATCCAGCAAATCATTTGGCTCAGACTGGCTATTTTATTCGTGAAAGCGAACGCGGCAAGAGTCTTGCTGGGAAAGCTTGTTTGCTGACAGTTAAGTATGCATTTCAAGAATTAAAGCTACATCGCCTGGAATTATTGGTTGCAACGCATAATTCAAGCAGTATGCGTGTTGCTGAGAAAATTGGTGCTGAGCGTGAAGGCCTATTGAAGCAGCGTATTTATTGGGACAATGGCATTTTTCATGATGCGTATCTGTATGCTTTGATTAACTCGAAGCAGAGGCACGGAAACTGACGGTAGCCAAACTCAAAAAATATTGATTAAATTCTTGTTTCAAAGATTGTCTATTTTTGCGAAACAGCACCACTTTGGCAGTGGTTGGACTTAAAAAATGCGTGGGATTGACTGCGCATAAACCAGGAGTGATTTGTTGTCGATAAATCGCCTCAATCGAATCGGTCAGCATTACATCTGCCTTATTTTGACTGAGGTATGCAAAGGGAGTTTCATTATTCTGTACAATAATCAGCTGCGCTTTTGGCACAGATTGTTTGGCAAAACTGAGATTGGTGCCGCCGACATTTTCAACAACACGCACATTTGGCTGATTGATTTCTGCTAAAGTTTGAAATTTTGTGACATCAGCGCAGCGTACTAACGGGACTTTGCCGGTATAGCGGATCGGCTGACTGACTAAAAATTGCTGTTGGCGTTCCGCTGAATCAGAGATGCCGCCAATGGCCAGGTCAAACCGATCAGTCAGCAAGTCCTGACTCAGTGTAGGCCAGGTAGTTTGCACAAATTGGATTTGTAGATGTTCGGCTTTGGCAAAGGCTTCAATCAGCGTAATATCTGTACCTTGATACTGATGGGTTTGCGGGTTTAGAGAAGTCAGAGGAGGATAATCACCCGTTGTACCAACCCGTAAAATACTTGGATTGGCTGCGGCACTGAGAATGACAGAAAGCCCCATGGTGGCCAGGATAATTTTCAAAAAGCGCATTCATTTATTCCCCAAAAAATCGATGCAGTTATGATACACTAAACAGAACGTTTGCAGTGATTAATCCAGCAGGAGGCCATATTATGATTCGATACCTGACATCAGAAGATTGGCCTATCTGGAAATCCATTCGCCTTGAAGCGCTGGAGAAAGTGCCTGAAGCTTTCGGCTCCTCTTTTGAGGAGGAAGTTTTGCGCAGTGATGCGGATTGGCAAAATTCGTTGACGAAGAGTGATATTTTCGGAGTGTTTCAAGGCGATGAGTTGGTTGGAACAGCAGGAATTTTCTATCATCAGCAGATTAAGTTGCAGCATAAGGCAGGAATGTTTGCGGTGTATGTCAAACCCAGATGTCGCGGCCTTGGCCTTGCAGGTAAGCTCATTACAGCAATCGTGGAACAGGCAAAAACTAAGGCCTTGCAATTGTATTGTGCAGTGGTGGTAGGCAATGCCTCTGCCCTCAAGCTGTATAAGCATCATGGTTTTGTACAAATTGGGATTGAGCCGCGTGCTTTGAAAATAGGTGATCAATTTTATGATGAAATATTGATGGTAAAGGAGTTGGATTGTGGAAATTAAAAACGTCAGGATTGAGCCTGCAACACAAGCAGATATAAGCTTTCTGCGCGCGGAAATTCTAGCCTTTAATAATCGCCATGTGCCTTTTGTCTCAGAGCAGCTGATTGCCAAAGATTACGTGGTCAAAGAAAATGGCATCGTGATTGCGGGAATCAAAGGAATGATCTATCACTGGAATATTTTGTACATCGATGTTTTGTTTGTTGCAGAGAGTCATCGAGGTAAAAACTTAGCAAGCCGCTTGTTGTATCAGGTCGAATGGGAGGCTAAAGCAGTCGGAGCTACATTGTCTCATCTGGACACGTTTGATTTTCAGGCTAAAGATTTTTATTTGAAACAGGGGTATGAAGTATTTGGTGTGCTTGAGGATTGTCCTCCTGGGCATCAACGATTTTATCTGAAAAAAGACTTGAGAGAAGCATAATGTTTGAAACCAAGCGCCTCATTTTAAGAGAGTGGAGAGATTCAGATATTCCAGCCTTTTCTGCCATGAATCAAGATCCCAAAGTGATGGAGTTTTTTCCAGCAACTTTAAGCCTAGATGAAACAAAAGCACTGGTTGAACGGATTCGGCAACATTTTAAAACGCATAGCTTTGGCTTGTTTGCTGTGGAAATAAAAGCAACGGGTGAATTTATTGGCTTTGTAGGCTTGATGATTCCCACATTTGAGGCCCATTTTACACCGTGTGTAGAAATTGGCTGGCGTATCGCCTCTGCCCATTGGAGGCAGGGCTATGCGACCGAGGCCGCAAAAATGGTTTTGCATTTGGCCTTGGAGAAATATGGTTTAAAAGAGGTGGTTTCTTTTACAGCAGCAGTCAATCTGCCCTCGATTGCTGTGATGCAAAAAATCGGCTTGCAGCATACTCCAAAAGATGATTTTGATCATCCAAGATTGGACAAGACCCATCCCTTGTCGCGGCATGTTTTATATCGTTTGGCCGCAAAAGAATTGCAAGACCGTGAGACTTCCACGAATTCCAATGTCAATTTGAAATATATTGCAATCACCGCGTGGGCAAAAGAGATTTTGACAGGGCAAGGCTATTCGCTACAAGGTGATTGTGTGGAAGTAGCTGCCACCCCTTGGTCAAGTGTTCACCGCATTCTGAGCGACAAGGGCTCTGTTTATTTGAAACAAACGCCGCCAGCACTATTTCTGGAGTCCAAAATCACGCCCATTTTACATGCGCAATTTCCAGAAAATACGCCGCACATCATCGCTGCAAATAAAGACTTACACTGTTTTTTGATGAAGGATGCAGGACAGCCGCTGCGAGAATTTTTTAAGGCTGGGTTTCAGTCTGAATTGCTTGGATGTGCCATTCAAAAATATACTGCGATCCAAACTGCCTTTGCTGCACAGATCAATCAATTTCTGGATTTAGGTGTGCCAGATTGGCGATTGAACAAGCTTCCTGATCTTTACGGCCAATTGCTGACTGAAAAAGATCTGCTGATTGCAGATGGACTCACGCAAAGTGAACTGAATCAATTGCACGACCTTCTGCCAACACTCACACGTCTATGCGGACAGTTGGCGTCTTACAAAATTCCAGAAACCCTGGATCACTGTGATTTTCACGACAATAATATTCTGATTGAAGCGCAGACCCAAAAGCTGACGATCATTGACTGGGGAGAAGTGGTGATCACGCACCCCTTTTTCTCCCTGGTTCATTGTCTGCATGATGCTGCTTATCGCTATATCTTGCAAAAAACAGACCATGCAGTGCTCGAAAAAGCTTGCTTTAAAAATTGGCTTCCGTTTAAATCAAAGAGTAATCTTTTGAAGGCATGGGGCATTGCGCAAAGAATTTGGCCCATTTATAGTGCTTTGGGGGAATATCGTTTGATGACCAGTTGTCCGCCAGAGGTATTTAAATTGCTGAATCGCAAAGGGTGTTTGGTGAGGGGATTGAAGGCGTTTATTGAGGAAGAGCGGTGATGAACATACAATCATATGCATGTTTTTGTAGAGACAACACTGCATTTGGAAATCTGGCTGCAATCGTTCAAAATTATGAGGGTGATGACTCGGAAAAACAAGCTCTGGCGGCAAAACTGAATCTCCCCGTTACCGTCTTTATTGAAACCGAAAGCGCGGATATGCCAACGCTACGTTTTTTTTATCCCAAAACCGAAATGCCCTTGTGTCTACATGGTACTTTGGCAGCAGGAAAATTGCTGATGCAGTTGCGAAATATTGATGCGTTGCAAGTGCAGACTCAGTCAAAGCAGATATTGCATCTGATGAGAAATGGAGATCGAGTGCAGGTGCTGATGCGTCAGGCAGAAATTTTGCCCGTGAAAGTCGATGCAGCCAAAATTAGCACTCTGCTTAATATTGCTGATGAACAAATCGATTGGCGCTTTCCTTGTACGGTCGCGAGTCTGGGCAGTCCTAAATTACTCGTTCCTGTAAAAAGCGCAGCCATCCTAAAATCTTTAAAGCCCAATTTCGATTTAGTCAAAAAATGGAGCATTCAGCATGAGGTCAATGGCCTTTACGTTTATAGCGCTTATGCACCGTCAGGTGTTGATTTTATAGCAAGAGGCTTCAATCCAAAAGGCGGTTGGAATGAGGACGCAGCGACGGGCGTTGCGGCAGGGGCTTTGATTTCGATTTTGCCTGGAGAGGGTCAAAAAGATTTTGTGATTGATCAAGGTGATACAATGGGTGAGCCCAGTCGTATTTATATTTCATTGGCTGAGGATGGTGTATTGGTGGGTGGCGAAATTCATGTCGTAGGGGCTCTATAAATGAGACCATTTGAACAGGCATCGTATTTAACGCAAGTGAGAAGATTCAGGGAAATGGCAATAGCGGTTGTCAATCAATACCCCATTAAAGTGCGTTCAATTGAGTTCATCAAATATAGCGCAAACGCCATATTCAAAATCACAGATTATCGTGGTAAAAAGTACATGCTGAGGATCAGTCCTGCCAATTTTCATACCAAAGAGGCCATGCTTGAAGAGTTTGAGTGGCTGAATTCTATCTTGAACTCAACAGAAATCTCCGTGCCAAAACCAATTTACAATCATGCTGGACAATACATCATTGAGCATCACCATCCAGGAATGTCAGAAATCCGTTACTGTGCCTTATTCGAGTGGGTAGAGGGGAGGCATTTGTGGAATGCAATCAATGAAAAATATGCCTATCATGTTGGTGCACTCACTGCACAATTGGAGAAAAGCGGCCAGAACATAAAGTGCAAGCACCGCCTTTATTGGGATGCAGAAGGTCTGGTGGGGACGATGCAACCCAGATATGCCAATCTGGAACAATTGACGGGTCTGCCTCATGAACAAAATGAAGTCATCAAAATCGCCAGGCGTTGCGCTTATGCCAAATTAAAGGAATATGAGCACAAGCATCCTGAAAAGCTAGGTTTAATCCACGAGGATCTCAATCCCAATAACATTATCATTCTGAGAGGCAGATACAATGTCATTGACTTTGATGATTGCGGGGTAGGATTTTATGGTTATGGTCTTGCTGAGCCATTATGTGCCTTTGAGCATCTGGCAGAAGGTGAGCAAAAAAAGGATTTCAGCGCGTTGAAAGCGGCTTTATATCGAGGCTATGGCGATCATATTCCGCTATCGCGGGATGATATTGAGATGATTCCTTATTTCCTGCTCGTTAGGAAGCTCAATACCATCAGTGCATTGTCATTGCGCAAACATAATCCTAAAATGAGGCCATGGTTTTTAAAAACGGTGGAGCGTGTTGTTTCATTTTTCAAGTTAAATAAGATTGGATGAGGTCAATCTCAGGTGGGAGATTTGCAGTGATCATAAGTGATTTTTATAGATCATGCCGTCCTTCATGATTAAATCCAAAGCTTCACCTTGGCCTGCAAGAAGGCTCACATCTGAGAGCGGATCGCCATTCACCACTAATAAATCAGCATAAGCGCCTGCGGCAATAGTGCCTAATTTGTCAGGTTGATTCAAGATTTCTGCATTAACGACTGTTGCCGAATAAATCGTATCAAAGGCACTCTCAGCGGCAGCGCGAATGGTAAATTCTTTGGCTTGCCAGGTCTGGCCCTCAATTCCCAATAGATCAGTGCCAAAGCCAATTTTAACGCCTTTGGAACGCGCGATTTTAATGGCTTGAATTCCTGCTGCACGGACATCTTGAATTTTCTGTAGACTTTCAGGTGGATAGTGCAGTTTGGGGCCAAGATTCGCCAAGGCTTCATAAATGACTAAGGTGGGCACTAGATAGGCTTTGTGTTTGGCCATGATGTCTGCGGCTTTCTCATTGAGGCGATTGCCGTGTTCGATGGTGCGTACGCCATTTTCAGCACAACGAATAATTGCTTCAGGCGTATAAGCATGCGCCATAACGTAAATTCCTGCATCAGTGGCTTCTTCGACGATTGCCCTGATTTCTTCAACGGAATATTGTAAGTTTGTGACCCTGTCAGTTGGGGAGGCAACACCACCTGAGGCCATGATTTTAATGTGAGTTGCACCTTTTCTAATTTCATCGCGGGCTGCTTTTCTGACTTCACTGATGCCGTCTGCAATAATCGAGATGTTGCTGTTTGAGCAGGCGCAGCTACAGAGATCCCCTCCGATATTCGGTTTGCGGAAATCGCCATGCCCTCCCGTTTGGCTCAGTGCTTTGCCACAGTAGAAGAGTCTGGGCCCTTTAATTAGGCCTTTTTTAACTGCGTTGGCGAGGCCCATATCCGCTCCGCCCGCATCACGAATGCTTGTAAAACCGCGCATGAGCATATCTTCCATAAAACGTGCTGCCTGCACTGATACTTCACTGGTAGGGATGTAGTCATTGGCTAAATCAATTTCAGCGGCTGTGACGTGTACATGCGCATCAATCAGACCTGGCATGAGTGTTTTGCCTTTCAGATCAATCACCGTTGCGCCTTGGACTTTGATTTCTTTCTGACTCACTTCTTGAATCAGATTGTCTTGAATAAGCACCCAATATCCAGGCTGTAAAATTTTATTTTTGCCATCGAGTAGATTACAGTTTTTGAATAAGATCTGAGGCACTTTTTTCTCCTTAGTGATGCATGAGCGGGGTAATCAAGCCTAGAATGCCATCCCAAATGACAGTCACGCTAATGGCCAACAGAATGAATGCAGTCAAACTGCTCACAACACTGGTGCCTGTGCGGCCTAATTTTTTAAAGATTAAGTCAGAATGGCGATAGCAAAAGGCAACGGCAATAAATACGAGAACAATTGCCAAAAGCGTAGCGCTAATTCCAATGAGATTAAAAGCTTGGTTGTCACTGAGCTTTGCTGCTAAAGCAATGGTCACTGCAATCGCTCCAGCACCTGCTGTGATAGGCATGGTCAAAGGGAAGAAGGTGTTATCGACCTCATCATCATTTTCAGTTTTGGCAGAAGCACTGGCTTTGGTCTTAGTGTCCAGCATATTCCAGGCGGTATAGAAAACTAACGCGCCCCCTGCAACTTGAATGCTGGCCAAAGAAATGCCGAAAAAACGCAGTACATAAGGCCCAATAAAAAAAGTAGCAATCAACAAAATAGTACCATAGAGCGCAATTAAGTAAGCAGTACGATGTCGTTTGGCATCAGGGTAATCTTTGGTCATGGCTAAAAAGACGGCTGACATTCCGATGGGGTTGACCATGGAAAACAGTGAGATAAACCCGTAGACAAAAGCGGTGTAAAACGCATCCATACGTTGGTTCCTTTATTGTCTATGTGTTTATAACATTAACATAAGCCTAGATCGTGTCAAGGAATTTCAGCATGTTTAATTTTATTCGCGTGACCAACCCCTGTCTTCTGGATAAGTGCTTTCAAGAGAACTAGATGAACTGCGCGAGGCTGATAAAAACACGCTCTCAGATGTAGATGTGACCGCACGAATAGGCTCAGACTCCAGTCGCTTCATGGTGTTGTATGTGCGCTCTGCAACGGAGCTAATCAGAATTTGTAGGTAAGCCGCTGAGCTTGATACGAGCGCGTCTGAATATCCAGATCCATAAAATTCGATTTGATGCTTTGCGAGTTCAATGCCTGCTCTGCGAAGGCCGCAAATCACCTGTTCTCTTTGGCCAGGAAAAGCGGCATCAGAAACAATCACTAA
>CANJQG010000026.1 GCA_947476405.1 Thiotrichales bacterium
AATATTTACTAACTGAGATCAAGTTCGCCACGACAGATGCCGCTTTGCTTAAGCTTTTGCCACATCATGCCAAGTTGGATCTCAATCTGGATTTGCATTATAAGGTCAAGCCCTCAGGCTGAGTAGATGCGGTTGTTTGAACGCATACGCTTAAATTCTTTCAGATTTTCTTGTTGCTGCGGCGCGGCGGTAGTTTTTTCTTTACTCATTGCTTATTCCTCCTTGGGTATGTACAAAAATGGGTGATTGAGATCCTCTAAGTATTGATAGCTCTCGACATCGAAGAACAGAGCGACCTTGCCCTCAAAATCGCCATTGCGTTGCTTGTCACAACTCCAGAGGCAATCATGTTGACCCGGCTTTTTGTCCTTATTGCGCCAAACGCTAAAGCAATTATCTGCCAGGTCTGTGATAGCGCCTGAACCCTTGACATCAAGCTTACCCGAGACCGGGCTGACTGTGAGAATGTCTTTGATGAAATGAAGAACCAATGGGGCTGGGCCGGCTTTACGACACAGGATATGAAGCGTTGCCGCCTGATGGCAAAAACCATCGCCTTAATTTATAACTGGTGGAGTTTGTTTGTGCGTTTGTCTGAGCCGACCTATCACTTGGAGGCCATCACCTCACGGCCTCTCTTATTGCATGCGGTGGCTAAACAAACCAGTCACAGCGGTCAGACCCGCGTAACGATCACCAGTACCCATGGAAAACGAGAGACTGTAGAACGTCTGCTAGCGAGAGTAGTCGCCTTCTTCGAGGAATTGAAGTCTGCTGCGGAGCAGTTGACCGGGGAGCAGCGCTGGTTACGGATTTTAAGCAAAGCAATGGAGGGATATTTGAGAGGACGCTTGTTAAAACCGCCTGATTTTTTAACAGCGCCTGCATAGACAAAAAAATATGACACATTGACGGAAATTAGGTGGCTAAATATTGGCTGCTTTAGCCTGCGATCAACTGCCAAATGCCGTTTTTAGGTTTATTCAAAAGTTCGGAACTAGAGGAAAAGAGGCGGATTATCACAATTTTGTTTCCGAACTTGGAAATGGATGCTGAAAAGCTTGTATTTACGCCGCGTAGACCGTTCGATATGTTCTTAAACATACCGCAACGTCACGAATGGCTCCCCGAGTTGGACTCGAACCAACGACCCAATGATTAACAGTCATTTGCTCTACCGACTGAGCTATCGGGGAATCAAGGATTGCAATTTTAGCCAAATGCTTGACGACTGTCAACACAATTATGTGAATAAATTTTGCTTTACTTAATTATTATTAAGAAACAAGGGGGGTTCAATCGGAAAACGGACTCTGAGTGCGCCCCGATACCATGCTGAACACTATTAGAAACGGCATTATAAACTTAGGTTTAGGCTAAGCGCGACAGGCTCCTAGGCAATGTTCCAAACTTCTGCTAAACTGAAGTCATCAAACTAAATTAAGCTCAAATCTATATGGCTGATTGTCCAATTGCTGAAATCGAATATGGGGAAGGTATTCTGATAGGTAAGGGGGCCTGGATTGCACGTAAATTGGAGCACATGCCGCAGCAATTAATGGCCCTTCCGAGTATGGAATATGTGATTTCAGGCGCAGAAATCACGGCGATGGATACCGCTGGAGCGTTGTATTTAAGTCATTTTTTTAAGCAGTTAACAGGGCAAAAAATTCACTATCGTCTTGAGGCATTTCGACCGGAATGGCTTGAACTCATTCGTTTGATTGCAGATCACCCGTCTGAGTCTGTCCCCTCAGCCCCTTCAAAATTGAGCGCAATTGCTTTGCTGGGCAAAGATACCTTGGGGAACCTTCGTTACTTTTTTAATTATTTTAATTTTATTGGTCAGATCATTAGCTTATTTATTTCCATTGTGCGGCATCCGCATAAATTTCATTTTAAAACGATTGTCAATACAGCGGATCAAGCGGGGGCGCGTGCTTTGCCGATTGTGGGCTTGCTTTGTTTTTTAATTGGCGTAGTTTTAGCCTATCAACTTGGAATTCAACTCAAAACCTATGGGGCGAATATTTTGATTGTATTTTTGACGGGGGTCGCGATTTTGCGTGAGTTTGGCCCTTTGATTGCGGCGATTATTATGGCGGGGCGGACCAGTTCTGCCTTTACGGCCGAAATTGGCAGCATGAAAGTCAATCAAGAAATAGATGCGCTTCAAGTGATGGGTTTATCGCCAATTGAATTTTTAGTGATTCCGAAAGTGATTGCCATGCTGATTGTCTTCCCGCTTCTGATTTTTTGGGCGGATTTGTTTGGCGTTTTGGGTAGTATGTTGATGGCTAATTTTAGTTTGGGTGTGGGATATCAGGCTTTTTTACATCAGTTTGTAAATACGGTCAATGTCGATCAATTTCTGATTGGTCTCAGTAAGGCGCCTATTTTTGCGCTGATTATTGTCTTAGTCGGCTGTTATCAAGGGTTCCAAGTTGAATATAGTGCAGACAGTATCGGTAAAAAAACGACGAAAAGTGTGGTGCAAGCGATTTTTCTGATTATTATCGCAGATGCTTTGTTTTCCATCCTTTATGGTAATGTGGGGGCGTAAACATGGCAGAATCCATTATTGAAATTAAAGGGCTTTGCAATGTATTGGGTGGCGTCAGGGTGCATGATGATCTCAATTTTGAAATGCAGCGCGGTGAAATTATGGGCATTATTGGAGGGAGCGGTTCAGGTAAAACGACTTTGCTTCGCAATATCTGGATGTTATTGGCGCCTACAAAAGGCAGTATTCGTTTGTTTGGCGAAGAAACAGTGGGTTGCAGTGAAAAACAGGCCTATCAATTGCGTCAGCGTTTTGGGGTTATGTTTCAGCAGGGCGCCCTGTTTAGTGGCTTGACTGTTTTAGAAAATGTGCTGTTCCCCTTGACTGAATTTGCGCATTTAGATCCTGATTTTGCCCATGATCTGGCTTTGTTGAAAATCAAGTTGGTCGGTTTGCCAGTGACTGCAGCGCAAAAATTTCCAGCTGAATTGAGTGGAGGAATGATCAAGCGTGCTGCTGCTGCGCGGTCTTTAGCCTTGGATCCGGAATTGTTATTTTTAGATGAGCCAACCTCAGGATTGGATCCCAAAAGCAGTGCTGATTTTGACAGTTTGATTTTGGACTTGCGTGATATGTTGGGTTTAAGTATTGTGATTGTGACGCATGATGCCGCTTCTTTGCAAAGGCTGACGCATCGCGTGGCGTTTTTAGGGCAGGGGAAGGTGTTGGCTTGTGGTCCGGTGGATGAGGTCAGGCGTAATCCGAATCCCGTGATTCAGGATTATTTTTCATAGGGGGTGCAATGGATACGAAAGGGCATTATACAATTGTGGGGCTGATGGTCGTCTTTTTGGGCGCAGCCCTGATTGCGACAGTTGTTTGGCTGAGTGTTGGCTGGGATCGACCTGTTTATAATACCTTTTTGGTCTATATGGATCAATCTGTCAGCGGTTTGAGTATGGAAGCGCCGGTGCGTTTTAATGGGGTGACGGTGGGTTATGTAACGGAGATGGATTTGAATCCTAAAAATGCGCAAGAAGTGATTGTGACTTTAGCCATTAAAGAAGGTTCACCGATTACCACTAGCACGATTGCAACGCTGACTTCTCAAGGGATTACAGGTATTGCTTATATTGATTTAAGTGCGAAGACACCCAATGCGCCCCTGATGAAAACGCGTGAATATCCGCCTTATCCTGTCATTCCCTCTGTGCCTTCTTTGATGGTGCAATTGAGTAGTATTGTAAAAGATGCTTCCGTGCAGTTTCATGGCGTGGCGGAATCCATGCAGTCGGTTTTAGATGCGCAAAATGCAGCGAATATTAAGCAGATTTTGATTAATTTGAATGTCATTGCCCAAAGTCTGGCAACCAATGAAACCCAGTTTAATCAGATGATTCAGTCGAGTGCAAAGCTGATTAATAATGCTGCGGTCGCGAGTCAGCAATTGCCGGAATTACTTAAAAATCTGAATCAAAGTGCAATCAGTTTGAATCAAGCTGCAGGATTGGCGCGTGCGGGGATGATTCCAGCTGTTTCCTTGTTGAATCATTTAGATACGATCTCCGGAAATGTAGAAGTGTTTTCGGAAGAGCTTAAAAATAATCCAGCTATTTTAGTGCGTGGAAAAGCAGAAGGGCCATTAGGGCCGGGGGAGGAAAATTAAGATGAAAGCAGTTTATTATGCAGGGGTGGTTTTTTTAAGTTTAAATTTAGGAGCCTGTTCATTTGGGCCGGTTGAAGAGGCGCATTCCAATACGTATATGCTGACGGATATCTCAATGCAGATTCCAGTCGCTCATCCTCAGGCTGCAACGCTGATGGTCATGCCCGTCACAGCAGTGCGTGGTTTTGATAGCACTGCAATGCGTTACCAAATGCGGCCTTATCAGCTTTCCTCTTTTGCACAAAATATGTGGATGGCACCGCCTGCAAATATGATCTCGCCTTTGTTGCTAAAAAGCCTGCAAAACAGCCATTTATTTCAAGCCGTCGTTTCAGGGCCATCGATGAATAATACCACCTATACGCTGAATGCCAAGCTTCTTGCACTGTATCAAGATTTCACCGTCAAGCCGAGTCAGATGGTATTGAGTTTGGAGCTGAGTTTTGGCAATAATCAAAATAATCAACTGGTCGCCGATCAAGTGATGACCGTGCGAGTCAATACGGCTGCTGAAACCCCCTATGCGGGTGTTCAGGCTGCCAATCAGGCTTTGAGTCAGAGTTTGGGTTATGTGACGCAGTTTGTGAGTTTGGCATTGATGCAATCGGCAGGGTCTGCTTTATAAGTGCTTCAAAATCAAAGCTTATATTAAGATCGATAACTTAAGGTTTCTGAAATATGGGCCATTTCGATTTGAGGGGAATGATCCAAATCTGCAATCGTGCGGGCGATGCGCATGAGGCGGTGTGTTGCACGGGGTGAGAGTTGCAGGTCCCGCATCGCAGAAAGCAGGATTTTTTGTTCGGGCGGTTTGAGGGCGGAATGTTCTTCCAGAGCTTTTCCTTTGAGTTGCGCATTGATGACGCCTTGACGTTGGAGTTGTGTTTGTCGACAGGCAACGACACGCTTTTGAATTTCAGCGCTGGTTTCATTCGGTCGTGTTGGTTTTTCTAATAATGTTTCGTAGTCTATATCTCGCAAGCGTACATGGAGATCAATCCGATCTAAAAAAGGGCCGGAGAGTTTATTTTGGTAGCGGAGCACTTGTTCGGGCTTGCAGCGGCAAGTTCGGCGGGTCGAGCCCAAATAACCGCAAGGACAGGGGTTCATGGCTGCGATGAGTTGAAAGTCGGCAGGAAATTCGATTTGATCCCGAGCGCGGGAGAGGTGGATGACGCCTGTTTCTAAGGGTTCGCGCAGGACTTCTAAGACTTTTCGATCAAACTCTGGAAGTTCGTCTAAAAAAAGTACGCCTTTGTGTGCGAGGGAGATTTCGCCTGGCTTAGGAATGCTGCCGCCCCCCACTAAAGCCACGCCGGAGCTGGTGTGATGCGGACGCCGAAAGGGCCGCTGATAAAAGGCTTGAGGGGAAATTTTGTGGCCGCGAATGGAATAAAGGCTGGCAGCTTCAATCGCCTCCGTATCCGTCATCGGGGGGAGAATGCCGGGCAGTCTCGAGGCAAGCATGGTTTTGCCGGTTCCCGGAGGGCCTTGCATTAAAAGATGGTGCCCTCCTGCAGCTGCAATAATCAAGGCCCGTTTCGCATCGGTTTGCCCGATGATATCCGCAAGATCTTCTGCCTCGGGATCGGTATAAACAGGGGGCGGCTCATTCCAAAGCGGGATGGGACAGTGGCCTTGCATGTGGGCGCAGACATCGAGTAAAGTTGAGGCAGGGTAAAGCTGAATACCCTGAATCAATCCGGCATCCTGACAATTGTAATAGGGCAGAACAGCGCTTTTTTGGGATTGGGCGCAAGCATAGGCAAAAGGCAAAGCCGCTTGAATGGGACGGATTTCGCCATTGAGGGCCAGTTCACCCGCAAATTCATAATCTTCCAGAAGATGGCCTTTGATTTGCATGCTGGCAATTAAAATACCCAGCGCAATGGGGAGGTCAAAACGCCCGCCTTCTTTCGGAATATCTGCAGGCGCCAAATTGACGGTAATGCGCCCATCAGGAAATTCAAACTGACTATTTAAAATCGCGCTTCTGACACGTTCCCGACTTTCTTTAACGACGGTTTCAGGCAGCCCCACCATGGCAAAACAAGGGAGGCCATTCGAAAGATGCACTTCAACCGTGACTGGAATCGCTTGCATGCCCGATTGGACCCTTGTTTTGACGATGGCGAGATTCATTTTTTGTTTTTAGCCTCAAAGTCTTTTAAGCGCTGCTCTAATTCCACAACACGTGCTTGTAAATGTTCTAATAATTGAAGGTGATGTTGAATATCGGATTGGGTGACGATTTGACATTCCGACAGTATTTTTTCTATCACGGATTGAGCCTGCGTTTTGAAATCATCTTTGCATTGCTTAAATGATTCAGGAATGCAGTCGCTGACTTTGTTGACCAGCCGTTCTAGGGTTTCTTTGTCTAACATATTTTTGCTCCTTTTGGGTTATAATAAACACTGTGTTTTAAGAAGTCAAGTGTTTTAGAAATTTGAGCTTCTCTTGAATCTGTTTTTCAAGGCCGCGATCGCTGGGCTGATAATAAGGGGTTGTGGGCTTTAAAGAGGCTGGAAAATAATTGACGCCGGCCGCATAAGCATGCGGTTCATCATGCGGATAACGGTACTTTATGGGCTGATTACGGAGATGGAACGGGACATCGAGGGAGCCATTATTTTTAACTGCTTCCTCAGCGTGTTTGTGAGCGAGATAAACCGCATTGCTTTTAGGGGCAACGGCGAGATAAATCACTGCTTGAGATAGGGCGAGTTCGCCTTCTGGAATGCCTAAGCGCTCGATGACCTGCCAGGCATTGAGCGTCATTTCCAGAGCGCGGGGATCGGCAATGCCAATTTCTTCACTGGCCATGCGAATTAAACGCCGTGCAATATACAGGGGGTCACAGCCTGAGCGCAACATGCGAATCATCCAATAGAGTGCAGCATCAGGATCAGAGCCTCGAATCGACTTATGTAGCGCGGAGATTAAATCATAAAAATAATCACCGCCTTTATCAAAGCGATGCAGCGTTTCACCCAAAATTGATTTTAAAATAGCTGTGGTGATCTGTCGATCTTCGGATACATCGCCACACATTTCAATAAGATTTAAAAGCTGGCGCGCATCACCATCGGCGGCTGCAATTAAAGTTGCGACTTCATCGGACGCAATAATCAGATTTTCCTGGATGATTGCACGGTGTAATAAAGGCTCAAGATCCCTTGCTTCCAAGGATTTTAAAGCATAAACGCGTGCGCGAGAGAGCAGCGCATTGTTCAGTGAAAAAGCAGGATTCTCAGTGGTTGCGCCAATCAGCGTAATCAAGCCGCTTTCCAATGCAGGCAAAAAAGCATCCTGCTGTGATTTATTAAAGCGATGGATCTCATCTACAAACAAAACAGTTGCACCTTGTTCAGCTTTTTGTCTCGCTTCTGCCCGCTCCAAAACAGTGCGAATTTCTTTGACGCCGGATAAAACAGCAGACAGGTGTTCGATTTCAGCCTGTGCTTGATGGGCCAGTAAATGGGCAAGGGTGGTTTTGCCTGTTCCGGGTGGCCCCCACAAAATCATAGAATGCAGGATGCCTTTTTCAATAGCATTCGCGAGGGGACGACCTGGGGCCAGAAGGTGTTTCTGGCCAACATAATCAGCCAGTGTGTTGGGGCGCATTCTTGCGGCGAGCGGACTTGTATCGAAAAGGGTCTTCATTTATAGTAAAACTCTGCTCTATTTTAAGGATTGAATCATGCATTATACACCTCCAGGGGATACCACATCTATTGCGGACAGAGAACGTTTTTGGCACGAGGTGGCCAGTCGGGTGCTCACTTGGTTTAAGCCTTGTCATACCGTGACTGAGGGAGGTTTTCAGGATGGAAAAATAAGTTGGTTTTTAGGGGGGGAGCTTAATGCTTCGTATAATTGTCTAGATCGGCATCTTGATGCACATGGCAATAAAATTGCATTGATTTGTGAGGGGAATCAAGAGGGTGATTTGCGACAATTTACCTATCTGGAATTGTATCAAAAAGTGTGTCGTTTTTCGAATCTCTTGAAAAGTCGGGGGATTAAAAAAGGAGATCGCGTCGCAATTTATTTGCCGATGATTGCGGAGGGGGTTGTGGCAATGCTGGCCTGCGCACGAATTGGAGCAATTCATTCAGTCGTGTTTGGTGGATTTTCTGCAGAATCTTTGCGGGCGCGTATTTTAGATGCGGATTGTTCGGCGGTGATTACGGTTAATCATGCGTATCGTGGGACTTCTTTGCTTCATTTCAAAACCAATGTAGATGAAGCATTAAAAGGCATAGATTCGGTTCATTCAGTATTGCTTGTGCGGCATACGGATCATGAATGTCTTTGGGTAGAAGGCCGAGATGTCGATGTGAATCAGCAGGAAATTTTGATGTCAAATATCTGTGCGCCAGAGATCATGGGCAGTGAAGATCCTCTTTTTATTTTGTATACTTCTGGCTCAACGGGCAAGCCAAAAGGATTGTTGCATACAATAGGTGGTTATCTGACCTATGCGGCCTATACGCATCAATTGGTTTTTGATTTGCAGGATCAAGATGTGTATTTTTGTACCGCTGATATTGGCTGGATTACGGGTCATACCTATATCGTTTATGGGCCGCTGGCCAATGCATCCACTGTGGTGATTTATGAGGGGGTGCCGACTTATCCGACGCCAAGTCGTTATTGGGATATCGTGGATCGTCATCGGGTGAGTCTTTTTTATACGTCACCTACGGCTTTGCGTTCGCTGATGCAATTTGGAGATGAGGCTCTTAATCGAACTTCGCGTGCTTCTTTGCGAATTTTGGGAACGGTGGGTGAACCGATTAATCCAGAGGCCTGGCAGTGGTATGCTCAAAAGGTAGGAGGGGGGCGCTGTCCTATTATGGATACTTGGTGGCAAACCGAAACGGGTGGAGTGATGCTGGCGCCAATGGTGGAAAAGAATCAACAAAAACCAGGTTCAACGATGAAGCCCTTATTGGGTATTCTCCCTGAAATTGATCGCGGTGCTTTTTTGATAAAATATCCTTGGCCCGGAATTGCACGGACTATTTATGGCGATCATGCACGTTTTGTGCAGACTTATTTTAAACCCAATCCTGGTTTTTATACAACGGGTGATGAGGCAAGGCAAGATGAAGACGGTGATTATTGGATTTTAGGGCGTATGGATGATGTTTTAAATGTGGCTGGGCATCGTTTAGGAACGGCAGAAATTGAAAGTGCCTTGGCTCTGCATCCAGATGTGGTTGAGGCCGCCGTGGTAGGGTGCCCACATCCGATTAAAGGGCAAGGAATTTATGCCTTCGTAACGTTAATGTTGGCCGTGCTTCCCTCGATATCATTGAAAGAAGCGCTGGTTAAACAAGTGCGTAAGGAGATCGGGCCGATTGCGACCATTGATCATGTTCAGTTTGTTGCTGCCGTGCCAAAAACGCGCTCGGGTAAAATCATGCGCCGTATTTTGCGTAAAATGGTGGAAGGGGAGCGCCAACAATTTGGCGATTTATCTACTTTAGCCAATCCCGAGTCCGTTCAAGAAATCTTGCAATTCATTCAAACTGCGTTATAATGGCCGCAAAGATTCAGTTTTACTTATTTTAATTTAAAGGAGAATATCATGAAAATGAAACATCGTGTCAGCTTGATCAGCTTGGCGTGTTTGGCCAGTGCTCAGCTTGCGCATGCCGCGCCTCGTTATGATCAAACAGGGAATTTTTATATTCCTCTGAGCGTGGGTCAATATTTTCCGGATTCCAGCTTGAATGAGCGCAGCAGCTTTACCGCTGGCATTGGTTTAGGGTATAACATTAATAATTATTTTGCAGTGCAGACCAATTTGTTTGGTTTTGGCCCTGTGAATCGCACGACGGGTCGTGAAGTTACCGGTTATAACTGGGATTTAGAAGGCCGAGTGAATCTCGCGAATTCCAGCCCGATTATGCCTTATTTAGTGTTAGGTGCCGGCGCTTTGAAAAATACCAATGCCCAGATTGCATTAGACTATGGTGTCGGTGTAGATTATTTGATGGCGCATAACCTCAGTTTTGGTGTGAGCTTCCGTCAGGCTTATCAATTTGTGGGATCTAAAGCCAATAACTTCGGTTTAGCCAATGTGACTTGGACCTTTGGAAGCGAGCCGGTTTCGCCTGTTGTGGCTGCGGCACCTATCGTGACCCAGGCTGTTGTTGTGACTCAGCAAACCATGTTGAAAAAAGCGCAAGCTTCTCTGAAGCCGATTCTGCCTAATGGCGTTTTTCTCTGTAAAGGCAATATTGCAGGAGACGAAGCCGGTTGCGTAACGTTTAATGGCAATATCATGACGATGCATTTGAATGTTCGTTTCTTGCAAAATAAAGCTGGAATCCAAAGCCAATATGGTACGCCGATTCAAAGCGTAGGCAATTTTATGCATGCGTATCCTGATACTAAAGTGACTTTGTACGGATATGCGAGCAGCGAAGGCCGTCTTGCTTTCAATCAAGCGCTTTCCATGAAGCGTGCGCTTCAAGTGAAGGGCTATTTGGTTCATGGCAGCCATATCAATCCTTCCAGAATTAGTGTGGTTGCAATGGGGGTTAAAAATCCCATTGAAAGCAATAAAACAAAAGCAGGACGTCAAGCGAATCGTCGTGTAGAGACTGAGATTCCGGTTCCAGCACGGCTTCTTCAGTAATTGAAGATTGTTTTTAAAAAGCCGTGAGGTTTCGGCCTTGCGGCTTTTTTTATTGAGGATTTTTTTGTGAGCAAAGTAAAAGAAAAATTAAAACATTATATGTCCAAAGCGATTCGTGATTTCAATTTGATTGAAAAAGGTGATCGTGTGATGGCCTGCCTCTCGGGAGGGAAAGATTCTTTTACCATGGTTTCAATTTTGGCTGAATTGCGAGTAGAATCTAATTATATATTTGATCTATTTGTTTTTACATTGGATCAGGCTCAGCCCGGCTGGGATGATTCTAAGCTTCGCGAATGGCTTGAACTGCATAAGATGCCTTATGAGATCTTGCATCGCGATACCTATTCCATTGTGAAGGAAAAAATTCCAGAAGGGCAGACCTATTGTTCCTTGTGTTCACGCCTGCGCCGCGGTAATATTTATCGGTATGCAGAGGAAAAAGGCTATAATAAAGTCGCATTGGGTCATCATCGGGATGACTTGATTACCACCTTGCTGATGTCGATTTTGTATAATGGTCAGATCAAGTCCATGCCACCCAAACTATTATCTGATAATAAAAAACATATTGTGATTCGGCCACTGGCGTATTGTCAGGAGTCGGATATCATTGAATATGCGAAAGAACAGGCTTTTCCTATTATTCCTTGCACATTATGTGGTTCGCAAGATAATTTAGTACGAAAAAAAGTAAAAAAATTAATCGAGACTCTGGCGCTAGAAAATCCCAAAATTCCCAGCAACATTCTCCATGCGATGCAAAGTATTGAGCCCTCGCATCTGATGGATAAAGAATGGTTTGATTTTAAAGGGTTAAACAATCACCCCTCCGCCTAAGCATTCCCCCTCTTGATAAAAGACAATCGATTGCCCTGGGGTAATGGCTCGTTGCGGGATGTCAAACGTTACGCTGAGCTGATCCCCTTCGATTGATTCAATTTGACAAGTTTGCTCTAATTGGCGATACCGAATTTTGGCGGTGCAGTTGAAGGGCGTGGCGGGTGGTTTTCCGGAGGTCCAGTGTAATTGCGCGGCGTGGAGTTGGCTTTTAAAAAGTAAGGGGTGGTCTTGGCCTTGAACTACAATCAATTCATTGCTTGCGAGGTTTTTAGCAGCGACATACCAGGGGTATTCTGAACTATTTTTTTGTCCGCCAATTCCGATGCCTTGACGTTGACCCAGGGTGTAGTACATGAGGCCTGAATGGTCTCCTAAGACTTTTCCGTTTTCAGTGATGATCCGGCCTGGTTTCGCGGGGAGATATTGCTGTAAAAAATCTTTAAATTTGCGTTCTCCGATAAAGCAGATGCCCGTGCTGTCTTTTTTCTTTGCATTATCGAAGCCTTGTTCTAATGCGATTGCACGGACTTCAGGCTTGGTTAGCTTTGCAAGAGGGAAGCATGCTTTGCTGAGTTGGTTTTGCTGTAAAGTATATAAAAAATAGGTCTGGTCTTTATTTTGATCGGCTGCTTTCATCAGATGAAACTGGCCCTCTTTTTCAAGGCAATCAGCATAATGGCCTGTTGCGATTTTTTCTGCGCCTAAGGTCTGTGCATAATTGAGGAAGGCTTTAAATTTAATTTCTTTATTGCAGAGAATGTCAGGGTTGGGCGTGCGACCGGCTTGATATTCTGCCAAAAAATATTCAAATACAAAGTCCCAATATTCACTGGAAAAATTGATGCTGTGAAAAGGAATATCCAGTTTATGGCAGATGGCTTCAGCATCTTCACGATCTTGAGCGGCAGAACAGTATTCATCCGTATCATCTTCTTCCCAGTTTTTCATGAAAAGGCCGATTAGGTCAAAGCCTTGTTGTTTCAATAGATAGGCGCTGACGGACGAGTCCACGCCGCCAGACATTCCAATTGCGATTTTGATAATAATTCTGTCTATTTTTATGAGGGTAAGCTATAATAGCGCTTTATTTTTGCTAAATAAAGGGGCGGGGATTCGCATGGGTTCAATTATTATTTTGGATTTCGGTTCGCAGTATACCGAACTGATTGCGCGACGGGTGCGCGAATTAGAAGTCTATTGCGAAGTCTGGCCCTTTGATGTGAGCGCAAAACGGCTTGAATCATCTGGTGCGGCTGGGATTATTTTATCGGGGAGTTATGCCTCGGTTTATGAAAATTTGGATATTCGAATTCATGAGGCGGTCTTTAAGCTCGGCATTCCCATTCTCGGTATTTGTTATGGAATGCAAAGTATGGCGGAACAATTAGGTGGCAAAGTGTTGGGCTGTTCTGAAAAAGAATTTGGCCTGGCGCATTTTAATCTGGAATGTGAAGATCCTTTATTTGCAGGGTGGCCTTCCCGAAGTCGCGTCTGGATGAGTCATGGAGATCAAGTTAAAATTTTGCCGCCCGATTTTAAAATATTGGGTTCTTCCGAAAACACGCCGATTGCAGCGATGCGTCATGTTTCAAAGCCTTGGTATGGAGTGCAATTTCATCCCGAGACCACACACAGTGAGTATGGTCAGTCTTTTTTTGCTAATTTTGTTTTTCAGGTGTGTAAGGTGGAGAAAAATTGGTCTCCGAATCAAGTCTTGCATGATCTTGAGCAAAAAGTCCTAGAGCAGGTGAAGCCGGGTGAAAAAGTCTTGCTGGGATTGTCAGGTGGTGTGGATTCAATGGTGCTCGCTGTTTTTCTGAGTCGTATTTTGCAAGATCGTTTGATCTGTGTTTTTGTGGATACGGGATTATTGCGTTATCAAGAGGGCGCCCGCTTGAAGCAGATTTTTGCAGATCTTAAATTAAATGTGTTGATGATCGATTCCGCGCAGACTTTTTTTGATAATTTAAAAGGCGTGAGTGATCCAGAGCTTAAGCGAAAAGCGATTGGTCGTGTTTTTATTGAAGAATTTGCGCGTGAGGCTCAAAAATTAGAAGTGAGCTATCTGGCTCAGGGGACCATCTATTCGGATGTGATTGAATCAGCTGAAACCCATACTGGAAAAGGGAAGGTCATTAAGTCGCATCACAATGTCGGTGGCCTGCCCGATGTTTTGCCTTTCAAACTGTTGGAGCCTTTTCGAACTTTATTTAAAGACGAAGTGCGTACTTTGGGTCGGCTTTTGAATATTCCTGAAGAATGGGTGATGCGTCATCCTTTCCCCGGTCCTGGTCTCGGTGTGCGTATTTTAGGGGAAGTGAAGCGTGAGTTTGTGACCATTCTCCAGCAAGCAGATCATCTTTTTTTAGAGGTTTTGAAAAAAACAGGTTGGTATCAAAAATGCAGTCAGGCGTTTGCCGTATTTTTACCCGTACAATCAGTCGGTGTCATGGGGGATGGGCGTCGCTATGATTATGTTATTAGTCTGCGCGCGGTTGAAACCATTGACTTTATGACTGCGACACCTGTCCGTATTCCTTATGAAATTCTGGAAGAAGTCGCCTCCCGAATTGTCAATGAAGTGCCGCATGTTTCACGCGTTGTGTATGATATTAGCGGAAAGCCTCCTGCGACGATTGAGTGGGAATGATCCTTGACATCTTAGCTAGGCTTAGCTAAGATGTAGGTGAGCTCATTTTACAAGGCAAATCATTATGACACATCAATATATGAGTAATATCCATGAGGCCAAAACCCATTTGTCACAGTTGCTGCAGCGTGTGGAGGATGGCGATGAAGTGGTAATTTGTCGTGCGGGAAAGCCCTTGGCGCGCTTAGTCGCTTTTGATGCAGATCTCCCCAAAAAACGGATGCTGGGCCAAATGCGCGGCGAAGTATTGATGCTGGCTGATTTTGATGAATTACCCCCATCCTTTATGCATTATTTTGAGAAAGAAGAATGATCTTAATTGATACCCATATTTTGATTTGGGCCATGGCTTCCCCTGAGAATTTAACGCCTGCTGAACGAAATGTGTTGGAAGATATCACGCGGCCTATTTTTGTAAGTGCGGCGAGTATCTGGGAATGCGCGATTAAATGCGGTTTGGGAAAATTAAAGTTGCCCCCTGATTTTGAGTCCAGAGTCCAGCAGACGACTGGATATAAAATTGTGCCCATTGATGCTGTAATGGCCTGGAGGGTAAAGGATCTTCCTCAGCATCATGGAGATCCTTTTGATCGTTTGATTATCGCGACTGCACAAGAAAAACACTTTACTTTAATGACCCGTGATCGTATTTTTGCGCAATATGATGTTTTACTTTGGGAGTAGTCATGCAGCAGGCCTTAATTGAAGCCAAAGCCGCCTATGATTGTGGAGAAGTTCCTGTTGGCGCGGTTTTAGTTTATGAGGGCGAGATTATTGCACGAGGCCGTAATCGCATGATTGAGTTGAATGATCCGTCTGCCCATGCAGAAATTCTGACGCTGCGTGAAGCGGGTTCTGCTTTAAGCAATTATCGCCTTCTGGATACCACTTTATATGTGACTTTAGAGCCTTGTCTCATGTGTTTTGGGGCTTTGGTGCATGCCCGCATTGGTCGGCTTGTGTTTGCAGCGACTGATCCAAAAACAGGGGTTTGTGGCTCAGCCTGCGAGGCGAGAGATTTCCCTTTTTTAAATCACCAATTTGAAATTGAATCTGGTATAATGGCTGAGGAATCCAGTCAGTTATTAAAACAATTTTTTAAAGAGAAACGTAATGAAAGCTCAAGTCATTTTTACCGATCATGCCGCCTCAAAGGTCAAAAATCTGATCTTAGATGAAGGGAATCCTCATTTAAAATTAAGGGTCTATATCACTGGAGGCGGTTGTTCTGGCTATCAGTATGGGTTTACCTTTGACGAAAATAAAGCAGAGGATGATTGGGAGGTTGAGAATCAAGAGGTGGGTTTATTGATTGATGCCGCCAGTTATACTTTGCTTGAAGGCGCCACGATTGACTATAAAAGTGATGTCAATGGCGAGCAATTTATTATCCGAAATCCCAATGCGAAGACGACTTGTGGTTGTGGTTCTTCATTTTCAGCTTGAAGTGTGGGTTATATTTGGGGCATGAGGTAAATAAAGAGGGCCTGTTTGTCCGCAGGCATTCAGTAAAAAAGCCAATAAAACCAAGCAGCAATATTGTATAAGTCTCATTTTATCACCTGATAATAGATTTCGTTTTGGCCGACTAGGCCGAGCTCCAGGCGTGCACGTGCTGCAATTTCGCTATTGCCGTTCTTGAGGGCCGACACTTTATCGATCAGCTGCTGATTGGCTAAGCGTAAAGCCTGATTATCCTGAATCACTTTGTATTGTGCGTAATACGTATAAAGGAGGCTTTCAACACTGCCCGTCCCCACCCACAGCGGTAGCTGCAATAGAATCAAGACTGCAATCAGAATGTTGATAAACTGTTTGCGCTTGAGAAGCGGTGGGGCGACCGTGCTGGGTGTTGTCATCTTTGAAAGACCGCTTTTCCGGCAAACTGTGCATCTTTACCTAATATTTTTTCAATCAAAATCAGGCGATTGTATTTAGCAACGCGATCGGTGCGGGAGAGGGATCCCGTTTTGATTTGCCCTGCATGGGTTGAAACAGAAAGATCCGCAATCGTGGTATCTTCGGTTTCGCCTGAACGATGCGAAATGACTGTTGTATAGCCCGCACGATGTGCCATATGAATGGTTTCTAAAGTTTCGGTTAAGGTCCCAATTTGATTGAGTTTAATCAAAATGGAGTTTCCTATTTTTTCTTCAATGCCTTTCTTGAAAATTTTGGGATTGGTCACAAAAATATCATCGCCGACGATTTGAATTTTAGAGCCCAATTGATCGGTCATTTTTTTCCAGCCCGCCCAATCACCTTCTGCTAAACCATCCTCAATGCTGATGATGGGAAATTTGCTGACCCAATCTGCATAATAGGCAATCATTTCATCTGAGCTTCGCGCTTTGCCTTCAAAATGATAAAGCCCCTCTTTATAAAACTCAGAGCTGGCTGAATCCAACGCTAAAGCAATCTCTTCACCCGCTTTGTAGCCAGCTTGATGGATGGCTTCCAGAATGGTTTCGACGGCTTCTTCATGAGAGCGCAAATTGGGCGCAAAACCCCCTTCATCGCCGACATTGGTGTTATGACCTTTTTTATGTAAGAGCGTTTTTAAAGTATGAAAGACTTCTGTGCCCATGCGTACTGCTTCAGATAAAGACTCTGCGCCATAAGGAATAATCATGAATTCTTGAAAATCAAGCGGATTGTCAGCATGCGCGCCACCATTAATAATATTCATCATCGGGACGGGTAGGCTCATTTTTCCATCTTGATTTAAATAGCGAAAAAGAGGGAGTTTTGCATCATTGGCTGCTGCGTGCGCCGCTGCGAGAGATACCGCTAAAATAGCATTGGCCCCTAGCTTGGACTTGTTTTCTGTGCCGTCTAATTCTAGCATGATATGATCAATTTTTGCTTGTTCATTGATTTTGTGGCCGATTAAAGCAGGGGTGATTTGGTTTTCGATATGCGCAATGGCTTTTTGTACGCCTTTCCCTTGATAGCGTGCAGGGTCTTTATCCCGTAGTTCAAGGGCTTCGCGTGTTCCTGTAGAGGCGCCAGATGGAACCAAAGCACTTCCTGTGACGCCTGAATTTAAAGTGATTTGGCAGGCAATGGTTGGGTTCCCGCGGGAATCTAATACTTCATACGCCATCATATCTTTAATCGTTGACACGCTTTTTTCTCCTAAGGTTAAAACTAAATTGATAAATTTTCTTGCCAAAGCTGGCGTGATTTTACGACATCATCCAGGGATTTAAGGAGGGTCAGTAATCGCTCCATCTCAGAAAGGGGCCAGGAATTGGGGCCATCGCTTAAGGCTTGAGCAGGATTAGGGTGGGTTTCCATAAACAAGCCTGAGATGCCCGCAGCCACAGCCGCACGCGCTAAAACAGGAATCATCTCGCGATTGCCCCCCGTTGTAGTGCCATTTCCTCCTGGTTGTTGCACAGAATGAGTCGCATCAAACACAACCGGTGCGCCGGTTTCACGCATGATCGCGAGCCCGCGCATATCCACAACCAGGGTATTATAACCAAAGGACACCCCGCGTTCACACGCCATGACCTGATGATTGCCAACTTCATGCATTTTATGGATGACGTTTTTCATATCCCAAGGCGCTAAAAATTGTCCCTTCTTGATATTGACGGGTAGGCCCGTGCGCGCGACATTTTGCATAAAATTAGTTTGACGGCATAAAAACGCAGGCGTTTGCAATACATCCACAACCGAAGCCACTTCATTCAGCGGGGTATCTTCGTGCACATCGGTTAAGACGGGGACTTTAATCTGTGACTTCACTTTTTGTAAAATCTGTAAGCCTTTTTCAATTCCTGGACCCCGAAAAGTTTCGCTGGAAGTGCGGTTGGCCTTATCAAAAGAACTTTTAAAAATAAAAGGAATTTTAAGGCGATCGGTTATTTCTTTGAGTGCGCCTGCAGTATCTAAAATCAAGCCCTCGCTTTCGATGACGCAGGGTCCTGCAATTAAGAAAAAAGGCTGATCCAGCCCGACATTAAAATGACAGAGTTTCATGACAATACGCTCGTTGAGTGAGAATGGGGCGATTTTAGCACTATGATGGTTTAAACTCAATCTCGCGATCAAAGTGAAGATAAGTCTTCAGGCTGGCGACGCGTCCTCTGGGGGTGCGTGTTACAAAACCTTGTTGAAGGAGATAGGGCTCGACGACATCTTCGATGGTGCCGCGTTCCTCACCGATGGCGGCGGCGATGCTGTCCAGGCCGACCGGGCCGCCTCCAAATTTATCTATGATGGTCAGTAAAAATTTATGATCCATGATGTCCAAGCCTTCGCGATCGACTTTTAAGACGTCGAGGGCGTGATCAGCAACGGCTTTGTCGATGAGGCCATTGCCTTCGACTTCTGCAAAATCACGCACTCGGCGTAATAAGCGGTTGGCGATTCGCGGGGTTCCGCGCGAGCGCTTTGCAATTTCAAAAGCGCCGTCTGAATCAATTTGTAATTTCAAAATCTGGCAGGAGCGCGTGATAATTTTTTGTAAATCGGGAATCGAATAAAATTCTAGGCGCAATACGATGCCAAAACGATCTCGCAGGGGGGAGGTCAGCAAGCCTGCGCGCGTTGTCGCACCAATCAGGGTAAAGGGTTGAAGATCCACTTTGATCGAACGGGCAGCAGGACCTTCGCCAATCATGATATCCAGCTGATAGTCTTCCATCGCAGGATAGAGAATTTCCTCGACAATTGGGCTCAAGCGATGAATTTCATCGATAAATAACACATCATTGGCTTGAAGATTGGTCAGGAGTGCAGCCACATCACCTGGTTTTTCGAGAACAGGTCCCGAAGTATGTTTAATCTGCACACCCATTTCATTGGCAATAATATGCGAAAGCGTCGTTTTGCCTAAGCCAGGAGGGCCAAAAATTAAAGTGTGATCCAATGCCTCGCCGCGTTTTTTGGCAGCAGCGATAAAAATCTGCAATTGTTCGCAGGCGCTCGGCTGACCTTCATAGTCGCTTAGTTTTTTAGGGCGAATAGCCCGATCGACCAGAATATCTTCCGGTTGTTCCCGTGGGGTGATCAGGCGTTCTTGTTGTTCATCAAATTCAATCATGGTTGTGATTATACGGATTTTTTTGGACTAACTCCAGCAGCAATGCAATATGGGCTGCATTTTGATTTAAACAGGGAATATAATCAAACTGCTGGCCCCCTGCATTTAAAAACAGTTGGCGGTAATTGATGTTGATTTCTTCGAGCGTTTCAAGGCAATCACAGGCGAATCCAGGGCAAATGACCTGAATCTTTTTTGTTTCCGATTGAGCTAAATGAATCAGGGCATGATCGGTATACGGCTGAAGCCAGGGCTCAAAACCCACGCGAGATTGAAAGGTCATGATATATTCATCAGGCTTTAGATTTAAGGCTTCAGTGAGGAGCTGGGTGGTGCGCTGGCATTGTGAAAAATAAGGATCGCCTTGCGTAATATAGCGCTGAGGTAGGCCGTGAAAGGAGAGCATCAATTTGTCTGCGCGCCCGTTTTTTTGCCAAAATGATAAAACAGATTCTTTTAAGGCGGCAATATACAGGGGGTGATCATGATAATCACGAATCAAATGAATTTCGGGGAGGGCGGGGCAGCGGCGTAACGCCGTCATGACGGCTTCAAAGGTGGTCGCGGTCGTGGTTGCTGAGTATTGCGGATAAAGTGGCAGCACAATCAAGCGTTCTATATTGGCTTTGCGCAGTGCTAATAGGGCGTGTTTAAGGCTGGGCTGAGCATAACGCATGCCCAAAGCGATCGGCGTGTCAGGCAGTGTTTTTTGTAATGCCTCTGCCACCGCCTGGCTGTGAACCAGCAGCGGCGAGCCTTCAGGGGTCCAGACTTTTTGATAATTGCGGGCGGAGCGCTTGGGGCGGATATTCAGAATAATGAAGTTCAAAATCGGCCACCATTTCCAGCGAGGGAGATCAATCACCCGCGGGTCGGATAAAAATTCTTTTAAATAAGCGCGGACGGCTTTCTGTGTTGGGGCAACAGGGGTGCCTAAATTGCTGATGAGAATGCCGGTTTTTTTATTCATAATAGCGCCTTAATGGGTGAGAAAGTAATGCGGTGAATGGGAGTAACACCTAATATTTTAAGGGCCTCCAGATGCTGTTTAGTGCCATAGCCTGCGTGATTTTTAAAGCCGTAGCCAGGATAGGTTTCATCCATTTCATCCATCAGGCGATCTCGATAGACTTTCGCTAAAATAGAGGCAGCAGAAATAGCGGGGACCAGGCTGTCTCCTTGAATAATCGCCTCGCTCTCCATGCTGACTTTAGGGCAGAAAGTGCCATCCACCTTGATTTTGTGGGGTTGAATAGGAAGGGCTTCTACCGCACGTTTCATGGCGAGCAAGGAGGCTTGTAGAATATTGATGGCATCAATTTCAGCGACAGAAGCTTCGGCAATAGCATAGCTGTAGGCTTTTTCACAGATTTCGATAAACAGCCGTTCACGTTTTTTAGCAGATATTTTTTTGGAATCATTTAAGCCCGGAATCGGTTTAGAGGGGTCCAGAATCACGGCGGCGGCCACAACAGGTCCTGCTAATGGGCCTCGGCCTGCTTCGTCTACGCCAGCGATTAATAGGGGTTCTGCTTGGTCAAAAAGATCAGTTTGGTTTATCATATCCGCATTATTGTAAGAATGATTGAGGCTGGGCGCAATGGCGGTCATCTATTTATATGATGCAAATGGGAATATTCTTTGGTTGACGGAGGCAATTCATTTTGATTTTGAGCATTACTCGCGGATGGCAAAAGAAATATGCGTAGAGGAAGGCGATGGTTTATTGGTTTTTAATCCGGAAACGCATGCAGTGCGGATTATCAATCAAGATGGAACAGATGGCGAATTTTGTGGAAATGGCTTGCAGGCAGCGGCGTTTCATGCGGGTCAGTCCTCCATGGATTTGATGATGGGGGGGCGGCTGATTCAAACGATGAGTGAGGGGCACCGCGTAAAGATTTTGTTAGACGCCAATCCAGGCTTGCCTCAGCGCGTAGAATGGCGCGGTGTGATAGCCTATGCCCTCAATATGCCGAATCCGCATTGTGTTTTTATCAATCCTCCCTCCGAATGGCAATTGGAAAAAGAGGGGGCAGCCTGTTGTATTGAATGGCATACCAATGTCGAATGGGTGAGGCGTGAAGCAGATTTTTTTGAGGTCAGTGTCTATGAGCGCGGTGCAGGAATCACGGCAGCATGCGGCTCAGGAGCGCTTGCGGTCTTCACGGTTCTGCATGCGTTGGATCAGGTTCGTGATAGGGGTAAAATCAAAATGCAGGGGGGAATCTTGACAGTCGAAGCGATTGGCTCTAAACTGAGCCTCCAAGGGCACGTTCGCCTCTTAAAATCAAAAGTGATCTAAAAATGCATCCATCCCGTAAAGTCTATCATTATCGTAAGCAGAATGAAAATCAGGCTGTGCCCGCTGCGCCTATTTCACCTGAACTCAAGATTCCTGAGTCGATTAAAGCACTCTGGGAGCAGAAAAAAGTCCTTCAGAAAAAAATTCACGAAATCGACAATCGCCTTCGTTTTGGCTATAGCGAAGCCTTGTATGATTACAAGGTGGCCTTGATTCGCGATGATGTGATTTTGGCTTGTCAAATTAATGCGATTTTGCTTTCAACTGTATAGGAAATTTGTTCATCGGATTTTCTTTGCATAGCAAACAAAGTCATAATCAAAAGCATGACGCTCATCGGTTGAGTGAGATTCCCGACTGATTTCCTGCCACTCTTCTCGATTTAAGGGCGGAAAAAACGCATCGCCTTCGATCTTTGTTTTGATCTCTGTGGCATAAATAAGATCGGCCTGAGGAAGTAATAATTGATAGATCTCCGCGCCGCCGATGATGAAGAGATCTTTTTCTAAAGGCTGGAGTTCGCTTAGATCATGGATCGTGCGGGCATAGTCGACTTTAAAATCCACTTGGCGGGTCAGAACAATCATCTCGCGATTGGGTAAGGGGCGGCCGATGGATTCCAGGGTTTTACGGCCCATTAAAATGTGTTGATTGCGGGTTAATTCTTTAAAGTGCTTGAGGTCGTTGGGCAAGTGCCAGGGAAGTTGGTTTTTAGCGCCAATGACCTGATTTTGGCTGTAAGCCACGACGAAGCAAATTTTAGGTAGTTTCATTTTTTTCAGCGAGAGATTGTTTAAATTTTTCCTGACGGCGCGTGCGATCTTGTACCTCACCGACTAATTGACCACAGGCTGCATCAATGTCATCGCCGCGGGTTTTGCGGATCGTGGTGACATAGCCTGCTTTTTCAAGAATATCTTTAAACGCATGAATCCGATTGTTGCTGGAGCGCTGATATTTTGTGCCGGGGAAAGGATTGAACGGAATCAGATTGAACTTGCAAGGCAGATTTTTAACCAGTGGAATGAGGGCTTCCGCATGATGTTTGAAATCATTCACTTCCTGAAGCATGACATATTCGAAAGTAATGCTTTTATGCGGATCATGGCCAACATAATCACGGCAGGCTTGCATGAGTTGGCTGAGTGGATATTTACGATTGATCGGCACGATCTCATCACGCAATGTGTCATTGGGCGCATGCAGTGAGATCGCAAGTGACACCTGGCAGGCTTCTTTCAGGTGATAAATTTCAGGGACGACGCCTGAGGTGCTCAAGGTAACGCGGCGTTTAGAGAGGCCATACGAAAAATCATCCAGCATCAAACGCAGAGCGGGTACTACTTGATCGAAATTCAGGAGTGGTTCACCCATGCCCATCATCACGACATTGGTCACATGGCGATCGTGATGGCCGTTCTGTTGGGAGAGTTCGCGCACGGCAACCCACAATTGCCCAATAATCTCGGCCGTCGAGAGATTGCGGTTAAAGCCTTGCGTTCCTGTCGAACAAAATGTACAGGTCAGCATGCAGCCAACCTGTGAGGAAATACAGAGGGTGCCACGATTTTCTTCTGGGATATACACCGTTTCAATGACATTGCGGTCATCCATCTGCATCAGCCACTTTTGAGTGCCATCTGTTGAAGGTTTGCGCAATAAAACACGCGGCAACTTGACCTCTGCCACTTGCGTTAGTTTTTCACGTAATGCAGCGCTCATGTCGGTCATGAGCGAAAAATCGATCACGCCGCGCTGGTGAATCCACTGTAAAATTTGCCGCGCACGAAAAGGCTTTTCGTCAATACTGACAAAAAAAGCCTTGAGGCCTTCGTGATCTAAATTGGCAAGGTTGGTGAGATTCATGCGTAAACGTGATGCCCTGGGAAGAAGAATGCAATTTCAACCGCTGCGGTTTCAGGTGCGTCGGAACCATGGACGGCATTCATATCAATACTGTCTGCAAAGTCTGCGCGAATGGTGCCTTTGTCTGCTTTTTTAGGATCAGTTGCGCCCATCAAGTCACGGTGTTTTAAAATCGCATTATCACCTTGCAATACTGAAATCAGCACAGGGCCGGAGATCATAAATTTGACCAAGTCCTTGAAGAAAGGACGTTCGCTATGCACGGCGTAGAACGCTTCTGCTTCACGTTGAGACAAGTGAACCATTTTGCACGCAATTACTTTTAAACCAGCATCTTCAAAGCGGGTCAGGATTTTGCCGACGACATTTTTTGCCACTGCATCAGGCTTAATAATAGAGAGAGTTTGTTGAACAGTCATGATCATTCCTTAATAAGTTAAATTGAATCTAAAATCGAGGAGGCTGATTTTACACGAAAAAGATTTTTTTGGGAAGGGGGGATGTGATTGTGATAGGGTCATTGCGTTAGGAGAAGAGATTTCTTTCTGCAAAAACATTGAATAAAAAATAAAATCATGGTATAATTTTAATAATAATAATTAGAGCCTCTTGCAATATTCAGCAAGTGAGCGAATTTATTAATTCAGGGAAAGTAAAAATAATCAAAAAAAGAGGGCTGAACACGGCATAATTGCTGACTTTGTGGTATAATTAGTTTGCGAAAACAATTTACCTAAGGAGGTCAGCATGT
>CANJQG010000027.1 GCA_947476405.1 Thiotrichales bacterium
GTCTTTGCCAGGCTCCGAAGCTTTGCTTTAAATATTTGTCGCCACAATGACATCAAAAATGTCAAAGCTGCGCTTTTTGAAAACGCCCTTGCCTTTGAACTTATCAAAGCTTACAAGGGGATTGTATCATAGAATTGGACAGCCCTGGCATAATGATCATATTTTGATATTTTAAGATTCTTGTGCTAAACTTGTGCTATAATGAAAAAATAGGATTGAAGATAAAAGTGCATTATATGACTTGGATGATTGATACTTTACGTTATGTGAAAGCCCTTGAAGAGGTTGGGGTGGATCGAAAAGTGGCGGAATGTCAGGCTGAGGCGCTGTCGCAAGTATTAGAGTGTGCTGCGCAAACGATTTTGGCAACAAAAGAAGATTTACGCAAGACTGAAGGAAATCTCCATGCTGATATGCAGCTGCTTAAAGAAGATTTGAGAGGAACAGAAATAAGTCTTCATACTGAGATACAATTACTAGAATTACGATTAACCAAACTAATACATGCAAGCATGATTAAAACGATTAGTATTCTGGCTGGGTTTACTGCTTTTATGGGAGGGATGCAAGCCCTTCTGGATTTTTATTAAAGTGAAAAGGGCTTCTTGATGTCACATTCAACTGTTGAGATTAAAAAAATTCAGCATTCTTTTAAAAAGCCGGATCAACAAGATTTACTGGTGATTGATGGGGTGAGTTTAAATCTGCAAGAAGGGGAGATTGTCGCCTTGCTGGGGCAGTCAGGATCTGGGAAGTCCACCTTGTTGCGGATTATTGCCGGGCTGATTCGGCCAACCCAGGGCGAAGTGCTCTATCAAGGGGAAATCGTTCGGGGACCTGCATCAGGCATTGCGATGGTTTTTCAAAGTTTTGCCTTGATGCCCTGGCTGACTGTTTTAGAAAATGTAGAATTAGGATTAGAAGCACAGCGTATTCCGGCTAAAATTCGTCGCGAGCGCGCGTTAAAGGCCATTGATAAAATCGGCATGGATGGTTTTGAAGGAGCCTATCCTAAGGAATTATCAGGCGGAATGCGTCAGCGAGTAGGGTTTGCCCGGGCATTGGTCACAGAGCCGCAATTATTGTTGATGGATGAGCCTTTTTCTGCACTGGATGTCCTTACGGCCGAAAGTTTACGAAATGATTTAATGGAATTATGGCAAAGCGCGGACAATAAAATGAAATCCATTTTATTTGTCACCCATAATATTGAAGAAGCTGTGCTGATGGCGGATCGCATTATTGTCTTTGGAAGTAATCCAGGGTCCATCAAAGGTGAGTTAGTCGTGAATTTAGCGCATCCTCGTAATGGTCAAGATCCCGCAGTATTGCACCTGATTGATGAAGTCTATACGGTGATGACCAGCACTCGCTTAGAGAGTTTGCGAATGAAGGCTACGCCGCATGTGATGGAAAAAATCGGCCTCAATCATCGCCTTCCTGATGTGGGCGTAGCGGAATTGATTGGGTTACTTGAAGCGGTAGATGAATTACAGCAAAAAGGTCCGATCGATTTGCCGCACTTGGCGAATCATGTCCGTTTGAATATCGATGATTTATTTCCTGTTTTGGATGCGCTGACTTTATTGCAATTGGCTAAAGTGTCAGAAGGGGATATCACCATGACCCGCAAAGCCAAAGAATTGCTGGATGCAGATATTACAGATAAGAAAATTTTATTTGCTCGTTTATTATTAGAATCGATTCCATTGGCTAAGCATATTGATGATGTCCTAAAAGGCGTCCCGAATCATAAAGCATCTGAAGCGCATTTTGTACAAGATTTAGAAGAATATTTTACCAAAGAAGAAGCAGAGCGTATTTTAGAAACCCTGATCGACTGGGCGCGGTATGCCGAAATCTTCGCCTATGACTATGATTCCGGCCTATTGCATCTTGAGGATGTTCGTTAACTTAAGAGTTTGCGTTGCTTTTTGCAATGATGACATTTTGCATCATCTGAAAGCTTGCGCCTTGCTGCTTGATGGTCACAATAATTTGATAATGACCTGCTGGAAAACCACTGGTATCAATGGTGCTTGTTCCTGCTGGATATTGCTTGTCAATCAGCATGGTTTTACCTTGCGTAAAAATAACCTCTGAAGGGGCCCCTAATTCTAATTGAATTTTAGGGGCGACATTCGCCTGGGTAATCATACTGACTGCAACTTCAGCGGTTTTACCTGATTGTGTTTGGGCCGGCATATCATTAGCCATTGCAACACAGCTAATGCTGAGCAAGCCAGTGAGTGCTAAAGTTTTTAAGCTGGACTTCATCATGATTCCCCTTTTTTATTTTTGATCCAGTACAATCATAACATCCTTAGCATATTTTTGCGAGGGCGCGGCCTGATCTGATTTTGCAACGGTTTCAACACGTGTTCCAACCTGAGCATGTTGCTTTTTAATGTTTTCACGTGCCGCTTCAATCGAGAAATCTGTTTTTTCGATGACTTCTTCTTTTTTGAGTTTAACAGGCTTATCTTGGCTTACAGCTTTGCTTTCAATTTGCTGAATATGGGGCGTAGTGCTCGGTTGATTTAAAATAGCCTGGACTTTTGCGCTAATAACAACAGGCGCTTTGTCTGCTTTTTCCTGTGCTTTTGGCGTTGAAAAATCGATCACAATCGGGATGGATTTTTTAGCGACAGTAGCGGGTGTAACCGGTTTTCTTGCAATCGGTTTAGGCGGTGCAACGGGTACTGCTACTGCAGCAAGATTGAGGTTTTCATTTGTGGCAGGAGCTGTCACAGCAGGGCGATTTCGGTTTGGATTATCCCGTTTTTGGCCATTTCGATTATTGTTATTACCACGGCGTCGGTCGTTATTATTCCGACGTTGCGGGCCTGATTCCTGAGTCGTAGCAGCCGAGGTTGTCGCAGGTTCAGGAGCACGTCTATTGGCCTGATTATTTTGGGATTTGATATTGAGTTTAATCGGCTCTTTTTTGATTTCAGGTTCAGCCGTAAAAACACCTTGAATTTTACTCAGCAGATTATTCAAGCTTCGTTTCAGAGGACTTTGTGAGGGCGCTTTACTGATCGATAGTTCGCGAATTGCAGGCTGTTCAGCATGCATAATTTTGGCTGCAGTCGCAGTGTAAGTTTCGGTTTTAGGAGTGGCTTTTAGATGATAGCTCGCCATGACTTCATCTGTGGACCTCACCACCTTAGTTAGTTCATAATGCGGTGTTTCAATATTCGGGTTGGGAATTAAAACAATCCGAATTTTATTTTGGGTCTCAAGATCTGCAATCAAATGGCGCTTTTCATTACTTAAAAAAGTAGCTACGGATAAAGGCAGCTGAATATGAACTTCCAAAACATCTGCACGCATTGCTTCTTCTTGAATTAACCGAATAATGGAGAGGGAGAGGGAGTCTACGCCGCGAATGGTGCCTTGGCCGTTGCAACGAGGGCAAGCCAAACCGCTGGATTCTTCCAGAGAAGGACGCAGGCGTTGACGAGACATTTCAAGGAGGCCAAAGCGTGAGATTTTGCTGGTTTGAATGCGGGCACGATCGCCTTTCACCGCTTCAGACAATGTTTCTTCGACATGGCGTTGATTTTTAGAGTTTTCCATATCGATAAAGTCGATCACGATTAATCCGCCTAAATCACGCAACTTTAATTGACGCGCGATCTCACGTGCAGCTTCCACATTCGTTTGATGGGCTGTTTCTTCAATGTCTCCCGCTTTTGTTGCGCGAGCTGAGTTAATATCGATAGAGGTCAGCGCTTCGGTGTGATCAATCACAATCGAGCCGCCAGAAGGCAATTTGACTTCACGTTGGAAAGCGGTTTCAATCTGGCTTTCAATTCGATGATAGGTGAAAATTCCGACATCATTATGATAAGAATGAACACGATCTGCAAAGTCAGGGCGTAAAGTTTTAACATATTGTAAAACCCGTTCATAGGTTTTACGATCATCCACTAGAATTTCATCGATATCCTGACGTAAATAATCACGAACGGAACGCATAATGACATCACTTTCCTGATAAATCAAGAAAGGTGCGCCATGCTTGTCGGACTCTTCTAAAATCGTAGCCCAGAGCTTAAGAAGGGCATCTAAGTCCCACTGCAGCTCTTCCTGGCTGCGACCTAGGCAAGCGGTTCGTGCAATCACGCTCATATTTTCTGGAATATTTAAATTGCTGAGCAGTTCTTTTAATTGTTGGCGATCTTCCCCTTCAATTCGACGTGATACCCCCCCCGAGCGATGGCTATTCGGCATCAGGACCATGTAGCAGCCTGCCAAGGTCACAATCGTCGTGACTGCAGCCCCTTTATTTCCACGTTCTTCTTTTTCAATTTGAATAATGATTTCATCGCCTTCGCGTAAATTAGGACGATTGTCTTTTCCAGTATATTGCGGTGCAAGTTCTTTCATGGGCAGGAAGCCATGACGTTCAGCGCCATAATCTACAAAAATAGCATTTAAGCTGGCTTCAATGCGAGAGACCTTAGCCTTGTAAATATTGGCCTTCTTTTGTGCACGATGGGTGGTTTCGATGTCCAAGTCAAACAGAATATTATCTTGAACGATGGCAACGCGGAGTTCTTCCGCCTGGGTTGCATTAATTAATATTTTTTTAGTCATTGCGATAGATTCCTCAATCAGTTAGGCAGATTGCGGGTCCATCAAGTAAAACCGGGTCAGTCAATAAAAGTTTCATTTTTAAATCCATTCAATTCGGTTTGCATTTGAACACAGTCAATCTGCATTATTTTTTATTTTCCTTTTTATGTTTTAGGTGCACAAACAGGCTCTCTACGAAGCAAAAACATTAGCATGCCCCAAAACTGGATTCAGTGTAACAGAAAGCGGGTTCATTTACAAACCCCAGGATCAAGAGCGAGTCTTAATTTTTAATCCATAAATTGAGTAAGTAAATTATTTAAAAAACGATAGCCTAAATCACTGGCTTGAATTCGCTCTCGATTGGCGCTCAGTAATTTCGCCATGATTGCATTGTTTATTTTTGTTTCGATTGCCGTTAAATGAACGCCTGTTCGTTCTTGAAATAAAGTTGCTTGGACGCCATGATTCAGCCTTAATACATTCATCATAAACTCAAAGGGCAGGGCGCTTTGGGGGATGGGCATTTGAACGCAGGTTTGTTTTTCTAGATAAGTCTTCGGGAGTTTGGGCTTGGTTGTCCGAATAATCTGGTCTGGCGCATGAAGGGTGATTTTGCCATGGGCCCCAGCCCCAATTCCCAGATAATCTCCAAAGGTCCAATAATTTAGATTATGCTGGCTTTTCTGTTTGTTGCGTGAAAAGGCTGAGATTTCATAACGCTCAAACCCGGCCGTAGTCAAAAGCGCCAAGCCTGCCTCTTCGATATCGCCCAATGTGTTTTCAGTGGGGAGGGCAGGGGGATAATTGGCAAAATAGGTATTGGGTTCAATGGTCAGTTGATACCAGGATAAGTGTGTGGGCTCCAGTGCAATGGCTTGTTTTAAGTCATCCAAGGCTTCAGCGGCTGTTTGATTGGGCAGGCCATGCATGAGATCTAAATTAAAGTTTTTAAATCCAGCGGATTTGATTTCCGCGATCGATTTAAAAATATCCGCTTGATTATGAATGCGGCCCAACTTTTTAAGATGTATTGGATTAAAGCTCTGGACGCCCAAAGAAATTCGATTGATGCCGAGATCTAAATAGTCTTTGAATTGCCCATGTTCAATTGTACCGGGATTAGCTTCAAGGGTGATTTCGATATCTGGATTGCAATGGGGTAAAATTTCAGCAAATAGGGGGCGCAAATCCTCAGCATGAAATAAACTGGGTGTTCCGCCTCCCATAAAGATGCTAGAAATTTTTCGTCCTGCAACCAGGGCATAATCGTGCTTGAAGTCAGCGATTAATGCATTGATATAAAGAGCCTTGGGCAATTCCCCGTTCTGAGCATGCGAATTAAAATCACAGTAAGGGCATTTTTTGACACACCAAGGAAAGTGAATGTATAAAGCAAAAAAAGAGGGAGTCATTACAATGCCTTTTTTAAATCGCGATAAAAATTTTCATGCGATCCAAACGACATCAGAGTTAAATCATCTATTTTAGCTTCTCCAATCAATGGATTATCGAATACTGCTTTGACAGCTTGATCTAAAATGGATTTCATTTGTGGATGGAGCTTCTTGATTTGCTTTTGAAAGCGATGTGTTTGAAAGATTTGCATTATTTAGCCAAATTGATAAAGCGTGATATGTCCTATTTTTATTTCCTCCAAGCCAATCAAAAGATCTTGGATCATTGAAAAAGGAAGTTCAGGGTTTTCTTCTGCGATCCGGCCTACTTTAGACCAATACTCAATTTGTCCTGCAACAGAACGATGCAAGGAAAATGCCTTTGTTTTTGCTTTCAGAAATAAGTCTTCTGAGACTCTTACTGCATGTGACATAAAATAACCCGCCGTTTAAGATGTTTCATTATATTGCTTTTTGCAATATAATGAAACTCCCTAAGTGCTTATATCTGCGCTTTTTTCAAAATCTCATTTTCAAGATAATGGATATTCGTGCCCCCCTTGACAAAGCCAGGATCATTTAAAATACGCTTATGCAGTGCAATGTTGGTTTTAATTCCTTCAATAACCAGCTCATTCAAGGCATTTTTCATGCGATTAATGGCTACTTCGCGCGTATCCCCATAGGCAATGATTTTGGCGATCATGGAGTCATAATGAGGGGGCACTTTATAGCTCGCGTAAATGTGTGAATCCACGCGAATACCCGGGCCACCTGGAGGATGATAGAGTTGAATGGTGCCGGGAGAAGGAATGAAGGTTTCAGGATCTTCCGCATTAATGCGACATTCAATCGCATGTCCGCGAAACTCGATGTCTTTTTGTTTAAAAGCGAGAGGTAGTCCTGCAGCAATGCGAATTTGTTCTTTAACAATATCGACGCCTGTAATAAATTCGGTGACCGGATGTTCAACTTGGACGCGTGTATTCATCTCAATAAAATAAAAATGACCGCCTTCAAATAAAAACTCAAAAGTGCCTGCACCGCGATATTTCATTTTTTCACAGGCTTTGACGCAGATGCCACCGATTTTTTTGCGCTGATCTTCTGTAATGCCTGGGGCAGGGGCTTCTTCAACGACTTTTTGATGGCGACGCTGCATCGAGCAATCACGCTCACCTAAATGGACCGCGTGTCCAGCGCCATCACCGATGATTTGGATTTCGATGTGGCGAGGATTTTCTAAAAATTTTTCCATATAAACCATTGCATTGCCAAACGAAGCGAGCGCTTCGGATTTGGTCATTTGAATGGATTCAAGCAAGTCCTCTTTGTTTCGGACAATACGCATCCCGCGTCCACCACCGCCACCTGAGGCTTTGATAATGACTGGATAGCCAATTTTTTCAGCAATTTTTAAGTTTTTTTCACGATCTGCATCTAAGGGGCCGTCTGATCCCGGAACACATGGTACGCCTAGCTTTTTCATCGTCTTAATGGCTTCTACTTTATCGCCCATTTTGCGAATGCTTTCAGCCCGTGGACCAATAAAAATAAAGCCACTTTTTTCAACTCGCTCTGCAAAATCAGCGTTTTCAGAAAGAAAGCCATAGCCCGGATGAATTGCAACTGAATGGGTCACCTCCGCAGCAGCGATAATCCGTGGCACATTGAGATAACTTTCCTTAGAAGGGGCGGGGCCAATACAAACAGATTCATCGGCCAATAAAACATGCTTCAATTGGCGATCTGCAGTGGAATGCACTGCAACGGTTTTGATGCCTAATTCTCGGCAGGCACGTAAAATCCGTAAGGCAATTTCACCGCGATTGGCAATTAATATTTTTTTAATCATGCGATCATCCTCATTAAGCAATAATAAATAAGGGCTGGTCAAATTCAACCGGCTTGCCTGCTTCAGCTAAAATGGAAGTGATTACACCCGCTTTGTCCGCTTCAATGCGATTCATCATTTTCATCGCTTCAATAATGCAGAGTGGATCCCCCACTTTAACGCTTTGCCCGACTTTAACAAAAGGAGGCACATCTGGAGAAGCCGCTAAATAAGCCGTTCCAACCATCGGTGCTTTTACGACATGACCCTCTGGCTGAGCGGGCTCAGCAACAAGCGGGGCTGAGGCAGGCGCTGCGACTGTTTGCGCAGCAGGCGCAGCCATTTGAAGATAGTGCGTTTGTTGATGGGGATGCGCAACCGCGGAGCTCTGACGGCTTAGCTTGATTTTATCTTTACCTTCCCCAATTTCAATTTCAGTCAGGGTGGAGTTTTCCATCAAATCGATGAGTTTTTTTAAGTCTGGAATATTCATTGTCATAATGTTGAGCCTCGTTTTTTAAATAAAATTAATCGGATGGGGTGTCGTTACAATAAACAATGGCCGCCTGTAGCGCTAATTCATAGCCCAAACTGCCCAAGCCTGAAATGACACCCACTGCTAAATCACTGAAATAAGATTTTTGGCGAAAGGGTTCGCGTTGATGCACATTGCTGAGATGCACTTCAATAAACGGGATTTTTACAGCAGCCAGCGCATCGCGCAATGCAATGCTAGTATGTGTGAAAGCCGCGGGGTTGATAATAATAAAATCGATTTTGCCCAGGGCAGAATGAATCGCATCAATCAGCTCATGCTCTGCATTCGATTGAAAGCAGGTTAGCGTTTGCCCCATTTCTTCAGCGGAAGTGTGTAAATGAGCATTAATTTCGTTAAGGCTGCTTGTCCCGTAAATGCTGGGCTCACGAAGGCCTAATAAGTTTAGGTTTGGTCCGTGCAAGACTAATAGATTCGGCATAAGATAGGGTAAGTATTTTTTAACAATCATTTATTGTAGCCTAAGTTCGTCAAAATTGCTAGAATGCGCAACCACTCTTTAAAAGCCAGGAATGCGACTTGAACTATCGTCACGCCTATCACGCCGGCAGTTTTGCAGACGTGCTTAAACATTTGATTTTGGTTGAGCTCATTAAATGCTTAAAGCAAAAAGAGAAGCCGTTTTTTTATTTAGATACGCATGCAGGGCGGGGCATCTATGATTTGGCGGGAATTCCTGCTTTAAAAACGCATGAAGCAGATTCTGGGATTAAGCGCTTACTGGCTTTGGAAAAAATACCGTTCGCCTTAGCGGATTACATGAGCGCAGTGAAAGCCTGCCAATCTTCACCTCGTGATTATCCTGGGTCACCTCTGCTAGTGCGTCAATTGATGCGACCGGGTGACCGCATGGCTTTAACCGAATTGCATCCTCAGGAATTTGAATGCTTGAAGACCTTATTTGCACGAGACTCTCAAGTGCTGTTTTTTCTTCAGGATGCGTATCAAGGCTTGAGGGCTTTATTGCCGCCCACTCCGCGCAGAGGATTAGTTCTGATTGACCCTGCATTTGAAGTCACTCATGAATTTGACTGTATCATTTCCGGTCTCGAGGATGCGTTGCGTCGTTTTCAAAATGGAATTTATGCCATTTGGTATCCGATTAAAGATCGTTATGGTGTGGCGCGATGGATGCGACAGCTGAAAGCGTTGAACGTCCCCTTTTTAAATGTCAGCATTCAGCCTGAGGCCGATTCTGAAAGTGAGCGCTTACGTGAAACTGGCGTCGTGATTTTAAATCCCCCTTGGCAGTTTGATCTGACTTTGAAAAAGATTATCCCCTCGCTATTGGATGTCCTGTCGTCTGATCATCGTGGTCAATTTCATATTGATCACTATGGAGTCTAAGATGGCGAGGCTCTACTTTTTAGAGAAGAGGTAGTTGAGTGCAAGGGGGACCATCGTATAGAGCAATTCTGAATATTTGAATGCGAAAAGTGCGTTACGGCTTTTTTTAACGCGCCGACGATAAACGATCCATGCAATCGCAAGCCCAGCGAGAAGTAACAGCCAGGGCAAGAGGCAGGCCAGCATGACAATTCCTGCACTCGCGTGCCAGCGCGTTAGCATAAGCACTGCAAACAGAAGGGTCATCATTGCGAGCCCCGTAAAGAGAGCAATGAAAAACACGATCTCAATGAGTGTCATGCGTAAAAGGCGTTTTGAAAAAAGGCTTAAGTTCTTAAACATGATGACTTATTTTCTTCCCATTAAAAAGCCAATAAAGAGGCCGCAAGCTAAAGCAACGCCCACTGATTTAAGAGGGTGCTCTTCGACAACATGTGTTGCAGCTTCAGTGCCTTTGACGCCGTATTTCTTGAGCTCAACGCTGAGCTTACCTAGTTTTTCATTAAAGTTTTCGGTCAGCTCGGCAACATGACGTTTTAAGGCTTTAACTTGTTCGTTATCATTGAGTTCGTTCATTTTATTTTTAACATTCATGATGATTCTCCGCTTGTGGCTTGATATAAAACTTACACTTTAAGGCTACTCCAAATTTGAAATCTTGTCCAGCCTAAAATTGATATTTTTTAAATCATTGATTTTTAAGTGAAAGAAGTTGCCTAAAATCTATTGACTAATTTAGCTAATTTAGCTAAACTGTACGAAATAGACAAATTAGACGGATATGATTTCAGTCAACGCAACCGATTTTAAAAATAAGCTTGGGCAATATTTGCAAAAGATTTATGCGGAACCGATTGTGATTAATAAGATGGGACAGCCCACAGCAGTCCTATTGTCTTATGCGGAATATGAACGTTTGATCAATCAGGGCGGAAGCGGCATTAAGACCGTGCTCTCTGAGAAAGAACAAGCGCTTGAATCGATTCGTCAAGCGTTTAAAGGGGTTAGAGCCCGCGGAGTTGAGGCATCATGAGCAGCGCTTACAACAATAAAAATAAGGCGCCCGACAGCAAAAAAAACAACAAAAACGCTGTCCTTGATACCTCAGCCCTGATGGCTCTTTTTTACAATGAAGAAGGGGCTGATCAAGTGAGTGAATTACTGGATCAGTCTTGTTTATCCGTTTTAACACTGTGTGAGATTTTGGATCAGCTTCATCAGAAGGGTGGCTCCGTCAAAGAGATGGAGGCGCAACTCAAAAAGCTGGACCTGGATATTCGCTTGTTTGATGAGGAGCAAGCCTGCCTTGCGACAGATCTTTTAAGCCAGAGCACAGGGCGGCGCATTTCTTTTTTTGATCGGGCAGCCATTGCTTTGGCTATTGCGCTTCAGCTACCGCTGTACACCAGGCAGCATGCCTGGATAGATCTGAAATTACCCATCCAGATTATTGCACTTTAAGTTTTTTTCTTGCTAAACTGAATTAAAGCAACCCCAAGCAAAATCACCGTGATGCCGTAAAGTTCAATCTGGGTTGGAGGCAAATTCAAAAAGAGCTTATCCCAGATAATCGCCAAAATGGGCACTATCAGCATCACACTGCCTGTCCGTACAGCACCCCAAATATGCACCAAATGAATATACATCAGCCACGCAATCGCGGTTGAAAACACCCCCAAATAAACGAGCGCAAGCATGAGATGGGTATTATGCAAGATCGGCATGAAGTGGGGCCACTTCTCAAAACAGCTTACCATTATCAAGAGGAAAAACAAGCTTCCCCAGTGTTGCTGCCACAAGCATGATTTAAATGACGTTTTATATTGACTTTTATTAAAGCGCTGATTGAGAATAGAGCCCAGACCATAGGACATCGCCATTCCCACAACAGCCAGCACGCCAAACAATTTATTGTGGTTTTGCTGATGTGCTAAATCAGGCCAGAATATAATCACAACACCCAGCAAGCCTAAACACAGGCCCATAATTTTAGCCCAAGTCGCCTGAGAGTAATCTTTAAAAATAAAAATACTAAACAGCAAAGCCCAGGCTGCTACTGAACTATTAATAATGCTGGCTAAAGCTGGCGTAATATAACATTCTCCCGTAAACAGCAGAAAAAAAGGCAGGCCTTGCGTAAAGACGCCAATCACCCACAAGCGCCACATTGATTGAAAGGGGACTCTTAATCGATCCCGCATTGCAAAAAATATCCCTGTGAAAACAATCTGCGCAATCAGCACCCGCAAAAAAGCACCCACTCCTGGAGCGAGGGAGATCACTGTGACTTTAATGCCGAGGAAAGACAAGCTCCAAAACAAACCTAATAATAAAAAATAAACGCCGTTCATCCTATATTCCTATTCGTAAAAACATTGAGGCAATCTGATGGCAATGATAGAATGCATCCATCATAGATACAATAGCGACAGGCATGACTTTTCAAGACATCATTTTAACCCTGCAAAACTTTTGGTCGAAACAGGGCTGTATTATCGTTCAGCCTTATGACATGGAGATGGGCGCAGGCACCTATCATCCTGCCACTTTTTTGCGAGCAATTGGGCCTGAACCCTGGAATGCAGCCTATGTCCAGCCTTGCCGTCGCCCCAAAGATGGCCGTTATGGCGAAAATCCAAACCGCTGCCAGCATTATTATCAGTTTCAAGTCGTGATGAAGCCTTCGCCTGAAAACATTCAAGCCCTGTATTTGGACTCTCTGCGTGCACTGGGATTGGATCTTCTGGTTCATGACATTCGTTTTGTGGAAGATAACTGGGAGGCCCCGACCGTCGGCGCCTGGGGATTGGGCTGGGAAGTCTGGCTGAATGGTATGGAAGTGACTCAATTTACGTATTTTCAACAAATTGGCGGGCTGGAATGCAAGCCGGTCACGGGCGAAATCACCTATGGCCTCGAGCGCCTGGCGATGACCCTGCTGCAAAAAGATAATTTTTTTGATTTTGTCTGGCATGAAGGCCCCGCAGGACCGGTCACCTATGGAGATGTTTTCAAGCAAAATGAAGTGGAAATGTCCCGCTATAATTTTGAAGAGGCGCCCATTCCTAAATTATTTGAACTTTTTGATTTTTATGAATCCGAAAGTCATCGCCTCCTGGCGCTAAAGCTGGCTTTGCCTGCCTATGAAATGGCCATCAAAGCCAATCACCTGTTTAATCTGCTGGATGCCCGTCAGGCCATTTCAGTCTCAGAGCGTCAGCGATTTATCTTAAGAATTCGCGCTTTATTTATGACGGTCGCTCAGGCCTATTATGCCTCACGAGAGGCCTTAGGATTTCCGATGAGGAGAGAAAAATGACACAAACAGATTTTTTATTTGAACTGGGCTGTGAAGAGCTTCCTGCCGCACAACTCAAGCCATTAAGTGATCATTTGCAGGAACAGGTCAAAAAAGCGCTGGATGCTGCGCAGCTAAAATATACGAAACTGACCTGTTTTTACACGCCAAGACGCTTGGCTTTGTTAATTGATGATTTGGCATTGGAGACTGAAGCGAAAATCATCGAACGACGTGGGCCGTCTAAATCGCAGGGCCTGGATGCGACAGGGGCTCCAACCAAAGCGCTAGAAGGCTTTTTAAAATCCTGCAATGCAACACGCACTGATCTGATTGAAGTGCCGACTGATAAAGGCCCTTGGTTGGCGGTGAAGCTCAATCAACCCGCGCTTTTGGCAAAATCATTATTGCCGGAAATCCTCGCCCAAGCCGTGAAAAGCATGCCGATGAAAAAGTCCATGCGCTGGGGAAGTCATGACTTTGCTTTTTTACGACCGGTGTCCTGGATTGTTGCGCTTTTAGGCACTGAAATTGTTCCGCTGAAATTATTTGGACTGGAAGCTGGGCGGCATACTTTTGGGCACCGTTTTCATCATCCCGAATCGATTTCCTTAAATAAAGCCGATGAGTATGTCAAAGCACTCCACAAAGCCCATGTCATGATTGATCAAAACGAACGCCGTCACAGTATTTTGACTCAAACAGAAAGCCTAATGCCAAAAGGTTTGGAGGCGCAATGCGGCAGCTTGGATGAAGTCGTCAATCTGGTGGAATGGCCCGTCGCACTGCTGTGTCAATTCAAGCCTGAATTTTTAGAAGTGCCCGATCGTGCTTTGATTGCGACGATGGAAGCCAATCAACGAGTGTTCCCTGTCCGCAATCAAGCTGGGGCTTTGCAGCCTTATTTTGTGACGATTGCCAATATTGAGAGTCAACAACCGCAAGAAGTGATTGCGGGAAATGAAAAAGTGGTGGGGGCCCGATTATCCGATGCGCGCTTTTTTTATCAGGAAGACCTCAAAATTCCATTAGAAAATCATCTCGAAGCTTTGAAAAAAATCACTTTTCAGCAAGGCTTGGGGAGCTTATTTGATAAAACGCAGCGCTTAATGAGCCTGGTTGATATCCCCCGCGCGGCGGAACTGTGCAAGACAGATTTAGTGACACAAATGGTGCAAGAGTTCCCGGAATTGCAGGGTTATATGGGGTATCAATATGCCTTGCTTCAGGGTGAAAAAGCAGAGATTTCTGAAGCGATTGAGGATCATTATCAACCTAAAGGAAAAAGCGGAGCGCTGCCTCGAAATCCAATTGGCATTCAGCTTGCCCTAATGGATAAGCTGGATACCTTGGTTGGATTATTTGCGATGGGCAAAGAACCCACCAGCAGTGGAGACCCCTATGCCTTACGTCGTCAGGCTTTGGGCGTCATTGCGATTTTAGTCGAGTCTGAATGTGCGATTGATTTAAAAGATGAATTGCAGCGGGTATATCATCTATATCAAGCCCAAAATCCACAGTTATCAGACCCTGAGGGTGTTTTGCAAAAATTAACACGTTTTTTTGAAGAGCGTATGGAAGTCTGGTATCGTGATGAAAAAAACTTTCCTGCCAGCGCGGTGAAAGCGATTCTCAAAGCGCATCATCAAGCGGGCTTAAACCCCTTTGCGATTTTTGAGCGCATTCAGGCCTTAACTCGCTTGTTAGAAACGCAAGAAGGTCAGGATTTAAAAGAGCTGGCCAAGCGGATTGCCAATATTTTAGATCCATCCGTTCAAAATGTACTGGATACAAGCCTATTTCAGGAAGAAGAAGCTCAGCTTTATTCCCTGCTCGCCCACGCAAAAACAGAGTCTTGGCTGACTTTTCCAGATATATCGCAACGCTATGTGCAGTTTTTAAAGTTTAAACCTGCGCTCAGTGCTTTTTTTGAAGCGGTCATGGTGAATGATCCCGATCCTCAGCTGCGTCAAAATCGCCAAAGCCTTTTAAAAGAATTACATCAACTATTTGCAGGCTTGGCGGACTTTTCTATATTATAATAAAATTTTATATGATAATATAGTTTTTTTTAAATTGAAAAAGCCATGCAAGCTCCATCTTACCAAGATGCAATGAAAGAACTTTTTGGGCAATCTTGGCCTTTATTATTAGCCCAGGGAGCCAGCTTCACCAGTAGTATGCTTGTGGCTTATTGGTTTGCGCATGCGCGAGGCAATGCCAACTTGGCGGCGTATGGGCCCATCTCTACAACAACCGCTCTTTTGGCGATGCTTAATTTTACAGCCCTGCCTTTAAATATTTTTATGCAACAGGCGCGTCGTGAAGAAGATGATGCACGTGTGGGCTTGCATTTTCAGTTTGCACTCTTAGTCAGTACGCTATTGACGCTTTTCGCTTCTGCTCCGATTGCGTTTGCGGGGGATGCGTATATCGCATTGGGACATACTTCTGAGACAGGCGCTGCAATTAATGAATTTTTTCGGGCCATGGTCTATTCTGGCGGCCTTTTTCCTCTTTTAACACAGGCGGTTGTGCGGCGCACCTTAGTCGGTGTCCAAAAGACAAAAATCGCCATGGGCATGACCCTTAACTCCGCATTGCTTTCGTCTGTAACGGCATTTATTGCCTTCAAATATAAGCCTACTCCGGCGGGGTTTGGTTATGCTAATTCAGCCAGCTACTGGCTTTCTTTATGCAGTATTTTAGGATATCTTGCGCTGAGAGATGACTTTTCAAGCTATGCGTTATTTCAAAAAAAGGGAATGCTTGAGTGGCGGCATGCACTTCCCCATTTAAAAAAGGGCGCCTATATGATGGCCAGCCCCACTTTAGAGTGCTTGCTTTTCGCGATTTTTTCAGGGCTTATCGGGCGGGAAGGGCAAAGTGCTGCAGAAGCCTTTAGTGTGGCCAATCAATATGCACGCATTGTGATTTTAACCTCATTTAGTGCCGTGGCGGGGCCGCTTGGAACCCTGATGATGCGCTATAGTGACTCCAATTATTCAAAATTAACAGCTTGTTTTCATGCAGGATTGACCTTGGGAATATGTATTGCAACGCCGGTTTTAATTTTAGCCTTCGCCATTCCATTTTCATTGATTCGCCCTTTCAATGCCCACCCAAAGAATCATTCTTTATTTAATCAGGCTTTGATGGTGATCGGTGCAGGAGGGGTGATGGATGGGGGCATACGTATTCCGAGCGCTGGCGCGATTCGTTCGTTTAATCGTGATAATCGCAGTTTGGTGATCAATGTCAGTGGCCTGAGTGTGGGATTTTTAATGGCTGTGCTCAGTCATTTTTTTGGCTTCGGGCCCATTGCCATGATTTTAGGATTATACTTGGGAATCAGTATTGCAGGATTGGCGCAGGCCTGGGATGTCTATACTGCCATTGCAGCAGCGCCTCAGACTAATCCCGTGGGGGAGCAACAGCCCCTGATCAGTCCCATGGCCTTTGCTGCAAAAAGTCCAGCCCCAATCGAGGGCAGGCCAAGCGCTGCCCCATCCTTGATTGGACTTTAAGCTGCTGGCGCTGCTGAGTGTGAATCACGCGCCAGTGCCTGCATTTTTTTGAGTGCCGGCATGCTTTTTGTGAATCCGCCTGCTGGAGAACTCACGCCTGCACTCAACTTGGTTTCTGGATGAGCGGGAGTGGCCTTTTTCTCTTCGGCAATGAGTTCTTTTGCAGCAATGCTGATGGCATCAGAAACCACAACCGCTTGATGACTTCGATCCGTTTGAGCGAATTGACTTTCTGCATCTTTCAAAGCATTCGCGCATGTTGTAAGCTCAGCTTTAGAGCTGAAGATCTCATGTTTTAAATTTGATCCTGATCGCTCAAGATCGATAAGACTTCTTTTTAATTGATCACATTTTGTAGGATCTTCTGTGTGCTGAATCTGTTTAGTGACCGCACTGATTTGCGTCTTCAATGCCGTTAATGCTTGTTTTTCTGCGTTTAATTTATTTTTTGCTACCCTTAACGCTTTTTTTGCGACATCAACTTCTGTTTGATGCGCTGATTTTTCAGTTTTGAGCGTAGATGAATCCTTGGAGATCGATTTTGTTTCACTTTGCGCTGCCGCAGCGGCATCTTTAACGCCGCCATGACGTAGAATTTTTACAAAGGCTGAAAATCTTGCCCAGCCTCTTTCTAAAAAAGTCGTTTTTTTGCCGACTTCATCCATGACTTTAGCGGTTGCTTTCCATTGCCCGAGAAAGCGAGACCATAAGCCTGGTTTTTTAGGTGGAAGATTTGCCTCTGTTTTGGATTGCGGTTTTACAGGAGCCTTAGCCCGATCAAGCGGTTTGCGGCGTGCACTTTTAGCAAGAACAGCGCCGCTATCATCTTGTGATTTTCCAGCATGACGAGGGGCTTCTGAAGAGCCTGCTTTTATAGGATGAGTAGGCACAGCCGGAATGGAAGCCAAAGTTTTTGAAAAATCATGCATCTCTATTTCTCTGGGAGAAAGCGCTTTAATCGGTGACTGCGGAGCATGAGGCATTTGAGTGCCCGTACGCAGCACATATTCACCTTCAAGCTCTTTCATAAGCCGATTGGTTTCTTCTTCTTGAGTCAGATTGCTTGGCATAACAGTCCCCTTATTTATTTTTCTTTACAATATTCTATGACAATAATACCACAAAAAAAATATTAAATAAAGGGATGTACCGTTAAAAAGTATAGGTCAAGCTAGCATAAGGTCCATTTAGATCTAAATCGCTGGATTCCTGGGAGTCTGTTTCAATGGCTATGGTTCCATTATTAAATGCATTGGGGACTAAGCTTGTAGGGACAACCTGATTAATGCCATTGATATAGACAGCAAACATATAGCCTGCTTGCATCGTTAAAGTGCTTTTTGCGTTATTGATAGGAATCGAATAAGTAAACCCTAATTTGCTATCCACTTCAGGAACGACAGCAGCTTGGCTTTGATTGGCAAGCTGAGTATTTACTCCGGAATTATTCCCTCCGGAAATTGCACTGTAGGCATAAAAATTGGTTTTGGATTCCATAGAGCCAAGCAGTAGAGAACCTGCCATTTCTGCTAATATGCCGAAATGAGGGGTCAGAAAATAAGTTGCATCCAAACCAAGGCGGGGCCCAATTCCAGTAAATTCAGAAGTATTATAGGTTGTGATCGAATAAGGCGCTGTGGGCGGGCTTCCCGTTCCTGATTTTCCTGTATAGGTATCTGTAATCCCTTCTTTTAAATAGGCTGTATTAATCCCTCCAAAGAGACCAATTTGAATATGACTGGTTAAATCAATAAAATGTTCAAGAACAAGATTGACGGTATTCATTTGAAAATGAACTTCACTACTACCGGTGAGTCCAGAAATTTGTGCAAGTGGACCAAAATTAAAAGGAGGTGCAATCGAATTATTGACATCTGTCCCTGAGGCAAACGCCGAGCTATTATTATTTAAATATAGCCAATCTAATTTGACCTGATCAACACCGTCAGCCATCGTGTATTGCAGGCCTAGATCAAAAGTAGGAGTATAACCCGGGTCAACCTGCTGTTGTTCCCAATTTGGCGCAGGCAGCGGCAAGGCTTCTGTCCGAATTGCATAAGTCAAATTATTTCCACTGGCACCAGGCTGGAGCCAAAGGCCTGTTAAAGTGATGCCAAACCCTGGGGAAAGGATGGGTATTGTGTTTGTTGCATTATCTGCATAGAGACTCATTGCAGAGCTGAGACTTAAGATAAGAATTGTCGATTTTATTTTCATGAAATGACCTTCAAATTGATTTAAATGGCGAGGTATTATAACAAGACTTTTTATGTTTGCAAGGCCTAAAATTGACAGATTTAAAAAATCGATGCAATGCACACTTGGGGCTTGCGCTCAACTTTTGTATAATAGGGCATTATGTTTTTGAAAACAGAACAAACTGCATGCGGTTCACATCGTTTAAACAGCTTATTTTCGGGATTTTTTTTGGGTTTGGATGCTTTTCTTTAAGTCCGCTTTCTGCTGTGGGAACAACGCCTGTTAAACATCATTCTGCGCATCATACGGCTAAAAAAACGCCCCATCACAAATCCGATAAGCATCGAATTAAAGAGAAAAAAGCTCAAAAAAAAAATCATTTCCATAAAGATAAGAAACATTCTATTCAAAAATCCATAAGCCTCAATCATGCGTCTTCCCTTAATTTAGGGCAGGTTGGCGTTTGTACGACTGCAAAATCACAATTGGGAAAACCTTATGAATGGGGTGGTGATACACCCAGTGATGGCTTTGATTGCTCTGGGTTTAGTCAATATGTTTATGGAAAAGAAGGCGTTAAAATTCCGCGTACGGCTTTGGCGCAATATGCCAGCCTCACGCCCGTCAGGCATTTGGAAAATGGCGATCTGGTTTTTTTCAGAACCTTTGGCCGTCATGTCTCTCATGTGGGAATTTACCTCGGAAATGGCTATTTTATTCACTCCCCCAAAACAGGAGAGCGGATTCGGATTGACAATATTGATGAGCCCTATTGGCATGAGCACTATGCTGGTGCGCGGCGCGTTTTGACCAATCAGGCCTAATCGTTTATGATGGGCTATCGTATCGTAAAAATAAAAGGATGAACTCATGGCTTTGAAAGAAGTATTTGTGCCAGACATTGGCAATTATAAAGATGTAGATGTCATTGAACTTTTGGTAAAAGTAGGAGACACCATCACCCAAGAACAGTCTTTGCTGACTTTAGAAACAGACAAAGCCACCATGGAAATTCCGTCTTCCGAAGCAGGGGTCATCAAAGAAATATGTGTTAAACCGGGTAGCAAAATTTCGCAAGGAAGCCTTGTTTTGCGGCTGGAAGCTGCGGGAGAAGCAGCTGCTGAGCCTATTGCAACTCCTGCTGTAGCCAAAACGCCAGAAGCCGCTCCAGCCCCTGCGACAGCCCCAGTCAAAGTCGAAGCGCCACACAAAGAAACGTATATCCATGCGGGCCCAGCAGTGCGTCAACTCGCACGTGAGCTCAGCATTGATTTAAATGCAGTGACTGGAACAGGCTTAAAAGGCCGTATTACCCGTGAAGATTTAAATGCTAAAATTAAATCACAGATATCAGGAAGCAGCGGTGCAGGCCTAGGCTTATTGCCCGATCCAATCGTTAATTTTGAAGACTTTGGCACGGTCCGAGTTGAAAAAACACCGCGTATCAAAAAAATCAGTGGCGCAGCCCTCACACGCAATGCGATTCGAATTCCCCATATTACTTTATTTGATGAAGCCGACATGACGGATTTGGAATCCTTCCGTGTTGCGAAAAAACCGGATGCTGAAAAAGCAGGGGTCAAGCTGACGCCCGTTCCTTTCCTGGTAAAGGCTGTTGCAAGTGCCTTGCGGGCCTATCCCATTGTGAATAGCGCGCTTTCTAATGATGGTGAAAATTTAATTTTTAAAGAATATGTTCATGTCGGCGTCGCAGTCGATACGCCTCATGGCTTGATGGTCCCTGTGATTCGAGATGCCGATCAAAAAGGGCTCTATCAAATCGCAAAAGAATTGGCTGATCTCGGTGCGCGTGCGAAAGAAGGCAAGCTAAAACCAGAAGAAATGAAAGGCGGTTGCTTTACGATTTCCAGCCTAGGCGGATTGGGGACAACTGCTTTCACGCCTATCGTGAACATGCCGGAAGTCGCAATTTTAGGGGTCTCGCGTGCTGAAATCAAACCTAAATGGAATGGCAAAGAATTCCTGCCCCGTCTGATGCTGCCCCTCTCTTTATCCTTGGATCATCGCGTCGTAGATGGGGCGGATGGCGCACGCTTCCTCGCTCATTTAGTGAAAGTCTTAAGTGATCTTCGGGAGCTGGTGTTATAAAAGCAAACAAATCTTGCCAAGGAGGCGATCCTCTGTTAATATAATCTAGATCATCTAGACAAAAGGAGCCGATCATGACTTGGGCGTTAGCAGAAGCAAAAAACAGATTAAGCGAAGTAATCAGACTTGCCGTTTCCTCAGGACCTCAAGAAATTAGCCGTCGCGGGGAAAAAGTCATTCTTCTATCTGAGTTTGATTATTTGAGTTTGAAAGGGCAAAAAGTAAATCTTAAGCAGTTTTTATTGAAAAAAATGCCAGATCTATCAAAACTTGATCTTCAACGAGATTCTTCTCTTATGCGTACAATTGAGCTTGTATGAAATTACTATTAGATACCTGTACCATAGCAGAGTTTTCAAAGCCATTTCCGGATCAGAAAGTGATTGCTTTTATTGAAAGCGCTCCAAGTGAGTCATTATTTTTGAGCGCTATTTCTGTAGGGGAAATTAGCAAAGGCATTCACCTGCTTGGCCCCACAAAACGACGCGCTGAATTGCAGCAATGGCTCATGCAATTAGAACAGAGCTATCAAGATCATATTTTTCCAATTAATATAGATGTTTCAAGAATCTGGGGCGAAATTACTGCTGAGGCACAAAAAAAAGGAAAGATACTTCCAGCTGCCGATGGGCTGATTGCAGCAACTGCAATCAATTATGGCTTACATTTAGTGACCCGAAATGTAAAAGATTTTGACTGTAGCTCTGCCTTATTAATTAACCCCTGGGTGTAGGAAATTATGAATATCCAAATCCACCTGAAACAGCTCACCCACGAAGCCTTTCGCCTGGTTTTTCCGGCAGAGACGATTTCGCCTGAAGAAATTGAAATTGCTCAAACCAAAGACTCCAAACTCGGGCATTATCAATGCAATTCAGCCATGCGTTTGGGCAAACGCCTGACTTTAAATCCGCGCGATATTGCTGAAAAAATAAAAACCCATTTAGCCCAAAATGCGATCTTTGAATATTTAGAAATTGCAGGCCCTGGATTTATTAATTATCAATTAGCCGCCCCCTTTATTGAAGCCCAAGTCAAGTCGATGTTATCTGCCCCTGCGCTGGGCTTATTACTGGAAAAGCCTGAACGTATTATCGTTGACTTTTCAAGCCCTAATGTTGCAAAAGAAATGCATGTTGGCCATCTCCGCTCAACCATTATCGGAGATTGTCTGGCGCGGATTTTTGAATTTTTAGGTAATGATGTCCTGCGCCTCAATCATATTGGCGACTGGGGGACGGCTTTTGGTATGCTAATCTGTCACATGGAAGCGCAGGCCCCACAGGTTTTAAATGGCGGGGAAGGGGCGACCCTGCAGGATTTAATGCATTGGTATCGCGAATCTAAAAAACGCTTTGACGAAGAAGAGCCATTCAAAAAAGCAGCGCAATTAAAAGTCGTCTCGTTGCAACGGGGTGAACCCTCTGCCCTCAAAGCTTGGAGCGTGATTTGTGCGATCTCTGAGGCCGCCTATCGTGAAATCTATGATTTACTAGATATTAAAATTACCTCAAGGGGCGAATCTTTTTATAATCCCTACCTGGATCAAACCCTGAATGATCTCAATAAAAAAGGCCTGATCACTGAATCGGAAGGGGCAAAATGTATTTTTATCGAAGGCTTTAAAGGAAAAGAAGGCGAGCCTTTACCCTTGATGGTCCAAAAAAGCGATGGCGGTTATGGCTATGCCAGCACGGATATGGCTGCCATCTGGCATCGCAGTCGTATCGAAAAAGCAGATCGTATCATCTATGTGACGGATGGAGGGCAGGGCACCCATTTTGCAATGGTCTTCGCCGCTGCGTTGAAAGCAGGTTATATTGATCGCCTGACTCAAGTAGCTCATGTTCCCTTTGGTTTAGTTTTAGGGCCCGATGGCAAAAAATTTAAAACGCGTTCAGGAGAAACCGAAAAGCTGATTGATTTGCTAAAAACCGCGGTTTCCGAAGCCAAAACGATCCTCATTGATCGCGGCACTCCAACGGAGGGCGTCGATAAAATGGCGAGAGCCCTTGGAATAAACGCGGTTAAATACGCAGATCTTTCCTGTAATCGTGTTCAAGATTATCAATTTAGCTACGAGCGCATGCTTAAATTTGAAGGCAATACCGCTGCCTTTATCATGTATAGCCTCGTCCGTGTACTCAGCATCCAGCGTAAAATTGGCGTAACGGCAATTGACCCGGCCCAACTCAATCTAACACATCCTTCAGAAATTGAATTAGCGCTTCATCTGGCCCGTTTTTCAGAAACCATTGCGTATGTGACAAAAGAGCTTTATCCCCATCGCTTAACGGATTATCTCTACCAATTGGCCCAACACTTCAACGCTTTTTTCCGCGATTGTCGTGTAGAGGCCGACCCCAAGCAAGCCTCTCGTTTAGTTTTATGCGAACTTTCTGTCCAAGTGTTTAAAACAGGTATGCATCTTCTGGGGCTACATGTGTTACAACGCATGTAGCCTGCATCAAAACCAAACGCAGGTCACTTTCCTGAGGGGGAGTGGACTGTTGTCATCTCTACGCTTGAGTCTGAGCCTGCACCTGAAGGGCTAAAAAATGCAGTCGCCGCAGAAAAAGTTGTCGCATTTTTTAACAATTCAGTCATTTTTTCAAAGGGGCTTTTCCCCCACAAAAACCATCCTGCACTTTTATCAAATAGCTCTTTTAAGCCATTCTGACCAGGATCAGTGGAGATCATTTGTTTGTTGAGGAGTAACATCTTCCTCTGATCAGAGGTCATGCGGCGTGCAAGCTCCAGCAAATGATTTTGTATTTTGAATATTTGCTTTTCACTCATCTCATTAAAAAAGCCTGGCATCCTAGAGATAAATGCCAATAGATCTTCTGGCCTATCCCAATTCGAAGTGATTGACTGAGTTATCCGTTCCGCCACATGTTCTGCTTTTGTAATAATTTTTTCATGTAATTTCCTCGGAAGTTGATTCTCTGCATCTTTACGATTGGCTACAATAATTTGCTCAATATTAATGCAGTCATTAAATGCAGACTTCCCAATGGAAGTGACCCCTTCAGAAATCACTACAGAGGTTAAAGCACTGCAGCCTTTAAATGCAGACTCCCCAATGGAAGTGACCCCTTCAGGAATCTCTACAGAGGTTAAAGCACTGCAGCCTTTAAATGCAGACTCCCCAATGGAAGTGACCCCTTCAGAAATCACTACAGAGGTTAAAGCACTGCAGCCTTTAAATGCAGACTTCCCAATGGAAGTGACCCCTTCAGGAATCTCTACAGAGGTTAAAGCACTGCAGCCTTTAAATGCAGACTTCCCAATGGAA
>CANJQG010000028.1 GCA_947476405.1 Thiotrichales bacterium
ATAATGAACGTAAGGCCGCGCTTTATGAGCAAGGTGCGTCTGACCAACGCATCCTGGCCTATGTTCAACGGTGGCAGAGCGCTTTTGGGTTGGCGCATACTCCTGGGTAAGTGGAGTCTGCTGGAGCGTATATCACCGCGCCTAGCGACTCACGCACCCCTGGGGCCAGGCGCCCACCCGCGTCGCTGTGACCTATCACCACTAACGGGGATCCACAATGAACTTCAGCCAACACCTCACAAACCTTGCCACACTACTAGATATCCGCGACAACCTCAACCGTGCTTTCATCTCCCTGGTTAAGGATCAGGGGGACGGCGGCGTAGAAATGACCATAGACCTCCTGGACGACCAACGGGACGGCGGCTTCCACGCGGAGCGGCGCAACGCCTGCATCCACTTGTACGCCCTTCTCGCGACGCCTGACACCCGCGCAACGGTGACCGTAGACGCCACTAGCCCCGCCTACATCCCGAGCTCTAAACGGGGCACCGAAGGCGCTCCGGTACACGCGCTCATCAGTGCCCTGCATCAGTTAGAAGCCGCGGAAGGCGCGCTCCGGGATGCAGTGGTGGCACTACAAAAACACACCACCGTACTCGCGCGGGCGAAGGGCGGGGGGCGCGCGGACCGTAATCCGGCAAATCAAACTGCCTGGCGTACCTTGCAGCGAACGCTCCACGCTGCGAAATCCGCGCTCGACATCGGGTGCCTGAGCTGGGGGGGGCAGCTCTGGTACGGCACTTATGGGCTCTCCGAGTGCCTGCTCCACGTGGACACGTGGTTAAACCACCCGAAGGTCTACGCTACGTGGCTAAGCATCGAGAAGACGTCGCGCCTAGGGGGCCGTGGCGAGCACGGGGACTTGGCCGTGCGTGGGGTGTGTCGTGCCACGACTGCCACGCGCTGGGACGGATACCAACCCTACGACGGGATGACATACAGGGGGCCCGGGGCCTTGGAGCGCTTCGTGGCCGAGTGTAGCGGGCACGATACGGATACTTGGTGGAACTGGCCGCGCGGGCTCCTCGACATGTCATATGAGGCGAGCGACCCCGGTATCCGCTTCAAGGGGACCTCACCCTGGATGACAGCGGGCTTGGAACGCGCGTTACGGCCGTATGGGCTCACCCTCGCGCCACCGAGCAGCTACGCCGGGATCCCACTCCTCCCTTCGCCGCCCGAAACCGCCGCACCCCCTTTGTTTCCCGCCGATGCTGAGCTGCCCACCGCCGCCAACACCGCGCCCAGCGGAGCCCTCGTAAGCTACGTCGCCTCAAGACTATGCAATCTAAGCGATGTGGTGGCTGCTGTCTCCCTGCTCCGGCGATTTATGGACGGGCGCGTGCCACGCCCCCTCGCGGACATGGTCCGCGGGGCCGGGGGGCGCGGATCGTGCGCGGCACCAGCAGCTGGCGGCTCCGGGGGAGGGAACGGAGAAGACCCCCTGCCCTTCGCCGCTGTAGCCATGTCCAAACAGTCGTACGCCGCCGCCGCCGCCGCAATAGCTACCCGCCGCAGCGTCGCTCTCGCGAAGGTCGATGCTGGACCCCCGGTGGAGTGTGGCATCGTATACGCGGAGGGGGACGGCAACTGCGCTTTCACGGCGACTCAGAAGTACTTTGAGGCCCGCAACTTACAGCCTACGCCCGGCCTTTTTAGCCGAGAGAATGTGGTGCAAAGAATCGCAGGCATGTACGCGGGACGTGAGCAGCGCGGTCTTGCCGATGCCTTTGACACCCTGTGCACGGACGAGCAGGTGAGCGGCATCGAAGAATGGCGGCATAAAATGAGTCGGCCGGGGGTTTGGCTGGGGACAGCCGCATTGTATCTGGCCGGGCACGCGATGGGCGTGGAGTTCCATTTATACCACCTAAGTAGGGACGGCAATCAGTGGGAGCGGATGCCGGGCGCCGACCTTACCGTGCCAGGCGCCCAGCGCGTCTACCTGGCGTGTTTTACGATGGGGGCCGACGGGGGCCCGGCGAACCATTACGACGCCCTGCTCCTCGTACCAGGGCCTGACGAAAAGGCCGCGATCGACCGACTGAACCGGGAATATCGCGCACGCGCACAGGCAGCAATGCGCGACGAGCGCAAGGGCTACAGATATTGACGCGAGGACCCTGCGGGGCTCCGCGGGCTGGCAGCGTCCGGACCGTGCCGATTCGGCTTCCCCATTAACGACCGGGGGGAGGACTCAAGGGGGACCCAATCCGGGACAACTGCCCCCAGCCTCGGGGGCGGCTTGATCCGGGATGCCCGGTGACCCAAACGTGTGTCCGGGTCGCGGCACCGTGCTCCGTCGGCGCCGTTGTGCTCGGTATTACGCAAATTAATATACACCACCACAACTCTGCCATCCAGAAGGGAAGATTTACCATGACTCTAATAAAACACCTAGATGCCGTGCTCAACGCTCTTGGGACGCTCTCCCGGGCCAACTCCGCCTACCTGAAATCGGTGAAGGATCAAGGGGAAGGGGGGGGGCAATTATACCTCGACCTCACCGATGCGACTCGGGACGGCGGCTACATCCGCGACCGTCGCAACATATCCATCATCTTGTATGATAGACTGGGCGATCGCGACTCCTCGAGCTCCAGGGCCGCCGGCGGCCCCGTGGACTATGGGACGCCACTGACAACAGTGCGCGACAAGGCCTCTCGCGACGACCTCCTTCGGCAGGTCGGGGTCGTGGAGAGCCACGAGCGGACTCTGCGCAACTGCCTTGTTGCCCTGAACGCCTACATCTATACGATCGCCGCCTCAGAGGACGGCGGTGTGGCGGAACGGACGCGCCGCGCACTCAACATCTGGGAGGACGCTCGTCGAGGCCTGGCTAAGTTTGTCCAATCTCTCGCCTATGGCTCGGTGGGCGGTATGGTCGGCCCATGCCAATACATGGTCCACAGCGTCTCGGACTGCACGGGCCATGTGGACATCTGGATGACCGACATTGCACGATATAAAAAGCTGGTAGAACTCGAGACCAGCCTCTTTTCGCGCCCCGGGCGCCGTAAACTCGGCACTGTTCTCGGGATGTCGACCATCCGAGCGACGGCGCTCTGGCGTGGGTATATGCACTTCACCGCGGGTGGGTATGGTGTACCCGGACGACTCGAAACCTTTCTTGCGGTGACCACAGGATGCAACCGAGCACAGTGGCGGACCTGGCCGCCTGAATTACTCGAGAGCTCCAAGACAGCCGCAGAACCCAATACCAGGCGCCGATGGATCTCGCCCGGCCTACTCATCAAATCCGGAATGATCTTACGGCAGTACGGGCAGAGTATGGTGCATCCCGCGTGGCGCGCCGTAACGCATCGCGTCCTGCCCTACGACAAATCCGTGTTGCCTGGCGATGCGCAGCTTACCACGCTGGCCGACGCCGAACCCGCGGAATTGCCCTTCTTGCTGTTACATTACACTAGACTGTGCATGGACGCAGGGACGCCTGAGCCTATGCGACGGCTTGCTGGCAGCACTCCGCCGGCGCTTGCCGACCTGCCCGTGGCGCCGTGTCCCGCACAGACCTCCGACTCAGCAACGGGCGGCAGGGGGGGCCATGTTACGCCGGCGTGGTGACCTTCCGCGATCGGCTGCTACGCCAGCATGAGGCGATTGAAGATCGAGCGGTCGCGATGGCTTCCCGACGCGCCGTGGCGAAGGTGCTGGAGGGGGGCTGTGAGGCGCTCTGCGTCGTCGTTTGCGCGGATGCAGACGGGGATTCCGCTTTTACGGCGGTTCGGAATTACCTTGCAATAAAAAACGTGACCCTGGGCGCCGGCGAGTTTACCCGCAACAACGTGAAGGAACGAATCGCCCAGCTGTACGAATCAAGGGGATGCCTCGGCCTCAAAGCGCACTTCCATTACCTGTTCCAGGAGGAGGGGGTGGAAACCATCGACACGTGGAAGGAGAAATTCAGCCGCCAGAGTGCGTCGCTCGGCCGCGTCTCCATGTATCTAGCTGGGCTCGCATTTAGGCTGAATTTCAAAGTATACGCACTGAATGCGGACCGCGGGGTCTGGCAGCCCTTGGATGTTGCTACAGTGCGTCGCTCAGGGGCTGGTACCACTGTCCGCCTGGCGTATATGTCGGCTGGCGGGGTGTACGAAGACACTCTCAACCATTACGAGCCCCTGATCATCACGCCAGGGCCCGAAGATTTGGTCCAAATCAACCGCCTAAATGCGGCATATCAAGCTCGCACCAACCGTGCAATGGGCTCCGGGGCAGCGGGACTCGACTACTGACTGGTGGACCCTGCGGGCCCTCGGGCTGGCCTCCTCCGGACCGTGCCGATTCGGCTTCTCCATTAACGACCGGGCGGAGGACTCAAGGGGGACCAAATCCGGGACAACTGCCCCCAGCCTAAGGGGCGGCTCGATCCGGGATGCCCGCTGACCCAAACGTGTGCCCGGGTCGCGGCCCCGTGCTCCGTCGGCGCCGTTGCGTCCGGCATTACGCAAATTAATACCCCCTTCTGCCGATCTTGCAAAATCGTAGGCATTATGAGCGTACACCGCGTCATGACGGATGCCCAACACGTGCTGGCCTTGCTGCGATGTCACCGCCGGACTTGTCATAAAATTCGAAAAACTATATGCAGTATCACGCAACGCGATATAGCACCGTCACGCCTGTTTAACCAGAAGCGCGAGGACGACACAAAATAGGCTAACTGCTTTTTTTAGGATAATCGACAGAACCATTTCTGACAGGGGTTTTTGCTGAGAACCGCCTATTTCGGTTTCCCAGGCTTCGGACGTATTTCTCCTATTTTTCTTAAACGGTGACCTTATGAGCTTCCCTTTGTGTTTGCGCATGACCAAAGTGCACCAAAAAATATCAGGATGTTTTAGATCAAATGACGGCGCTTTAATCTTCTGTCGCAAGTATGGCCTCAATATGACCGAGGCTCTAACCCTCTTTTTTCAAGGAAAGATGCGTGATTTTGTTTATGATTCAATCTAATTCGGTGAATCGTTACTGTCATTTTAGAATTGACAGACAGCATTTTTTTGTTTTTAATGGGGGGATGTTTTTGTAAAAACAGAAAAATAAAGTGCAATTAAAAAAGACGCATACTGCCGCTACGAAAGTTCTTCCCTTTATTATTTGTATTTTAGGGTCATTTTTTTATGTTTATGACTATTTCTTAGCCGTTGCGCCGAGTATTATGACTCATGATTTGCTTACTGGGTTTGGATTAAATGCTGGGCAGTTGGGCAGCTTAATGGCGCTTTTTTTCTTGGCTTCTACTTTTTTTCAAATTCCTGCAGGCATCTTGTTGGATCGATTTGGTGCCCGTAAATTGCTGACTCTTTCTGTTCTGGTAAGTGGGCTTGGAACTTTGTTTTTTGCGGTGGCAACGCATGCTTGGGAGTTGGGTGTTGCGCGTTTATTGATGGGGGTGGGCTCCCCTTTTGCGTTTTTGGGCGCATTATTTTTGGCCTCACGTTGGTTTTCGCATCGTTATTTTGCCTTGATTGCCGGCTTTGTGCAGCTGGGTGCTGCGGTCGGATCTATTGCGGGAGAGGGGCCCCTGGCCTTGCTGGTGAATCATTTGGGGTGGCGCCATGCATTGCTTGCGATGGGGTGGGTAACGCTGGTTTTATCTTTATTATTTTGGCTGATTATTCGAGATGGCGTCGCATTAGAGTCCATAGAACCTGATATCAAGCAGGCGAGGCTCTGGGATACATTTAAACTGCCTCAAGTCTGGTGGATTAGTTTAGTGGGGTTTTCTTCCTGGGTTACTGTGACGGGGATTGCTTCTTTGTGGGGAATTCCCTATTTGATGGCTGTTTACGGCTGGAGCAATGAAAAAATTGGTTATTTATATATTTTATTTTGGCTTGGACTGGGTTTGGGCTCGCCTTTCATGGGGTGGTTGTCTGATGTGCTGAAGAGCCGTAAAATCCCATTTTATATTTGTTTTAGCTTAGGATTTATTGCTTGCTTATTTTATATTGAAGCTTCTTATATTCCAGGTTGGGTGATGGTGATTGTACTGGTGATGCTGGGCTTTTCAGCTTCACTTCAAAGCCTGACTTTTGGGATTGCGAAGGATATTGTTCCACCTCAGCATTTTGTCACTGCTTCCGGGTTGATCAATCTAGCTGCTGTTTTGACAGGTGTGGTCGTGCAGCCGATTATGGGTTTTTTGATTGATCGTTCGGCAAAAGCACATGATCTAATGGGTACGCAGTACCAAGTTGCAGATTATCGAAATGGCTTTATTGTGGTTGCAGGCGTGTTGCTTTTTGGTTTGTTCGTCACCCATTTTGGCTTAAAAGAAACGAAATGTCAGGCAAAATATCAGTAGGAAGATAGTATTTTGCAAATTTTCTGGCCTGTAGTAATGCGCGCTCTTTATTTTCTAAGTAGCTGAGTTGTCTAACATGGTGTAGTAGTAATTTAACAATCTGTTCTGTTGTTGGGGGGGCGTATTTTTCACCTCGATCCTCTGCCATTAGCATTTCAAATAACCAGGGTCGGCCTACGCTGGCTCGACCAATCATGATGCCCGCACAGCCGGTTGCTTCAAACATTTTTTGAAGGGACGTATAATCTTGAACATCGCCATTTCCGATCACAGGAATCGTTGATTGTTCAACAATGCTTGCGATTTCATCTAGGCGTGCGGGGGTGTCGTATCGTTCAGACCAGTGGCGGCCATGAACGATGATAAAGTCAGCCCCTGCATCGTTGATTGCTTTCACCACATCGGTATTAAATCGATCGCCGCTCATGCCATCCACGCGAATTTTAACCGATAGGGGAGGCGAAATTTTACTTTTAATGCCTTGAATAACTTGACCCAATTCCTGGCTTATCGATAGCCATTTAGAGCCACTATTTTTTTTGCGAATCTTGTTCACTGGGCAGCCACAATTAAGGTCAATCAAATCTGCACCATAGCTTACTGCGCGAAGGGCAGCCTCTTCCAATTCAGTTGCATTATTCCCGGAAAGCTGAAAGCAGAGGGTGCCTTCATTTGGACTTTTGTAAATATATCGTTTTTCTGGTCGTCCCAGTAATGTTTTCGCAGAAACCATTTCAGTGACGCAATAGGCCGCGCCTCCAAATTGGGCAATCAACTCGCGAAACGGCGCACAGCTCAGGCCTGCTAGCGGTGCTTGAATGAGATTTGAGGCAAAATGTAGGTTGCCGAGTTGGATAGGCTGTATTTTTTTCTGAATCGACATCGTCCTCACTTTATGTCAAAATTCGCTTGGAGTCAAATTTTTTCAAAACGCCCATTCAACCCCGAAGTATGAGAGTCTTAAGCATCAGAAGCAAGCACTTAAACCAATTTGACTATTGTAGGGGTTAACGAGCACACCCATTTATAGTATGATAATGGAATCAGGCTCAAAAATAAGAGAGAAAATGGGGCAGCTTATTGTCGGGATTTCGGGGGTGAAATTAACGCCCGAAGAAAAGCAAGTATTAGTGCATCCGCTGATTGCAGGTGTGATTTTGTTTAGTCGCAATTATCAGGATAAACTTCAGCTAGCGGATTTGAACGCTTCCATTCTTGCGCTTCGCAAAAATGCCCCACTTTCCGTGTATGTGGATCAGGAAGGCGGGCGGGTGCAGCGTTTTCGGGAAGGATTTACCGCCTTGCCTGCATTGGGGGATTTGACTTCAACTCAAGAAGCACAGCGCTATGCATCTATTATGGCGAGCGAATTAAAAGCAGTCGGAGTGGATTACAGTTTTGCGCCGATTGTGGATTTGGATCGAGGGAGTCGGGTCATTGGAAAGCGTGCATTTTCAGCCAGCCCAGAGCATGTGATTGCGTATGCAACCGCTTATATCCAAGGGATGGATGCGATGGGGATGTCGCCGATTTTGAAACATTTTCCGGGGCATGGAACAGCCATTCATGATACGCATGTCGCGATTGCGACAGATCAGCGTGCATTTGAAGAAATTTTAGCGACGGACTTGATGCCATTTCAACATTTTATTGCAGCAGGTGTATTTGGGATCATGATTTCGCATGTGATTTATCCCGCGGTGGATGCCTTGCCTGCATCGATTTCACGCTTTTGGATTCAGTCTATTTTGAGGGAGCGCTTTCGGTTTCAGGGTAAAATTTTTAGTGATGATTTAGGAATGAAAGCGATTCAAGTCTGGGGTTCTCCGTTAGCATTAGTCCAGCGTGTTTTTGCAGCTGGAACCGATTATGCCTTGCTATGCAATGAGTGGTCGCATGTATTAGACGTGATTAGAGGGGTATAAAAATGATTCATATCGCACCCGATACCTTACTTTTATTGGAAAAAAAGGGCATTGTGGCTTTGATTTTAATTGGTACGGTGCTCGTGATTAATTTTGCCTTAAGATTTGTTTTAAAAATGGCACTGCGGAAAAAACAAAACAAGCGTTCTTTATCCTGGGTGAAGGTCTTTATTGAGGCGGTGGATGCGCCGCTTCGTCTTTATTTATGGATTATAGTGGCGGCGTATTTTTTTAACTGGGTTTTTGAAGTCGCATTCAAGCATGATTTTTCGTATTTTGTTCAAGGGGAGTTGATTGCGACTTTAGGGGTCATCGTATGGGCTGTGATTCGTTTCATTATCAATCTCGAAAATTTTTATATTGATCAGGTTCCAAAAGGGAAAAATGCCTCTTTTAATATGAGTGGCATTAAGGCAATTTCACGATTGATTCAAGTGAGTATGCTTTTGTTTGCAGCCTTTATTGTGCTGGCGATTATTGATGTGCCCTTGTCTGGTCTCGTCACCTTTGGGGGGGTAAGTGGGATCGCTGTTGCCTATGCGGGTAAGGGTATTCTGACCAATTTTTTTGGCGGAATGATGGTTTATTTTAATCGACAGTTTTCAGTGGGGGATACGATTTCGTCTCCTGATCGAGTGATTGACGGGGTGGTGGAGCGCATTGATTGGCGATATACCACGATTCGCACTAATAATAAGCAGGTTTTGTATATTCCCAATGGGATTTTTATTGATATTATTGTGATTAATCAAACACGCATGTCGAATCGTCGGATCGATCAGAAAATCGGAGTGCGCTATGATGATGTCTCTAAAATTCCTAAAATATTTCAGGGAATTCGTGACTTCTTAATGCAATATTCAGAGATTGATGCGCTACCGGGTATTTATGTGCATCTCACTGATTTTGGAAATACGTCTGTTAACTTTCTGATTACAGTCTACACTTTTGCAACTGAGTCTGAAAAAAGTGCGCTGATTCAAGATGTCATTTTGCTGAAAGCATTTGAGATTGTTCAGGCTTGTGAGGCAGACTTTTCTACGCCGACGATGATGCTGATGCAAAATCCAGTTGTCGCCACGCCTCAAAAATAACCACAGCGACACAGTTGGATAAATTCAATGAGCGTTCAGGGGTGAGCATCGGCAGTCGAATCAGCTGATCTGGCTGAAATTGGCTTAAAAATTCAAGGCTTAAACCGCGTGTTTCAGGGCCAAATAAAAAAGTATCCCCAGGTTGATAATGTGGTTCAGTATAAATTTGGCTGTGATCACCCGTTTCACACACAAAAAGGCGTTGGGGTTGCGTGGTTTGATAAAAGTCGCTGAAATTTTCATGCAGCTGAACTTTCGCCCAATCATGATAATCCAATCCTGCGCGCTTGAGTTTGCTGTCTGTCGGTGAAAATCCCAGTGGCTTAATCAGGTGTAAAATAGCGCCTGTATTGGCGCAAAGGCGAATGATGTTGCCCGTATTGGGTGGAATTTCAGGTTCAAAGAGAACGATATGGAACATGTTGATTGCGGGCCTCTAAAAAGAGTTCATCATCAATGATTTCAACCAGTTTGGCAATAGAAAGATGTTTGAAGGGCGATTTAATCTGAAAGCCGTATTTTTCAGGCTGAACGATTTTATCCATTCCTTCGCGCATCAGGACGTGGGCCCAGGTATGGGGATTCCAATTGAGGCGAATTCTGAGTTTGTATTCCAGGCATTTTTTTTGGAGCAGTGCAGGATCAAAGAGATTAATTTTTTGCTTCAATATCCGCATCGTGAGCTGATCAAGCATTTGAAGGATTTCTATTTTTTTTGGGGAATCAAAGGTATTCCAGTCAATCACATCCTGATAATGACGGAAACAACCCCGGCAGATTTCGTCTCCATAAATCGTGGAGCAAATACCAATGCACGGGGTTTCAGTCATGATCCTTATGCTGCGGGTGCTGTTGAGGTCGCTTCTGCTGAAGGGGCTGGATGTAATGAGAAAGCCAGAGCGCTTCGGCTAGATAGATTCGTGTTTTTAAGTTCATTAACGATTTGGCTATCTGCTTTTAGTGAAACGGCCCCTTCTGATAAGGCTGACAAGGCCTTTTGGTCGCGGTGCAATTCTACTAAACCATGAATTTCCACGTTGGCACTTGCAATTGCTTTATTCAAGCGTGCTACAATTTGAGCAACCTGTAAATCTTGCGGTGATCCAATGGCGTTGTCAAAGGCCTTGATGATTTGGTCCATCTTTAGTTTTTGTGCGCTTTCTGTTGCAGCTTGCATCGTCATTACCCCATAATCTCGTCAATATCGTGCTGAACGTCTTGTGCAATATCTTGAAGGATATCTTTGTATTTGTTCAGGACTTTCACCTGTTCATCGTACGTGACATTTCCTTCTGTCAATTGCTCTTTAATCGCAACTAAGATGTTTTTACGATAGAGTTTGAGTTTGATCTCACGCTCTAATAGTTCCGACTCTTTTTGCTGCAATTTTAACTCTTTGCCCTTTAAAGCTTGGGCGTAGAGTTTTAGTCGTTCTACCTTATCTGAAAGTTGATTCTTTGCTTCAGTGTGGATGCTCATTAGTCTATCCTTTCTTCTTTGGCACTTTTTCAACCTTCATGCTGATAGTATGCCATAAATAAATTAAATTGTCAAGTCGTAATTCATGTTTATATTTAAAAGTCTAGGCAATGTGTCGACGCATAATTTGGCCCTGTTGACGTTGCCAGTCTTTATCTTTTTCGCTTGCCCGTTTATCATATTCTTTCTTTCCTTTGGCGACCGCAACAAGCACTTTAACATAGTTATCCTTCCAGTATAATTTGACGGGAATCAGCGTGTAGCCACTGCGCTCCCTTAATCCTATTAAACGATGAATTTCGCGTTTATGCAAGAGTAATCTTCGAGTCCGGTTGGACTCGGGCACAATATGGGTTGAAGCGGATAAAAGTGGGGTAATCAGCGCATTTAATAGAAAGGCTTGATTGTTGCGAGTGACAATATAGCTATCGACCAGTTGAACACGGCCTTCACGAATACTTTTGACTTCCCAGCCTTGAAGCTCAATACCTGCTTCAAGTTGTTCCTCAAAAAAATAATCATGTCGCGCGCGTCGATTTTCTGCAATTAGCTTTTCCATTTTAGCTTGTCCATTTTGTTTCGCTCTTTTTTTTGTTAAAATCACGGCCATCTTATCATAAACCATCCAAAAGGGGAATTGATTTTGGAGATTGTTCGTAAAAAAATGTGGACGCCTTATGCCCGAGAAGCTGTTTATGCCCTGATTGCAGACATTGAGTCCTATGCAGGCTTTCTGCCCTGGTGTGCCGCATCTAAAGTCTTGCATCGCTGGGAAGGCGGCGTGGAGGCGAGTTTGACCTTAAAAAAAGGGGGGCTTTCCAAAACCTTTGTGACGCGTAATCTTGAAACCGTAAATGAAAAAATTGAAATGCATTTGCTTTCCGGTCCTTTTAAGCATCTCTACGGAGTTTGGAAGTTTGAGGACAAAAACAAGGGGGTCGAAGTCAGCCTGGATCTGGAATTTAGTTTTGATAATCGACTGGTTGCGATGATGATTGGGCCTTTATTTCAACCCGTTGCGAACTCGTTATTGGAAGCCTTTATGCAGCGTGCGGCAGATGTATGTCAGAAAAAATAACAGTGGAAATTATCTACGCGTTGCCTCAGCAACAAGACCGTGTATTTCTGGATTTGGAGCCGAATACCTCGGCCTTATCAGCCTTGCAGCAATCGGGTTTGATTGAGAAGCATCAGTTAGATTGGGCGGATCTACATTGCGGGATTTTCGGGCGAGGGATTGATTTGCAGGGTATTTTGCAAGACCAAGATCGCTTGGAAATTTATCGTCCGCTATGTCAGGACCCGCAAGCGCGGCGCATCAGCAAAGTGACGCGCAAACTGCCGAGGCGCTGTATTTAAGGTCGCGATTTTGCGGCTTCAATCAAGCTGATAAAGAGGGGATGTCCACTGCGGGGGTTGGAAGTAAACTCGGGGTGAAATTGACAGGCGACAAACCATGGGTGATCAGAAATCTCCAGCATCTCAACCAATTGGCCATCAATGGACCTGCCGCTGATTTTGAGCCCTTTTTGTTCAAGTGCTGGCAGATAAAATGGGTTGACTTCATAGCGATGGCGGTGACGTTCGTGAATGATCGGTTTTTGATAGGCTTTAAAGGCATGAGAGCTTTGATCTAAAATACAATCTTGTCCTCCTAAGCGCATCGTGCCGCCTAGATCAGAGTGCTGCGTGCGCTTTTCGATTTTACCTGATGCATCTTTCCATTCATGAATCATGCCCACGACGGGGTCGGCGCAATCGCTGACAAATTCCGTGCTGTTAGCCTGGGGGAGCATCCCGACATGGCGTGCAAATTCAATCAGAGCCACTTGCATCCCGAGGCAGATACCCAGATAAGGGATTTTGTTTTCGCGGGCATAACGAGCTGTCGTAATCATGCCTTCCACCCCCCGATTTCCAAAGCCTCCTGGGACGAGAATTCCATCGATTCCTTTTAATAAATCAGTTCCTTCCTCTTCAATTAACGTGGAATCAATATAGCGAATTTTGACCTGGGTCAAGCTGTGGATTCCTGCGTGAAGTAAAGCTTCGGTCACTGATTTATAGGCGTCAGTCAGGTTCATATATTTTCCAACCATCGCAATGGTAACGCTGTGTTTGGGGTGCTCGAGTTTATAAATCACTTCGTTCCAGATGGATAAATCGGCTTTTTTGGCTTTGATTTGAAAGCGATTCAGGACGATTTCGTCCAGACCTTGCTCTTGAAATAAAGCAGGCATTTTATAAATCGTGTCGACATCTACGGCTGAAAAAACAGCATGAGGCGTGACATTGGTGAAGAGCGCAATTTTATGACGTTCGGCTTCGGGCAGCATGACCTCAGAGCGGCAGACTAAAATATCAGGCTGAATACCGATAGAGCGTAATTCTTTGACAGAATGCTGGGTCGGTTTTGTTTTAATTTCCCCTGCGGCTTTGATAAAAGGGACCAGGGTGACATGCAGAAATAAAGTGCTTTGAAATCCGAGTTCAAAGCGCATTTGGCGAATTGCTTCGAGAAAGGGTAGGGATTCGATATCGCCAATCGTGCCGCCGACTTCCACCAGCGCAATATCATAGCCTTCAGCGCCCGCGAGAATCCGTGTTTTAATTTCGTCTGTAATATGCGGAATGACTTGAACGGTTGCGCCCAGATAATCACCGCGACGCTCTTTTTCAATCACGCGTTGATAGACTTTTCCGGTTGTAAAATTATTTTTTTTGGACATTTTTGTTTGAATAAAACGTTCGTAATGACCGAGATCTAAGTCCGTCTCTGCGCCATCTTCGGTAACAAATACTTCGCCATGTTGGAAGGGGCTCATCGTACCTGGATCAACATTAATATAGGGGTCGAGTTTAAGCATGGTGACTTTCAGGCCGCGTGATTCTAAAAGGGAAGCCAAAGAGGCGGAGGTCACGCCTTTACCTAATGATGAAACGACGCCACCCGTCACAAAAATAAAGCGCGTTGCAGAAGCTGCCATATAAAATCCATTTTGATGTACAACGCTGTACGATGATACTGGATTGTGTCGTGCCCTGCAATTGTCAGCACAGTTAAAATTTATGTTGTATCTAAATAGTTTTTATAGTAAGCTCGGAAATTATTAATTTATTTTTATGGTGATACAATGGGTCCAGCAAAAAATGTCGACCCTCGTGTGCTGCGTGAGGCGTTAGGGACGATTCCGGAAGAAACCGATGATGAGCTGGCGGCTGAGGATCTTGTTGAGGTTGCAGCGGGTGCAGGGGGAGCGAGTGTTGAGGTTGCAGTTACATTAGAAGTGGAAGGGGTGCGTCGCGCTCGGGCCGCTGTATTTAATTTATTAGATTTTCTGGCGCCGCAAGCATTACCGCCTGCGCCTGGTTGTGCAAGAAAACCTATTTCAGATGATGATGCAGATGATCATACAGATGATGATGCAGATGATCATACAGATGATGATGCAGATGATCATACAGATGATGATGCAGATGATCATGCGCTAGAATTTTGATATATTAACGGCCTCTTTCTTTTAAAAGGCAGGTATGTTTTATCCTTTGAGTTTGGCTTTGGGGCTGCGTTATACACGAGCCCAACGTAAAAATCATTTTATTTCGTTTATTTCGCTCATCTCTTTGTTTGGAATTGCACTGGGTGTAATGGTTTTGATTACGGTGCTGTCCGTGATGAATGGCTTTGATCGTGAGATTAAAAACCGGATTTTGGAAATGGTCCCGCAGGTGACGGTCACCGGGCCAGGGGGGCAGCTGTCCAATTGGCAGGATTTGCAGAAAGCCTTGGTGGGGCAGGATCATATTGTTGCGGCAGCACCCTTTGTGCAAGGGCAGGCCATGATTACAGGGGCTTCTTCTAATCCTGGATTTGTTGAATTAGACGGGGTGGATCCAGATCTACAATCCTCTGTTTCACCGATTGCGAGTAAAATGGTTTTAGGGCGCTTTAGCAGTTTGGCACCGCATCAGTTTCATATTATTTTAGGTCAGACTTTGGCACAGGGATTGGGTGTCACGCTCGGAGATAAAGTTACCGTTTATGTTCCACAAAGCAATTTTTCTCCGGTGGGAATCATGCCTCGGGTCAAGCAGTTTACGGTGACCGGGATTTTTGTGACCGGGTATCAGTTTGACAGCAGCTATGCGCTTGTGAATATGCAGGATGCAGGGGCTTTATTGCAATTGGGTCAGAATGTGTCAGGCTTGCAGTTGAAATTGACGGATCTGTTTTTGGCGCAAAGCGTGAGTGAGGATTTGAGTATCGCCTTGCCGAATCTCATGTCATACACCTGGATTAGTCAAAATGCTAACTTTTTTGCAGCCTTAAATATGGAAAAGCTGATGATGTTTTTGATTCTGACGCTGATTATTGCGGTTGCAGCGTTTAATATGCTGGCGTCCTTGGTCATGTTAGTCACGGATAAAAAAGCGGATATTGCTATTTTGAAAACCATGGGCTTGTCAACCAAACAAATCATGGCGATTTTTATGATTCAGGGGACCGTGATTGGTTGTCTTGGGACCTTGTTAGGCTTGATTTTGGGGGTCTTGCTTTCCTGGAATGTGACGGATCTGGTTAATGATATCCAAAATATTTTCCATGTTCAGTTTTTGAGTGCAAGTGTTTATTATATTGATTTCTTGCCCTCTTATTTGGAGTGGTCGAATGTGATTTTGATTAGCTTGATGGCTATGGTGATGAGCTTTTTGGCAACCCTGTATCCGGCTTATAAAGCTTCACGAATCAACCCAGCGGAGGCCTTGCGTTATGAATAAGCCTATTTTAGAAGTGATCGAACTCACCAAAGAATATCATGAAGGTAAGTTATTGACGCCTATTTTAAAAAAGATCAACTTTAATTTGGAAGAAAAAGAAAGTGTTGCGATTTTTGGGGCCTCTGGCTCCGGAAAAAGTACTTTTCTGCAATTGCTGGGTGGTCTGGATTATTTTACTTCAGGCGAAATTACTTTGTTTGGTAAAGCATATTCAGGGTTATCCGATGCGAAAAAAACCCAATTGCGTGAGGAGAAAATTGGCTTTGTTTATCAATTCCATCACTTGTTGCCGGAATTAACCGCCCTTGAAAATGTCATGTTGCCCTTGATGATTCGCAAAATACCGGTGCGTCAGGCGAAGAGCGAGGCGGCTGCGATTTTGGATCAAGTGGGGCTGGCGCATCGTTTGCGTCACAAGCCGGGTGAATTGTCAGGTGGAGAGCGTCAGCGGGTTGCAATCGCGAGAGCTTTGGTCAAAAAGCCAAGCCTGATTTTGGCGGATGAGCCAACAGGTAATCTTGACAAAAAATCGCGTGAACAGGTTATGGGGTTGATGTTAGAAATGAGTCAAGCCTACGGTATTTCTTTAATTCTGGTGACGCATGATGAGTCTTTTGCGCATCAGATGAGTCGCGTCTTGGTCATGGATGATGGGGTGCTTGTGGGTCGATAAAACAACTGTTGCATTTTAAATCTGATTAGGTTAAGATCTTGTTCTGGTCAAGTTTTGTGATCGGAAATCTTAAACTGATAGGAGAAAAAAATGCCTTACTATGTTGAAATTGAAACAGAAACTTATGGTGCGTTGACTGCGCAATGTGGAACAAAAGATGTGGCGGATCGTCTTTCTAATACGAATTCAGATGTCGCAGGGCAAGATTTTGCCTATGTTTACGCGTATGACTTTGATATTGAGCAGCCTCATAATGAGCATGGTGCGGGGACGGTCTCTTCAGCGCCGGCATTACATACGGTCACTTTGACCTTACCTGACTATGAGCCTATTCTTGCAGGTGCATTAAATGTATTGTCTGGGCAGGATCGCATTAAATCATTGACTTTTAATGGTTGTTCGGTTGAAAAAGGCAGTAATAAATTGTTGTTCCAATATGCGATGCAAGACGGAATGATTGTAGGCTATGAGCATGTCGTGGATGATCAACGTTCAGGCGAGGCACAAAAGCAACGCGGTCATATCAATATGATCTTGAAATTCCAGAAAGTCACGGTGACGAATAAAGTGACCAATACCCAGGGTGCTTTGAATACCACACAAAGCTAAAAATGCTGGAAAACGTCTTTAAGTGTGAGGAGCGGCAGGGGTTACCTTTCCCCTATCAGCTTGGTTCATTGCTTGGAGTGGGTGGAATGGGGGTGGTCTACGAACTTGAATATCCGGGCTGTGCTGATTTGGCTGTCAAATTTGTGCATCCTGGGGTAGCTCATCCTCAGGCTGCTCAAGCACAACTTGCATATGAAGCGAATATAGAAATGCATTTGCAAGGTTTGACTTCAGCAGTACAAACATTTTCGTATCATTTTAGTCAAGAAGGGCAAGGCTATAAGATTATGCGAAAAATTAAAGGGCGTGCTTTGCCTAAATCTCTTAATTCAAGATTGAAAAAAAAGATTATAGATGCAGTGACGGCGATCCATCAATCTGGGATTGTTCATGGTGATTTGAAGCCTTCTAATATCCTCTTGACAGACTCCGATCAAATTGTCCTGATTGATTTTGGTTTGGGGCGCTTGACGGCCCATCATTCGATGCCATCGAACATCCGGCATGCCTATACCCCTCGGTACGTTAGTCCTCGTGTTTTGGCAGGGGCTCTTCCTGAAATTGAAGATGATCTCTATAGTGTAAATCGCTTATTTGAGGTATAGTATCGGCGATTGCTTTTGCTAAGGAGTTGCGCTTAATGAGTACACATGCCACACGTGAAATGGATAAGTCAAAATTGACTTATTTGCATTGGAAAGTCTGGTTTTTATCCGCTATGGGTATTTTTTTGGATGGATTTGATTTATTTATTATTGCGGTTGCTTTGCCTTTGATTGAAAAAGAATTTTCAGCAGGGCCTGCTTTGCTCGGTTTAATTGGTGCTGCTGCGCCTTTGGGGTGTATTTTAGGGGCGTCAATTTTTGGCCGTTTTACGGATCGTCTAGGTCGCCGGGCTATATTATTGATTGATCTCATGTTTTTCGTTGTGTTTGCAGGGCTCTCTGCGATTTCCTGGAGTGTAACCTCTTTGATTGTTTTCCGCTTTTTGCTGGGCATTGGGATTGGGGCAGATTATCCTGTTTCATCGACCTATATTACTGAAAACATGCCTTCTCGTTTACGTGGGCGAATGTTAGTAGGAGGCTTTGGCTTTCAGGCTTTGGGCATGTTAGCGGGAGCGCTTTTGGGTATTATTGTTTTAAAACTATATCCTGATGTCAATGCTTGGCGCTTCATCCTTGGGTTTGCAGTGATTCCTGCAATTATTATTTTATTGTGTCGTTTGACTTTGCCTGAAAGCCCCCGTTGGTTGATCGCTCAAGGGAAACATGAAGAAGCTGCTGCAGTGGCCTCCAAAATGACGGGTAAAAAAATTAATATCGACGCGATTAAAGTATCGGTTCATTCTAGTTTTCGAGATCTTTTTTCGCGGCGTTACATTGGCCGCACTGTTTTAACGGCAACTTCTTGGTTTTTGATGGATGTGGCTTTTTATGGAGTGGGTTTGTTTACCCCTTTTATTTTGGCGACGATGGCCTTTGCACAAGGAGGCGATTTTATTCAACGTGCCTTGTCTGCAATTTATGGCTCTACGTTTACTGAGGTCTTCCTCGTTATTGGGGTGCTTATTTGTGTTCTCTTAGTGGACCGCATTGGTCGCATTAAGCTCCAAATTTGGGGTTTTTTAGGAATGGCATTGGGGCTTTATATTTTAGCGGCCTCAAGCTTATTACATAATCCGCATTCTGAAGTGATTATGGTCTTTGTCGGCTTTATTATCTTCTTTATTACCTTGAATATTGGCCCTAATCCAACGACGTTTTTATTGCCTGCAGAAATGTTTCCAACGCATTTGCGAGCAACAGGCCATGGCTTTGCTTCAGCTGCTGGTAAAGCCGGCGCGGCAGTGGGGATTTTTTGTCTTCCTGTTTTAAAAATGGCTTTTGGTTTGCCGATTACCATGATCGTCATGGGTTCTGTTTGTTTACTTGGGTTTTTGCTGACGGCCATTCTGGGTTTTGAAACCAAGGGTAAGTCTTTGGATGATATTCAGCGTATTGAATATGAAATGAATGCCGCTGAAGTCAGCTTGATCTATGTTCAAGAAGATATTAAGCGCTTAGCTGATGATCTGAAGCGCGTTGAAGGAGCATTGCATACCGCCTTGCAGGAAATGCGTCGTTTTAATAAGATTAAACGTGAGGCAGAGGGGCGCTGATTCGATTTAAGCATTTTTCTTAAATTTTACAGATCGCTTCCCTTGTTTCGGTAAAAACACTGCGGCTAAAACCAAAGCAGCGCTGACAACTAATATCATAACGGTCGCGAGAGCATTCATTTCGGGTGTGACGCCATTTCGAATCGTTGCGTAAATAAACAGAGGCAGCGTTGTGGTATCGGGTCCACTGACAAATGAGGTCACCACCAGATTATCAATCGACAGAGTAAAGGAGAGGAGCCACGCAGCAATGAGTGCAGAGCTAATTTGTGGAAGCGTAATCATGAAAAAAGTTTTACACGGGCCAGCACCTAAATCCATTGCTGCTTCTTCAATCGAGCGATCGATTTGACCAAAACGACTTTGAATGACCATCGTTGCATAAGCTGTACAAAAGGTAGTGTGAGCAATCAGAATCGTTCCAAATCCATAACTGCCCGGAAAGCCCGTCAAATCATTCAAGCCCATAAATAAAAGCAATAAAGACAAGCCCATGACGATATCAGGTAAAACGATGGGGGTAATGCTCATGCCATAAAAAAAGTTCCGCCCAAAGAATAAGCCATAACGTCTCAAAGCAACCGCGGTTGCTGTGCCTAAAATTAGCGCAAGGGTTGAGGCTGAAATGGCAATTTCAATGCTGAGCGCAGCAGCGCGTAAAACCGTCGTATCCGTCAATAAAACATGATACCAGTTTGTTGAAAATCCGCCCCACAAATTAACCAATTGTGAGCGATTAAATGAATAAATAATCAGGAGAATAATGGGGATATAAAAAAAGAGGAGCCCCAGAATTAAGGCAATACGGAGGAATAAACTATTTTTCATGGCTTTGCCTCTGATTTAAGTTGAGTTTTTTGCAGCCAGACCAGCGGGAAAACGAGGACCAACATCATCAAGACCGCTAGTCCTGCTGCAACACACCAATTATTTGCGGTAAAAAATTCCTGCCAAATGACATTTCCAATCATGACGGTATTGATCCCGCCTAAAATTTGGGGAATGACGACTTCGCCGACCGAGGGAATAAAGACCAAAAGTGCGCCTGAGAGTACCCCTGGTAAAGAAAGAGGGAGGGTTACTTGAAAAAAAGTGACCATGGGGCGTGCGCCTAAATCATAGGCGGCTTCAATATAGGAGCGATCCATTTTGACCAGGGTGGCATACAGGGGCAAAATAAAAAAAGGTAAATAGCCATAAAGCATTCCAAGATATAGGGAGAAGGGATCATAAATCATGCGAATAGGGGTGTTGATAATATGTAAGTAAAGCAATGCTTGATTGATGAGGCCATTGATTTGTAAAATATTAATCCAGGCATAAGCCCGAAGTAAAAAAGATGTCCAGTATGGGAGAATCACCAATAAAAATAAAAAATTACGAAATCGAGGCTTCGATACTGCAATCGAATAGGCAATAGGGTATCCGGTCAAAATACATAAAATCGTTGTAATAAAAGCCACTTTAATCGAGGATAAGTAGGCAACCAGAAAAGCACCGTGGCTAAAAATAAAATTATAGTTTCCAAAATTAAGCGAGATATTCATCGTGTGATCATTAAAACTGAGCAATTGAGTGTAGGGGGGGCTCGCAATGACCGCATGCGCAAAGCTGATTTTAATCACATATAAAAAAGGGATAAAGAGAAAAATAAAAAACCATAAATAAGGCGGAATGATTACCCAGCAGCGCCGTAGAAAATTGAGTCTGTGATAATGTTCAGCTGAATCTTTCATGAATTGAGAACCATGATATTGTTGGATTCCCAAGTGAGATAAACCGTATCTTCCCAGGTTGGATTGTCATTTTTTCGCTCGATATTAAAGTCTGTTGCTTTCACAATCGTTTGATTGGGTAAAATAATGTGATAAGTGGATAGCCCTCCCAGATAGGCGATTTGGCTGACAATGCCCTGCATGCAATTAATTGGCTTTTCGGGATTAAAGGTGTCTGGCGCGGTGGTGCTGATCTCTACTTTTTCGGGGCGAACCGCTACCCAAATATCTTGGCCGACCTCCCCTTCAACTTTATGATCGATATAAAATTGACAGTTCAAATCGAGCAATTCAATAATCGCTTGTTCGTTTTCATTGCTGATTAAGGTGCCTTCAAATAAATTGGTGGTGCCAATAAAATTAGCCGTAAATCGATTATTAGGAAACTCATAAATCTGGGTGGGGGTTCCAACTTGTTCCAGTGCGCCTTTATTGAGAATCGCAATCCGGCTTGACATGGTCATGGCCTCGGCCTGATCATGCGTGACAACCACGAAAGTCATTCCGAGTTTTTCTTGAATATCAACGAGTTCAAACTGCATTTTATCGCGTAGTTTTTTGTCTAGGGCGGATAGGGGTTCATCCAGTAGAATAACTTTTGGGCGTTTCGCGAGGCAGCGTGCAAGCGCAACGCGCTGACGTTGTCCACCTGAGAGTTGATGTGGCTTACGCTTAGCGTATTCACTCATTTGCACTAATTCTAATACTTCAGAGACGCGTTGAGCAATGGCTTGGGGCGGTAGACGATCCTGTTTTAGGCCAAAAGCGATATTTTTTTCAACCGACATGTGGGGGAAAAGCGCATAGGATTGGAACATCATATTGACAGGGCGCGCGTAGGGCGGCATATGCGACATGTCCACACCATCGATATAGATTTTGCCATTGGTAGGCATTTCAAAGCCTGCCAGCATGCGGAGGAGCGTGGTTTTTCCGGAGCCCGATCCACCCAGAAGTGAAAAAAATTCAGTCGGATAAATTTCAAGACTAACATTGTCGACGACGACATTATCTTCAAACACCTTTGTTACATTTTCGATTCGAATAATCGGAGGCAGGTCGTAGTTGATTGCAGGATTGGTCATTAATTTTCCTCCTTAATGCCATAACGGACTTCCAGCCACATGTTTGTCACTTGCTGCATGACATTGGGGGGGGGCGTCATCACGAGAAATAAATGTTGATCAATAAATTGATCGGAAGGGTAGACATTCGTCTGATTAAAAAGCGGGTTCAAATAGGGTTTGGAGGCAGGGACCTCATTGGGTGTAAAAATGATATTGCTAGTTGCGGCTGCATTTTTGGGAATTAATAAGGTGTTGATGAGTTGATACGTGGCATCAGGGTGAGGTGCATCTATAGGAATGGCCATCATATCAATTTCGATCGGTGCGCCGCTTTTGGGAATGATATATTGAATATTGATATTTTTGTGGGCTGCTGCTGCAAATTGTTGCGCGCGAATGACGTCCCCTGAATAGCCCACCACCAGGCAAAGATTGCCGCTGGCTAAGTCAAAAATATAATTAGAATTGCTGAAATAAGTGAGGTAAGGTCTTATTTTTAATAAATAATCAGTGGCTTTTTGAAAATCAGCTAGATTTTGGCTGTTTGGATTCAAGCCTAAATAATGCAGGGTAATAGCATAAATAATCAGCGGGGTGTCATAAAAGGAGACGCCGCAACTTTGTAGTTTAGCCAGATATTTTGGGTTTAAGGCAAACTTCCAGTCATTAATATCAACATTGGGCCCCAGTACTTTTCTGACTTCATCGACGTTATAGCCAATGCCAATAGTCCCCCAGTCATAAATAATACCATATTGATTGCCAGGATCAACCGTTGCTGTTTTTTTGAGAAGTGCAGGGCTTAAGTTTTTATAATTAGGGATTTTTATTTTATCTAGAGGCTGAAATAATCCGGCTTGTATTTCAATTTGCATATCACGTAAAGTAGGGACAACCAAGTCTAGACCATTGTTTTTTTGAAGGAGCCTGGCTTTTAGCATATCTTCGTCACTAAAAAAAGTTTGATTGACTTGAATGCCTGTTTGATTTTCAAAATGGCTTACAACGCCTGGATCAATCCACATCGCCCAGTTTAAAAAATTCACTTCATTTTCGGAGTCCGCAAAAATAGCGCTACTGAGGCATGATAAAATGCCTGCAACCATCAGGCGGATAAGGGGGTTCAATCCAGGTTACCTCACGCTCAAAAATCTCATGCGATTTATACCATTATTTTTCTTGATTCACAAGGGCTGTTCTTTCTTTTGTTCCACCCCGCCCTTTTATTTTGACAAAATGAGCCTCTTGCAATATTCAGCAAGTGAGCGAATTTATTAATTCAGGGAAAGTAAAAATAATCAAAAAAAGAGGGCTGAACACGGCATAATTGCTGACTTTGTGGTATAATTAGTTTGCGAAAACAATTTACCTAAGGAGGTCAGCA
>CANJQG010000029.1 GCA_947476405.1 Thiotrichales bacterium
ATTTCACTCAGTTCAAATATTGATTTTTTAGACTCACCTTTTGGGTGACTGTTCCGTTTGCGCTTCTTACCCATGCAATCCCTTTGTTTTGGTCATTGCTGGCTATTATCGCATATTTTAAATTCTGGCAAATGCCGTTCTTAGGATAAAAGGCGACAAGGTGGTTTGACCACTGGTATTCAATTGATTGGTGACTTCTCCCAAAGACAAGTACTGATTGCCCCCTAGATCCGCCAGGCTCATCCCGCCGACAACATGAATATTCGCGCCGTCTGCTATCGCTTCGGCACTGATACAAAGGCCCATAGAAGCAAGCACCAGACTCATCAGATATTTTTTTAACATGGGTTGCTCTCCAGATAATAAGCGATTTAATTTAAGATTTTAATCAACTAATATACATGAAAAATGTACGGATAGCCACACGGCCAATCACCACAAAGAATGTATGCTGAAACCAAATTTTACAACAAAAAATGAACAGGCATATCATGATTGACTCCAGTATATTTTCAATTGGAGCGACAATACTTTTATAGGTTTTTTCAAAAAATCAGCTTATCCTATGCGTAGAAGTTAAAATAACAGATGGGTGATCATTATGAAAAAAGTCATTGTGATAGGCGCCTCGGGGGCTATCGGAAAAGCGGTTAGTGATGCATGGGAAAACACTGGAATGTCGGTGGTACATCTATCTCGCCCACAGATTGACCTGATGTCTGAAGCATCTATTATCAAGGCTGCTGAAACCCTCAAAACACAGGGTTACTTTGATTTAATCTTTGTCGCGAGTGGTATTTTACACACACCAGATTTGCAACCTGAAAAAACAATTAAACAAGTCGATCCACAGCATTTGCATACGCTGTTTCAAGTGAATGCCATCGGCCCAATCTTGGTATTGAAGCATTTTGCAGCGCTAATAAATCCAAACAATAGAAGCGTTTTTGCAGCACTTTCTGCGCGTGTCGGGAGCATCTCAGATAATCGCCTGGGTGGCTGGTATGGTTATCGTGCATCAAAAGCGGCATTAAATATGCTCTTAAAAACTGCCAGTATTGAATATCGCCGAACCCACAAATCTCTTATTATTGCTGGATTACATCCAGGTACGGTTGATAGCCGGCTGTCTAAACCTTTTCAGACCTATGTGCCTACAGGTCATTTATTTACACCTGAGTGTGCGGCGCAGCATTTGTTGCAAGTGATTGATGGGTTAAGCCTTGAAGACTCTGGTCATTGCCTTGACTGGGATGGTAAAAAAATTGACTTTTAAATGTATTTCCAGGCCAGGTGATTAATGATAAAGGTTTTTTATGATGGCTCATGCAGCTTGTGCTCCAAAGAAATTGCCTACTATATGAAAATCGCTCCCGCAGGTCGATTTGACTGGGTCAATCTTGCAACAACGCCAGAACCCTTTATCCAATTAGGATATGAGCTGACCGAAGGATTCCGGCTTATGCACGTGCAAGATGATCAGGGTAATATGGCTATTGCTGTGGATGCATTCGCAGCGCTCTGGCACGGACTTGGAGGCTTTTGGAAAACGCTGGCCATCATTATAAAATGGCCGGTCATTTATTCCTTGACCAAACGAGTGTATATGATTTTTGCAAAGCGGCGATTTAAAAAGAGTCGCGGAAGTTGTCCGGTTAACCCAAGGTAGAGCGTTCACACATGACTAAATTTAATATTAAATTGACTGTTTTATGCGTTCAAGAAGCGCTAGACGAAACCATATTAATCTAGCGAATTGCTCTAATTTAGAGTATAATTTAAAATATAGGCTATAACAATAAGGAACCACCGTGCCCAATTTAAAAAAAATTGCGATCTCCTGTATTTTCGCTTGCTCTCCTCTTGCGGTATTTGCGAGCACTCCCCCCGCTTGTAATGAACAGACGCAAGTCTGTAATGTTCAAGCATTGATTGAGGAAAATTCAGTTGGCTTTTCAGTCTTACAAAATGCAATTACGATTACGCCGGATCTACAGCAACTTCATCTACGCATTTCAGGGCCACAGGCAGCCCCGCCTTATAACTCAGAATCATCTGGCTTTGCCACTACACTTGCGCTTATTCAACAGATCCGCGCCATCGCTCCCAATTTACAATTAGGCTTCCATCCAGATAACAATTCAAGCGATAGCTATGGTGCATGGGGTTGTTCACAAGGGGATCATGTCTGTGTTTTTAGTAACAGCATTGCGTATATGAATGCGATTAATAATGCGCTCCCCAAAGGAACGGTGGGTTTTAATATCTTTTCCATTGAACAAAGCTATGTAGAAGAAGCCATCATCATAAAAGGCGTGGATGTCCCGGCTCAAGAAAAATTATGCTTACAAGGGCAAGTGATTCCAGGTGTATGTACTGTGGCCGCAAATCCTGCTGTAGCCTATGCGAATGTAGCCGGAAACCCCTATGCTTCAGATTTATTAAATTCTACACATTATGATTATGCTTATCCGCAAATGTACAACTTGTCTAAAGGCAATTGGTTTTGGTCTCCAAGCTCCGTCCAAATTATTGATCCCGATATGCTTCCGCCCAAATATCCTCAGTACACTTTACTTGATGCCTATAATGGGTCTACAGTCTTTACCAATCCTTTCGTCCCCATGCAATTAACCACCCACCCAAGCGTAACAAGCGGGACATGTTCGATTTCTAGCATCTATCAGGAAGGAATTTTTGATCCTGGCAATAATCTACCTCCTATATCGATGAGTCAGCATGCGGGCTATGCAGCGCAGATCCTGGCGACCTTAATTACTTCACGCTTTCCGCCTAGCGCCCCTCATTATCCTGAACCCTCGCCGTATCCTTTTGGCGTTCCCAATAACGCGCAAGGCCAGAGCATGGAATACTTTACGCTGTCAGGAGAATCCCAAGGCACTTCTGGAAATTGCTTTTTAGGCTCCAGTGGTTGGGACATTGCTACGCTGAACGCCTTTTTTGATGACTACAGAACCGACTTAGTCAGCTTAGGGATCACGACAGCAGATGCCAGCTCTGCACCCTTTGCAATTTGGTCTTTTGATACCATGCCGATCTATAACCCGCCCTCTTCTTCAAGCAAATCAAGTCTAAACACAAAAACGCCTGTTGAAGGCCCCTCTGACACAAACTCAAGCGATCCAAACCTAGTTACTTTCCATGACTTTTAGGAGATGAGATCAATCCACTAATTTTAGCTCGCGATCTTTGACCACCAACGCAATCAGCGCGGAAATCAATAAACTCACGGGGACAACGATCATTGCATGCTGATAATCATGCGTAGTGTACATTCTAATGCCGTTTTGCATGTGGCCGGACCAACTGAGATCTAAAAGCTTTCCGACGCCGCTTTGCATAAAGATTCCGCTAATCATCACCAAGAAATTAATAAAAGCCATCGCCATACCCGTGGTGTGAACGGTACAGACATCACGTCCCATCGCGAAGGTGAGAACCTGCGAACTCGAGGCCATTCCAAAGATAAAAAACACGGCACATAAGGCCTCATAAGGGACATTGCTATCATACAAGGCAATACTGCACAGAATCGTCGCTAAAATGGCATTCCAGAACAAAAGGCGCATTCTTTTTTTGAGAATACTGGACAGAATCCCTTGCAAGGGCCCACCCAATGCCCACCCAAAATAAATCATGGAAGTCATTAATCCGGCTTCGGTCAAGGTATAACCATGAAGCTGTTGCAAATAGGGAATGCCCCACAAATCAGCAAACACAATCGTTGGCAAAAACATCAAGCCACCGATCACACCCGCAATCCAGATATACGGCATTTTAATCAAAGCCCAGAGTTGTAAAAATGCAGCTTTGAGGGTGACGACTTCAGCCCCTTTTATTTTTTCGTCAAACTCTCGAGCGTTCTTGGGCCGAATACTGAGGCAAATCCAAACAATCACCGCAAATACAATCCCCACCACCACAAAAATGTGAATCAGTTTTTGCCAGCCCATGACTTGCATCAAATGGGTTAGACTAATATCCCCAAACGCACCGCCTAAAAAACCCAAGGAAGTACAGACCCCAGAAAACGCAGCAAACCACCAGACCGGCAGCCATTTCGTCGCCAATTTTAACGCACCCACAAAGGCAAAAGCAGAACCAAACCCTTGCATAAAACGTCCCAGCGCCGCCAAATCATAATTCGTTGTACTTGCGAACAACAAGCTGCCCAATGCACAGCACAAAATCGCAATGACAAGAACATTCCGAATTTTATAACGATCAACCGCCACCCCAACAAACAACTGCATCGGCGTGTAAGCATAATAATAAAAGCCGCTTAAAGTACCGAATAAAGTCGCATTCAGATTAAAAAAATGCATCAAATCCACTTCCATCACACTCGGTGCAATACGCAGAAAATACTCATAGCAATAAAATAAAGCGCCCAATATCACGATTAGGACGCCAAACAACGATGCTTTTTGACGGGAAGACATGAGGCACTCCTAAATTAAGCTTTTCAATAAAATGATCATAGCAGCCCGGTCTATTTTTTCAACCGAATCATTACCGCGTTTTTTATACTCAAACAGCCCTTCTACTAAGAGACGATCACTGACCACCAAACGATGCGGAATCCCAATCAAATCAAGGTCTGCAAACTTCACACCCGGACGCTCATCGCGATCATCTAATACCACTTCAATCCCGTATTGCAAGGCTTGTTGATAAAGCGCATCCGCAGTGGATTTGACCTCTTCATTTTGATCATAACCAATCGGCACAATCACCAATTTGAAAGGCGCCATTTCTGCAGGCCAGAGAATACCTCGCTCATCATGATGCTGCTCAATCGCTGAGGCTACCATTCGCGTAACGCCAATTCCATAGCACCCCATCAAGGGTGTTACGGCCTCGCCCGCCTGATTTTGGACGGTCATTTGCATGGATTGAGAATATTGAGCTCCCAATTGAAAAATATGTCCCACCTCGATTCCACGTGCGCATTTCAACACGCCCTGACCATCAGGACTGATATCGCCTTCGACCACATTGCGTAGGTCGGCAACTTGATATTCCTTCACATCACGATCCCAATTAATACCGCGATAATGCTGACCTTTGATATTGGCTCCAGCCACAAAGTCGGCTAAAACAGCTGCATCACGATCGACAAATACCGGAATCCGGCAATTCACAGGGCCCAGCGAACCCGCAGGCGCCCCCATCGTCGCAAAAATCTCCGTATCAGTCGCCATCTCGCAGAAATCTTGCATCACTGCGAGCTTTTGGGCTTTGACTTCATTCAATTCATGATCTCCGCGCAAAACAAGCGCCACAAACAAGCCTTCTCTATTTTTAACAATCAAAGTTTTCACAGATTGTTGTGCGGGAATCTGATGTTGCTTGGTCAAATCAGCAATGGTTTTAGCATGAGGGGTGTCAAATGCGCTTAAAACTTCCTGAGCTTCAGGACGCTTGATATGAGGCGCTGCAGCCGTTGCCTTTTCGATATTAGCTGCATACTCACTTTCAGTACTATAAAAAACTAAATCTTCCCCCGCATCGGCTAAAACTTGAAACTCATGACTATAACTCCCGCCAATGGCCCCCGTATCCGCTTCAACTGCGCGTGCATTCAAGCCTAATCGTTTAAAAATACGCATATAAGCGCCATACATATCATCATATGTTTTTTGCAAAGAGGCTTGATCCAAATGGAAAGAATAGGCGTCTTTCATGATAAATTCACGTCCGCGCATCACCCCAAAACGAGGTCGAATTTCATCCCGAAATTTAGTTTGAATTTGATATAAGGTAATCGGCATCTGGCGATAACTGTGAATTTCTTTACGCATCAAATCCGTCACCACTTCTTCATGCGTGGGGCCATAGCAAAAATCACGATCATGACGATCTTTCATCCGCAATAACTCAGGGCCATACTTTTGCCAGCGACCGGTTTCGATCCATAATTCCGAAGGAATCACGCTCGGCATGAGGGTCTCCAAGGCACCGATGCGATTCATTTCCTGACGCACCACCTCGATCACTTTTTGCAAAACACGCAAGCCCAAGGGCAGCCAGACATAAATTCCGGAAGCCACTTTACGAATGAGCCCAGCACGAATCATCAGCTGATGACTGATTAATTCGGCATCTTTAGGCGGGTTTTTAACAGTAGCAAGTAAATAATGGGATAAACGCATGACAACTCTTTATTGATTGTAGCAAAATGGCTATTCTAAACACTTCGGACTCGAAACACAAGATGAAGGACCTCATGAATCAAGCACATATTTTGTCAAAAACCCAAGCCTTCGTACAAGAAAAATTAGCGGAGGATACCTCAGGCCATGATTGGTGGCACATTCACCGCGTGCATCAACTGGCCAAAACAATTGCAGCCCAAGAAGGCGGCGACCTCTTTATCATCGAATTAGCCGCACTGCTCCATGATATTTCAGATTGGAAATTCAACGGCGGAGACGAACACCTGGGCGGACAAATCGCACATCAATGGCTGAAAGACTTAGGCGCAGATCACCCCACCTGCGAAACCGTCGAAACCATTATCAACACCCTCTCTTTTAAAGGCGCGAAAGTCGCGAATCAAATGCAATCCCTCGAAGGTAAAATCGTCCAGGATGCAGACCGCCTTGATGCTATCGGTGCCATTGGCATTGCGCGCACCTTTACGTATGGCGGCTACAAAAATCGCCCCATGTATCAGCCACATATTCAACCCGTGTTGCACGATTCTTTCGAAGCCTACAAAAATAAAACCAGCCATACCATCAATCATTTCTACGAAAAGATTCTCCTCTTAAAAGACCGCATGAACACACTGACAGCAAAGCATCTCGCAGAAGAACGCCATCAATTTGTCGAACAGTTTCTGGCGCAGTTTTTGAAGGAGTGGGGCTAAACAGGCAACCTCAATAATTTCGCAAGCAACCCCGCTAATTTCGCTTTTAGGTCACGTCGATCGACGATCAAGTCAACCATGCCTTTTTCTTGCAAAAATTCACTGCGCTGGAAGCCTTCAGGCAGTTTTTCGCGCACCGTTTGCTCAATGACACGTGGGCCGGCGAAACAAATCAAGGCCTTGGGTTCTGCAATATGCAAATCTCCCAGCATTGCTAGACTGGCTGAGACCCCGCCGGTGGTGGGGTCTGTCAAAACAACTAAATAAGGCAAACAGGCTTCTTTTAATTTCGCAAGGCCGGCACTTATTTTAGCCATTTGCATGAGCGAAAATAAAGACTCTTGCATCCGGGCACCGCCACTTGCGGTAAAGCAAATCAGTGGCAGTTTTTCAGCCAATGCATGGTGAATTCCTCGGATGAAGCGTTCACCCACAACAGAGCCCATGGAGCCCCCTAAAAACTCAAAATCAAATACACAGATGACGGTACGAATCCCGTGGATATAGCCATCCATTGTCACCAAGGCATCCGTTTCACCGGTTTTAGCCTGCGCATCCGCAAGACGATCACAATAGGGCTTGGTATCGACAAAATTTAGAGCATCAATCGGCAGCACTTCTGCGCCAATTTCCTGCTGCGCGACGTCCGCATCCAGAATTTGAGCAATCCGCTCGCGCACATTAATCCTAAAATGATGTGCACAATGATGACAGACATGTTGATTGCCTTCTAATTCCGGCTTATACAAAACCGCGTGACAGGCCGGGCACTTTTGCCACACTCCTTCAGGAACGCCTTTCTTCTCACCAGAATGGGCATCCATGCGAATCCCCTCTGAAGTCTTTTTAAACCAGGCCATCACTATCCAAATTTAATTCATTGATGCGTATTATAAAAAGCGAACCTCCTTTTGACAAGCTGAATCAGCAAGGCTATACTCAAACTTTCAATCAATCTGCAAAAACATGGCCTTTAATACTCAGTCTTTTACCTTTGATGATGTTTTACTTATTCCATCCTATAATCATTATGAATCACGGCGCCTAGTGGATATCAGCATGACAGATAAGCTCGGAAAGCTCTCCCTTAACCTCCCCATTTTTACAGCCAATATGGATACCATTACCGAACACGGCATGGTTAATTTTATCGGCGAAAAAGGCGGAATGGGGGTTTTGCACCGCTTTATGTCTATCCCTGATAATATCTCTGAATTCAAACGTTGCAAACACAAAACCTTTGTTTCAATTGGTTGTTCAACAGCAGAGCTAGAACGCGTAGAAGCTTTACGCGATGCAGGCGCACAATATTTTTGCCTGGATGTCGCGCATGCTCATGCAAAATATGTCGGACACACCATCAAAGAAGTTCGCAACTTGATTCCTGACGCCTGTTTGATGGCAGGCAATGTCGCAACTTATGCAGGCGCTGATTATCTGGCCTCTTGTGGCGCAGATATTATCAAAGTCGGCATCGGCGGAGGCTCTGTTTGCAGTACGCGAATCAAAACCGGCTTTGGCGTCCCCACTCTTTATTCTGTCAAAGAATGCGCGCGCGTGGATCGCTCTATTATTGCGGATGGCGGCATTCGGACTCCAGGCGATATTGTCAAAGCATTAGCATTCGGCGCTGATTTTGTGATGCTCGGCGGCATGTTTGCAGGAACACGCCCCACTCCAGGCAATCCCGTCGAAGCAGACGGGCGCAAAGTCAAATATTATCGGGGCATGGCCAGCCGCGAAGCCCAAGCTGATTTTCTGGGTGAAATGCCCGAATGGAAAACAGCCGAAGGGGTTGCAACCGCAGTGCCTTATTCCGAAAATGAAAATGAAATTATTGCCGATATCATCGGCGGATTACGGTCAGGCCTGACCTATGGCGGCGCTGCAACCATCAGTGAATTACAGCGAAAACTCAACTTCACCATTATCACTTCTGCCGCTAGAATAGAAAGTATGCCTCATAAAACATTCGAAGGAGCTAAATAAACATGTTAAAAAAAATCAGCCTAGGCCTTATTCTGGCCGCATCCATCTCTGCACTTATGGCAAATAACATCCCCGCCCCAGCGCAAGTTATTCAACTTTCAAGCAATCAACAAAATGTGGATATCACGCTGCCCGCTAATGCGACAACGGGCTACCAGTGGTATGTCACGGGATACGATCATAACTTATTAAGCTTGAATAATTACCGGTATAATCCGCCCACCAATACCAAATTAATGGGTGCACCAGGGCAGGCTGTATTTACTTTTACCATTGACCCCTCTTTTTACAATGCGCCCCAAGTCACCACGGTGATGCTGAATTATCAGCGCCCCAATGCACCCACACAGAATGCGACCACAACAATGGTGACTATTTCCTCTATCGCCAGCCAAAATGATTCTTCAGCCTGGCAAAAATACCCCTCCAGCGACGGCAGCGAAGTGATTATAAAAAATGCAGCCCAAGAAGCGGGAGCCCCTGATTGGATTAGTTTACCCCCCATTCACGCAAACAGCTAACCCCTTAAGCCAGGAGGCCTGACATGAAAAAATTCCTAAGCATCCTCGCCCTGATCACCGCACCCATTCTGGTCGCGCACGCCAACCCATCGTATGTTCAAAATGGGTTTTATGTGACGGGCGCTTTGGGCTATGGTTATCTTTTCACCCCCAATAACAATCAAAATGCGCCAACGACGCAAGGCTCCTATAGCCATGGCGGCTTAGCGGGCAATATCGGAGGGGGTTATCGCTGGGCGATGGATAGCTTTACGTCATTAGGACTAGAAACCGATTATCTCTACAACGGGAAAGCAACCTATCACAACAATTCGACCTCTTACGGAAACGCAAGTTATAACGGGACCTCAACCGTGAGCGCCCAAGGATTAGGACTTTTAGCTGTTTTTTTCACGCAATGGGAAAATGGAATCAATATTTTTGGCAAAGCCGGGATGGCCTACATTGTGCAGGACCAAAACTATTCCAGCCCTGCTGTTGTTTCTGGAGCGCTGGTCTCTGGATCTCAAAGCGAGCATGGCTTTCAATTTATCGGCGTAGCAGGGATGGGCTATTTAATCACCTCAAACATCAATCTCTTTATGGAAGGCACTTATATTTCAGGACATTCAGGTGGAAGCTGGACGACGACAGACAATAAAGTCAATAACAATATTGTCCAAAACGCCCAGCTAAGCGCAGGCTTGAGCTACTACTTCTAAATGCTTTGAACAGCGACTTGAGGCAAATTAGGAAATCCCATACTCACAGGAAATGGAACTGACCGAGCCAAATTTGCAATCAAAAGGCAAGCACCTACAACAGGAATAAAAAAGATCACCGCAGCGGATAAGTATACGTCTTTCATGGTAAAGCTCCTTGAGTTATTGTTATTTTTAATGGAACTTTACCAGAATAAGCTTATTCTATTTTTAAGTCAACCATTAAGATATTCGAATAAGCAATGACTTGTAAAAAACCCTACCCCTCTTGCTCCAACAATTTAATATAGCGAAAAAAAGTATAATCAAAATGACCCACCGCAATAACCAGCCCCGCTTTTCCATCCAAAAATCCAGCCTTTAGAATATAAAACTGAAAAAATTTCCAGAATGCATGCGATATGGCTTTTGTGAGACTCGGCTTGACGCCTTTTTGAATTAAACGCTCTACGCCCAGAGTTGAATAGCGATTCATTTTACGCATCATTTCCTCAACATTACGGTAAGGAATTTGCCAGATTGGGCACTTTAAATAACCCAATGGCCGATCACTGTGGCTGATAAAGCCCTCATGAACCGCATCAGGCTTATATTCCATTTTGCCCTTGCGAAACAATTGCGGCTGACGATAATCAGGATAGGGCCAAACATGCTTAATCCAGCGCCCCATAAAAATATTTTTACGCGGCATAAAATAGACATCCAAAGGATCACGGGAGTGAATCGTAGCTAGAATTTCCGCCTGCGCATCCGCTGTGCAACGTTCATCTGAGTCCAGGCTAAAAATCCATTCATGTGAACAGGCTTTTAGAGCTTGATTCCGTAAATCACCAAACCCCGTGAATGGAACCTGCACGACTTTAGCACCCAAATCGCTGGCAATTTTTGCAGTATCATCTGTACTAAAAGAATCCGCTACAATAATTTCATCCGCAAACGCAACGCTACGAATGGCTTCCGCCACTTTTGAAGCTTCATTATAGGCAATAATATACACTGACAATTTGGACATTATGTCTCCCAATCCACTTTAAATAAACGCTCGGGGCGCTTTAGCTGAAAATAAGCAACATTAGAGCAGCTTTCCCGATGAATCACAATCCCACGCAAACGCGTAATCGAGCCGATGACCAGATCCCCAGGTTCAGGATGACAGCATTTTGCTAATTGATAGGCCAAATTCGAGACGCCCTGAATTTGTATCCGAGACGCCCCCTCTAAAAATGTCTGCGATTTTTTCTGAACGCTTCGCTGATCCAGAACCTGCTCGGACACTCCTCGCTTCGCTCCGAAACTCGGGACCTCTCGATTAGCACAGCGCTCGGAAGCAATCCCGTCTTCTTGTGCCTGAGCCCGAAAAAAAGCCCCCAATTTACGCCGTGCTTGTTTCGTCGCCAAAAACCCCTCACTGGCAATCAACCAATCACGACTGGGACGCGCCGTTTTGTGAAGCACAACCTCCACCTGATCACCCATTTGCAAAGGATAAGTGAGCGGCACAATCTGCCCATTCACGCTTGCCCCCTTGCAACGCAACCCTAAATCGGTGTGCACCATAAATGCAAAATCAATGGGCGTTGCCCCTTTCTGCAACATCATGACTTCATGATCACGTGTAAACACAAATACATCCCGATCTACCTCTTCAGGCATCACATCCAATAACAATTTCAGCCAATTAATGCGTTGCGACAAGGCTTCGCTGCCGCCCCCTTCTTTATAACGCCAATGGGCCGCAATACCACTTTCCGCCGCCTCATGCATTGCAAAAGTACGGATCTGCACCTCAATTGCAAGGCCATCCTCCCCGAGCAAAACCGTATGCAAAGATTGATATCCATTGCGTTTTGGATGACTGATATAGTCGGTATATTGCGCGACCAAAGGTTCCCATTCCGCATGTAGCAGGGCCATCACCTCATAACAGGTCGCAACATCTGGAACCAAAATCCGTACGGCGCGCAAATCATAGAGATCCGAAAAAGCGAGCTGTTTTTTCTGCATTTTTCGCCAAATACTATAAATATGTTTTACCCGGCCAGAGACTTGCGCTAAAATCTGCGCTCCCTCTAACATGCGCTGTAAATTTTCAATAAAATTGTGAATGAAGATCTCGCGCTCCAGGCGCTTTGACTTTAAAACTTGGGTGATCTCGAGATAGGCTTCTTTTTCTAAAATCGCAAAGGCCCGATCTTCTAATTCCCATTTTAATGCACCGACTCCCAAGCGATTGGCTAGGGGCGCATAGAGCTCCATGATTTCATGTGCCAATAAAACCTGGTCTTCCTGAGGTAAAGATTTCACCTCTCGAATGGCACAGGTCCGCTCCGCTAATTTGACCAACACCACGCGAATATCCCGCACCATAAACAACATCATTTGGCGCAACTGCTCAATGCGTGCTGTTTTTTTTTGTGAAGAAAGCATTGAACCCATATGATCCAAGCCACGCAGACTTTTTAAAATTGGAATTTCATCTATTTTATCCCGCTGAGAATAAAGCAAAGCGGCCAAAATCGCATCCAGATCCGCATGCAAATCAACCAAAATACTGGCAATGCGCAGACCACGCTCATCCGCCATACCAAACCATTTACTCAAGGCTTGTAATTTTTCATGCGGATAGCGCAAAGAAAGGCGATTAAACCAAGCAGTACGATCAATCTGGCCGCCTGCAAGACGCTCCATGGCATGAACAGTCGATACCATGATTTAAACTCGCGTCAGCAGCGCCATGGTCTCAAGATGCGCAGTATGCGGAAACATATCCATCACGCCTATTTTTTCCAGTTTATATTTTTTCTCTTGCACCAAAATCGCAAGATCACGCACCAAAGTCACAGGGTCACAGGATACATAGACAATGCGTTTCGGGTTCCAATATTCAATATTTCGGACAACAGCCTCTGCGCCCGCACGCGGCGGATCTAAAAACAACTGATCTATTTCACCATAAAAAGGCGCCGTTTTTTCAAGCTCAAATAAATTGCTGACAAAAAACTCAATATTCTGAATGCCTTGATTTTTAGCGTTTGCACGCGCACGATCCAGCATCCCAGTATCGCCCTCAACCGCGATGACTTTTCCGGCATATTGGGCAATCGGCAAACTAAAATTCCCCAGACCACAAAACAAATCCAGAATCGTATCTGTTGCTTGTGGATCCAATAAATCTAAGGCTTGGCGAACCATTTTCGCATTCAAGCTAAAATTGACCTGCGTAAAATCACCTGGCTGAAAAGGAATTTGAATCGCGGTTTTACCCATCACAGTATAAGACAATTGGATTTTCTCAGCAGGATACACTTGATGAATCGTGTCTAATCCCTTGGGTTGTAAAAAAACAATCCAACCCCATTGGGTGTAGAGCGGCTCCAGCTTTTGCAAATCTTCGTCTGTAAAAGGGGCAAGATGTCGAATAATCAAAGCCGTTTGCGTATCATCAACCGCCACTTCAATCTGTGCGATTTGATCTTTGATGGAAAGGGTCGCCAGCAGGTCAGCCAGTGTATCTAAATGTGTTCCAATGGAAGGATGAAGGACCTCACAACGCGTCATATCCGTTAAAAAATTACTTTCTGCTTCTCGAAACCCAATCAATACGCGCTCTTTTTTGCGAACAAATCGGACGCCTAAACGTGCTTTATGCCGATATCCCCAGACTTTTTCCTGCAAAGGAGGCAACCACTCCTGTGGTTCTAGCTTGACTTGAGAGAGCTTTTCTTTCAGCCAATCTTGTTTCGCTAAAATTTGCGCTGAAACCTCCAAATGTTGCAGACTACAAGCCCCGCAGCGCCCAAAGGCCGCACACTTTGGCGTTACGCGATCGACTGAAGGATGATGAATTTCAACCGCCAGGGCTTCATCATAATGCCGCTGTTTACGTTTAAGCTCTAAAACCACGTCTTCGCCAGGCAGTCCATTGCGCACAAAAATGAGTTTGCCATCTGGATGATGGGCAATGCCACGACCATCATGACTTAGTTTTTCAACGTTTAACACATTCACATCCATTGATTTTTAACAAAGCCCAAACCAGCAATAAATTCAAGATTGACGTGATCGCCCAAATGAACCACATCGAGAAAAAGGAAACCAATCCCCCCAAAAGAATGGCAGTGACTACCGCCCCTAATAAAGCCCATTTGCGATGATTTTTGTGCAACCATAACAGCAAAAAGCCTTGAAGCCAACCCAAAATAATGCCTCCAATTCCCATCACCGGGCCAAATGAAGCCAGATCATACAACGCCACACTCATCGGCGCAGGCGCAAATTGCAAATTGATCATCAAGCCACCCAGGAAAGACAACAGCGCCAAAATTCCAAAAATCACACCAAACCCACCGACATACCTTAATTTCCGCCCCATTTGATTTACTCCTTCATTTTGATGCATTTCGATCTATGCTCATCATACCTGAAGTTGGGGACTGAAAAAAGAATTTCACACGTCAAGCAGTGAAAGTAGAAAATCTAACTGGGTCAAGGGTTATAGAGAAAGCCCTCTTTTTTTAGACTCTGTCATTTCTACACCAGCCCCCCCTGGAATACTGGTACTGGCTGTGGCAATCGCTACAAGCTGCTTATTAGGCGTTGTCAGGAAATAAATATACTGTTTGCACTGATACATTGAGTGTTTGAGATAATGAAGAAGAGCCTTTTGACTGGTTCCCCGTTCGCGAGGATGACACGAAAATGGATTAATTATTTCTTGACACTGCCTTAGGTGGTTATGCGCCCTCACTAAAGCGTGATTCGCATTAGAATATCTTAAAGCATCTTGAGGCCGGGACGCTCTAAGTGCTATAATGGCACAAAGAAACCACAAGGACCGGCGTGATGCAAGCTTTAAATTTTGATGCACTGCAAGCTGCAATCGCCCAATTTGAAAAAGGCATACAGGAAGCCTTCAGGCATAGAGAGAATGAACTGATGCGTGATGGGGTGATTCAGCGTTTTGAATATACAATGGATTTATCTTGGAAAATGATTCAACGTTACCTTAAATTAATTCAAGTGGAAGAGTCTGCAATTCGGAGTAAAAACGATTTGTTCCGTGAGGCTGCGAGGCTCCAAATCATTGAGGACGCCGAAACCTGGATCGGGCACTATGCCGCCCGAAATGAAAGTTCTCACGACTATCATACTGAAAAAGCAGAGCAAGTCTTTGCCCAGGCAAAACTTTTTTTACCCGATGTCAAAAAATTACTGGAGACCCTACAGAATGTCTCTTGATGTTCGCCTAAACCATTTGCTGATGATCCAAAACATCCTGGATCAACATCTTCCCAATCAATCAGTCATTGCCTTTGGTTCACGCGTCAAAGACACCGCTCAAAAAACATCTGACCTAGATCTCTGTATTATGGGCGAGCAGAGCCTGTCCTTCGAAGCCATGGCTCATTTACGCGATGCCTTTAGCCTATCGACGATCCCCTACAAAATTGATATCGTTGAATGGGCGAATGTGAGCCCTGCATTTCAAAAAATAATTACCCATCAGCCTCATATCAAAATAAATAGATCAAGCTTCTCCATTGCGTAATTTAAATATTTATTCACCCATATGCGCAGGAGGCTTCAGTACTCCCGCAGGCTTTTTGATGAAAAACACAAACGGGAGCATCAAAACAAAACTCCACATGACAAAAACAAAGGTGCTATCAAAAGCCACCATCTGAGATTGTTGCAGCAAGGTGACTCCAAACAACTGAATCGCAAGTGGCGTGGTGGGATGAAGATGCAAGGCTGTAAAATAGCTGTGAAATGCAGGATTATAGGGATTCAAAAATCCACCCAACTGATTCCAGGAGACCTGACCCTGACGCGTCAAAACGGTTACCGCAACTGAAATCCCAATCGACGAACCCAAAGTCCTCAGCAAACTAAACAAGCCCGAAGCCTCAACACTCAAATCAGCAGGTAAGGTTGCAAAGGCCAGAGAGGACAAAGAGGTAAAAATCAAGCTCACTCCAAAACCCTGCAAAAGCATCGGCCAAACCATATCCCACGGCTGAATCTCCATAGGTAATTGCGTATAAGCATAGACCCCAATGATATTCATCACAATCCCAACGATAACCGTGCGCCGCGGATCAAACAAATGACCATACTTACCCATCACCAACATTCCCAACATGCCACTGATCCCGCGCGGCGCCATCACAAGCCCCGTCAGCAAAACCGGGTAATTCAGCAAGTTCTCCATCAACAAAGGCTGAATCGCCATAATTCCGTACATCCCCAAGCCTGACATCGCCATCAACACACTGGCCAGAGCAAAATTACGATCCTTAAAAATTCTCAGATCAAACACCATGCGCGCTGGCTTAAAAAAAGTATGCAATAAAAATGATAGCATTCCCCCTATACTTAATAACGCCGCAATCCGAATATCCCAAGCGCCAAACCAATCTCGATCATTTCCCTGATCTAATACATATTGCAACCCCGCAATCGCCAAGGATAAAAAAGCTAAGCCTGTCCAATCCATGAGTCGCTCTTTTTTTGCCGTCTCAGGCATGACCCTCCACGCCAATAAAACTGCAAAAATACCGACTGGAATATTCACATAAAAAGTCCAACGCCAATTGGCCACATCCGTGAGGTATCCGCCTAAAGTGGGCCCTAAAATAGGCGCAACCATGACTCCAAAACCCCAAATCGCCATCGCCTTGGTCCGCTGCTCCCGCGGATATACCTCCGTCAAAATAGCTTGAGCCAGCGGGACAAGAGAGGCACCAAAAACACCTTGAAGCAAGCGAAAAACAACAATTTCAGTTAGGGTCTGTGATGCGCCACAACAGGCCGAGGCAATCGTAAACCCAATAATCGAGATCAGCAGATAACGCTTCCCCCCTAAACGATCACTTAAATAACCCGTCAGGGGCATAAAAATAGCGGAAGCAACTAGATAACTGGTTAAAGTCCAGGTAATTTGATCAGGATTCGCAGCCAGCGACCCCTGCATATATGGCAAGGCGACATTGACAATGGTCGTATCCAAAATTTGCATGAAGGTCGCGGTCATCACCGCAATCGTAATCAGCAACCGCTGGGTTGGCGTAATCGTAGAAGCACTAGCCATGAGTTGGAATCGTCACGTTTGCACTGGTCCCAATGCGCAAAGGATAATGAGGATCCACATCCGTCACCCGAATTTTCACCGGAACGCGCTGAACCACTTTAACCCAATTGCCCGTTGCATTCTGAGCAGGAAGCAGCGCAAAGGCATTTCCACTCCCTGCACTGACACTTTCAACCCGCCCATTAAAAGGATGATTGGGATACATGTCCACCACAATTTTAGCCGTTGCTCCGACACGAATACGATCTAAATCTGTTTCTTTAAAGTTTGCATCCACCCAAAATTCATCCTCACTAATCAAGGCAAATTGGGACTCATTGGCATTCAAAGTATCTTGAGGCCGCATGCTCAAATTACTGACCCACCCATCCGCTGGCGCCTTCACGACCGTATACTGCATATTCAGCGTGGCATTGCGTAAATTGGCTTGAGACAACGCCACTTCTGCTTGCGCTGTTTTTAAATTGGCCGCGGCATTATCACGATCTTGCTCAGATAACACCCCCTGATTTGCCAAGGTCACCACCCGCTTGGTAGTAACCTGCACATTTGCTAAATGAGCTTGATCTTTCAACAACTGGGCCTGCGCTTGATCAATCGCAACTTGAAATAAGGCTGGATCCAACTTAAATAAGGTCTGACCTTTTTTAACATACTGATTATTTTGAACATCCAGAACCAAAACCTGCCCCGTCACCCGTGGCGCGACCTGAACCACATTCGCATTCAAATAGGCATCATCGGTCGAAATATAATATTGCGTATACACCCAATATGCGCCTGCAATCGCTGCAAGAAAGACAAAGATACCGATCAGTGAAAATATTTTTTTATAATTCATTTGATACAAAAAAGAGTTAGGATACGCCCATCCTAACATACTAAAAATATCAAGTCTCTAGGGATAACATCGCCTGGAGCAATTGCTCCTCCAAAACCTGCACCTCGGCTTTATAACGCGCCTGCTCATCCAACAAAAGATGCAAGGCTTCTTTTTGCTGAGGCTCATATAAAGCGGGCTCACTTAAACGGGCCTCCAGATGCGCAAGGTGCCCGTGTTTGACAGATAAATCAGCTTCTAATTTTTGACAGACTTTGGCGTAATCGGTTTGTGAGATAGCGGCTTCTTTGGCCTTTTTAAATTTAGGCGGTTTTTGACGCTGTGCTTTCACATCTTGTTCAGCCTTCCACCATGCCGGATAGTCATCAATACTTCCAGGAAACGGCTTGACAATCCCCTCATAAACCAAATATAAATCATCGACACAGGTCCGCAATAAATGACGATCATGCGAGATTAAAACAACCGCGCCTTCATAATCCTGCAAGGCAATAATTAAAGCCTCTCGCATTTCCATATCCAAATGATTGGTCGGTTCATCCATCAAGAGTAAATTAGGTTTTTGCCAAACCATTAAGGCTAAAGCAAGTCGCGCTTTTTCGCCACCGGAAAAATAGGTGATTTTTTCAAAAACACGCTCGTTCTGAAAATGAAACTGCCCTAAAAAACGTCGCAATGCCGGCTCTGCAATCGCAGGCGCTAATTCTCGCAAATGCCAGGCAGGGGATTGATCATCATGCAAAATATCCATCTGATGCTGTGAAAAATATCCTAATTTTAGATGGGGGCTCGCTTGACGCACGCCTGAAATCGGCAGATCATCTCCCGCTAAGGCTTTAATCAGCGTTGATTTTCCGGCGCCATTGGGGCCGAGCAAGCCAATCCGCTCGCCCGCTGCAATCGCGAGTTGCACCTGATGCAAAATAACCTGATCGCCATAGCCCAAATCAGCATCGATGAGTTGCAATAAATTAGCTCGCCCTGGAATGTCCATCGATTGAAATTGGAACTGAAACGCAGCGCGATCATGAAAAGGGGAAATCTCCGCCATCCGTTCTAAGGCTTTAATGCGGCTTTGTGCCTGACGCGCCTTGGTCGCTTGGGCTTTAAATCGATCTACAAAACTTTGAATATGTGCTTTTTCGCGCTGTTGTTTTTCAAACGCGGCTTGTTGTTCAGCACGCTGCATGGCAAGCAAACTCTCAAAACGAGAATAGTTACCGCTATAGCGTCGCACTATTTTATCTTCTAAATGCAAAATAACTTTAACGGTTTGATCCAAAAATTCACGATCATGCGAAATCACAATATAAATGCCGAGATAGGATTTTAGCCAGGATTCCAACCATAATACAGCTTCTAAATCCAGGTGATTCGTAGGCTCATCTAAAAGCAAGACATCTGAGTCTGAAATCAAGGCCTGAGCCAAATTCAAACGCATTCGCCAACCACCTGAAAATTCAGCCACTGATTTTTGCTGCTCTGCATCACTAAAACCCAATCCGGTCAGCAACTTGGCTGCCTTAGAAGGTTTTGAATAAAAATCGGTTTGAATCATCCACTCGTGCACACGACCCAGTGCATCCATATCTTCAGTCTGCTCGATCTGAATCAGCTCTTGTTCCTGCTGACGATAAATCGCATCACCATCCAAGACATAATCCAGCGCTGAACAAGCCAAAGCAGGTGTTTCCTGACGCACCCAAGACAAGCTCAGGTTTTTAGGAATATGAATCTCTCCGCTATCAGCCTCAATATCACCGCGAATCAAATTGAATAGCGTCGACTTTCCTGCACCATTTTGGCCAATCAGACCTATTTTTTCCTGTGCATGCAAAACAAAGGATAGTTCATGGAATAAATCCGTCTGACCCAACTTCAGCGATATTTCGTTAAATTGAATCATGGTGACTCCTAATGTCCACGCCCACCTGGAACATGGCGATCTTTATTCTCACCAAAGCGCTTCTTAAATTTAAATCCGCTTGGCTTTTGTCCTTGTCCTTGTCCTCCGCGGGGCGCACTGCTACGACGAGGCTCTACCGCAAAAGGAGAAGCACCATCGCCCATCTTACCCTGGAGCATACGCGTAATTTCTTTCCACATATTGCCTTCAGAAGGAGAAACAAAACTCATCGCTGAACCACTGGATCCAGCCCGTGCGGTACGACCGATTCGATGGATATAATCTTCAGGCGTTTGAGGTAAATCATAATTAATAACATGCTCAATATGAGGAATATCTAAACCCCGCGCAGCCACATCCGTTGCGACCATAATGCGATAACGCTTGTTACGGAATCCATGAATCACACGATCACGCTCACGTTGACGTAAATCTCCATGAATCGCATCCACACTGTGTTCATCAGAAGCAAGCTGATCCGCCAACTCATCTGCGCCACGCTTGGTTTTAACAAAAATAATTACAGAACCTTCACGCGCTTCCAGTTCCTTCATCAACTGTGGATATTTTCCAGAATACTTCATATGCAAAACTTGTTGATCGAGATTCAATGCAACCGCATGCACTTCACCAACGGCAACACGCTCGGGCTGATTGAGATAACGACCTGCCAATTTCACAATCCCCGGAGCCAAAGTCGCGGAAAACATCATGGTTTGGCGATCGGTGGGCATATACTTCATGATTTCATCAAGCTGAATGCCAAAGCCCATATCAAGCATGCGATCTGTTTCATCTAAAACAAGGAAATTCGCGCTTTTCAAATTCAAAGTACGACGCTCCAGATGATCATTCACACGGCCTGGCGTACCCACGATAATACGCGGATCATTTTTAAGATCACGGAATTGTTTTCCAATGGGCTCTCCGCCAATCAACAAAGCCGTGTTGATTCCTGAACGACGAGGCAATAAATCATGAACAACTTTCAAAATCTGAGTGGCCAATTCACGCGTCGGCGTTAAAATCAAAGCACGACCCTCTGAATTATTCAGCATTTTAGCTAAAATAGGGATCATAAAGGCACCGGTTTTACCCGTTCCCGTTGGTGCAGAACCTAACACATCACGCCCTTCTAAAGCAAGCGGAATGGTGAGTTCTTGAATTTTGGTTGCCGTAGAAAAACCTAAACGAACAAAGGATTCCTGCAACGCATCAGGCAAAGCAAATTGTGTAAATAGCATGTTTCAATCTCCAGTTATCAAAGAGGCAAAATTACCCCGGGGCTGTCCTCAGATAACACAAGATTGAATTGTAAAAAACAAACTATTCAGAAGCTAATGCAAGACTATTAGCAAAATATTATCATGTAGACAAATTTAAAAATCAGGCGGAGTATACACAAATTTTATATCTATGTCAATTTATATTTTTAAAAAAATGCCCACGCGCGCAGGAGATGAAAAAAGCCCGTCTGCAAGCCCAACGACTGACATTCATCCGTTTTGCTTGCCGCAGGGTCAGGGTTTTGGTGAAGTTTGAGGCTAACCTGAGTCGAAAATTTCGACGGTTCCGGGCTAAGGAACGTGAGTAAGAAATTTATCTTGCCGCATTTGACAATGGGTAGCCGAGGGCCGAAAACAAAGCTAACGCTTTATCCAAAAAAACCAACAAAGGCACGGACAGCCATGCATATCTCAGCCAAAACTTAAATTGACTCGTGCGAAAAATTCATCAACTCTCGGTTTCTCAACACAAAAAAGTGCGTGACGATCGCCATGAAGATCACCGCACAAATAATAATGCCAATATTATGAAAAGATCCCTCATAAAAACAACTGGCAATCTGCAGACTGAGCGCCGTAAAAATCAAGCGCCCCCCTTGAATCATGGCCGATACCTTCGCTTTTGCCTGAGGCATAAAATTCAGGCACAAGGGATATAGTTGTGTCGAGGGCATAATTTGACTGATGACAAAAGGCAAAAAAGCCAATGTGATCAAGAATGGATTATGATTGCCCCAAAAAGTCACGATCATCAAGGTGATGAAGCTAAAAATATAGAGCAGTCCGGAAACATGAAGAATTTTTTTCTGCGTATAACGATGCATCATCAAGCCAAAAAAAATACTGCCCAAGCCAAAGACCAACGCAAATACGCCCTGGTAATAACCAAAGTGCCGCAGACTGACCCCCAAGTTTTTCATATACAGCAGTGGCGACATCCCTACAAAAATCCAATACGGGATAATCATCAAGATAATATTCGTCATCAGGAGCATCAAAGGCTTGGACTTGAATAGCGGCACATAGCCCCGCAATGAGATGGTTTCTTTATGCTCTGGAAACTTGTACTTGGGGACAAAAAACACCGACACCCCCAATACGAGCAAGCCTAAAATCAACAGCAGAGCGAAATTTCCCCTCCACTGAAAATAGAATGCGATATAGCTGCCAATCACGGGGGATGCCGCGGCTGCCATATTCATGGAGCCATTCAAGATCGCAAATAAAAACTGCTGTTTCTTCATGGCATACGCATCCGCTATAATTAAAAAGCTGAGGATGGCAGGCGCTGCAATGCCGATCCCTTGCAGAAAACGCCCCACCAGCAGGCAAGAATAAACGGGCGCACTGACGCAGAGAAGACTGCCCACCACAAAAATCCCCAGCCCCAACAAAATAATCGGCTTGCGGCCATTATGTCGCAGTACCAACTGATTCCTTATGCGCGCGTTCAGGATTATTTTAGCGAACAGATGCATCTGCCGCTCAGCGTGGGCACGCTCTGCAATTTCAATAAAGCAGCCTATGATTTGCTGGAAGAGTTCGAGCGCATTGCCAAGTTA